>NZ_JBCITM010000008.1:0-182894 GCF_039414295.1 Anoxynatronum sibiricum | reverse complement strand
AACAGAGGTAATGGATGCAGAGGAAACCTGGTGATCCCGGATATGGTCAACCCATTGAGTAGAGCCTGGCATTCTACCCCGAACGCCCACCTGCCAGGAGCCGGTAACAGAAGGCGTGTAAGAGAAAAAGCTGGAGGGGCCATAAGCCCGGACAACACGCCAACTTTGACCAGGGGGACGAACCCAGAACTCAAACTCAGCCCCTGGAGGGTTGCTGGAAGCCCTTAAAGTAATGGCTTGGTTAACAGTTGAAGAAGAGCCCTGATCAACGGACACCTGAACAGAGGTAATAGTCATAGATTGTCCGGTGAAGTGTGCAACCGAACGCTCATAATCCACCATTCCCCAGCCATACTCATTGTCTTTTCCCGTAGGCCCCAAATCAACCGCCGTTGATGTGAGGGCGTTTTTTATGCCGTCGGGAGTTAACGTAGGGTCGATGCCTTTCAGCACTGTTGCTACACCGGCCACAATAGGCGCAGAGAAAGAGGTGCCATTGGCGTTGGGGGAGGTTGTGGTGTAGGAGCTGTTGATATCAGTGGTAACAATTCCTGTTCCGGGGGCCACCAGGTCAACCCGGTCATTATAATGTGAAAAAGAGGAACGTAGGTTACTGCTGTTGGTGGCGCCAACAGAGATGACCCCAGGATAGCTGGCGGGGTACATTTTATCGGTGATGCTCCAAGACTTGCCGGAATCCCAGTTGCCGGCAGAAGCCACCACGGTGATGCCTGCATTAAGTGCGTCTTGAATACTTGCACCAAGAACAGGAGAAGGATCGATGATATTTCCATGAATATCCTTTGGTACATACCCAAGGCTCATGTTGATGACTTTAACGTTGCTTAGAGTGGGGTCTTGAAGAATCTTATTGATCCCATTGATAAGAGATTGTAAAGTGATTTCACCTGCACTGTTGGCCACACGAACGGGGTAAATCTGAACAGGGAAGGTGTAGGCCACGCCTGCCACCCCGGTATTGTTGTTGGTGGCAGCGGCAATGACGCCAGAAACCCGGGTGCCATGATTGCCGTAATCAGCAACGTTTGTGGTACCGTCGGCAGCATTGTAGCCTGGTAGTAAGAGACGGTTTGCGAAATCGGGATGATTGGTTTGGATGCCGGTGTCAAAGACCGCCACTGCGATGGGGCTGACGGTGGTTTGTGAGTTGATCATGGCTTGCCACGCTTCCGGCGCTTTTACCCTGGGAAGATGCCACTGAGAAGCATAGTGGGTATCATTGGGTGCCTGGTAAGTGTTCATGACATACAGGGAATGGTTTAAGGAGACGGCTTCCACATGGGGGAGGTTACTGAGATCGTCAAAAAGCAGTGCCGCCTCTTGGGAGCTGCTGGGAACCACTGCATCAACAAGGGGAGTTACCTGAATAATGCGGTCCAGTCGCTCAACGGACTGACGCTCCATGGTTCGGATCATGCCCTGCTCGAAGTGGTAGCGTACCAGAATCCACTCTTCTTCGGGCACGGCCGGCGGCCCTCGGGCATCCTGAAGGCGCATCATGCCTTGGGCAGCAACGCCATAAGGTTCAACCGCAACTTCCACCCAATCAGCCAGGTCTTTCAGTTCAACGCCTTCCTCCAGTAGGCCGTCAACCTCTTCAAACCCATCTTTTTCTTCATCAGCTTCCGGGCTAACAGGCTCATCTTCACCAGGGGCCATTTCTTCTTCAACGCCTTCGGGCGCTGATGTTTCAGGCTGCTCATCAGGCAGATCCATCGGTAATTCTTCAAGCGTGCCCGCTTCTGGGGTTTCAAGGTCTGTGCCTTCAACATCGCCTTCAACCTCATTGTCGGAAATGAAGCCATCCCAAATCACCACAGCACCCAAACCACGAAGTGCTGTAGCCAAGGCATGGGTTTTTTCATTGGCTTGCAGCTGGTTTTTCTGTAGCAGAAAATCCAAGTCCAGCACCAGGTCGGGGAAGTTTTCCTCTTTTTCAAGCAGCGTTTTCAGCCATTGATTGAAATCATCAATGGTGGCAAATGCTGAAGCTTCAAAGGGTTCCAGAGGTTCATCCAAAATAGTGAGAGCTGCGGTTGTATCCATAGCATAGGCAATGGGGAAGGTGTTTACCCAAAAGGCATTGAAAAGCAAGAGAAAAGAAAGGAGTGCGGGAATCAGTTTATTTCGGTGAAGCATCATTTTCATAGTGAACCCTCCATGGCAATATTATGTTAACCATCCTATAATACATATCGGCAGTACACAATGATGGTTAAGATGATTTGCGGACAAATAATGACTTTTTTCTATTATACCCCGAAGGGGATGGACAATAAAGATAAATATGTCGACCTGTTCCAAATAGCATCAGATGTGATCGACTGAAACAACTGGCAGGGCTGACTGGCAGTCTGTCCCATTTTTTGGTATAGTGTTAGGGGAATAGAGAAGCTTCGGGAAAGCTGCTGAAAGACGCAGCAACAACTGACGGGAGTGAGAGGCTGTTGAAGCTGACTTTACAGATGAAAAAAGGGGTACTGCTGGTGCTGGACGCCCTGCTGATTCAGCTGGTGTATCTGCTGGCCTTCGCCATACGATTTGACTATGATTTTTCGGGACGAATGGTGAGCAACTACTGGCCGGTATACCGGGAAAACCTGCTATGGATTTTACTCATTAAGCTGGCGGTTTTTTATCTGCTGGGGCTGTACCACAGCCTTTGGCGGTATGCCAGCATTGAAGAATTGATGAAGGTGGCCATAACAGCAGTGTTGGCCAATGCTTCGGTGATGGCTTATTTGGCCATTACCCAGCAAATGCTGCCCAGGGGGATTCATGCCCTGGCTATTTTGCTGGATATGGCCCTGATTGGTGGGGTGCGCTTTGCTTACCGGGTAAGCCGCACCTATCGGGATACGGGGTTTCTCACCTTCACCCCCCAGGTAACCAGTGCCCGCCGGGTATTGATTGTGGGAGCAGGTGAGGCGGGGGCCATGGTGGTGAAGGAACTGAAGGCCCACGGTTACCAGCACGGTCGACCCGTGGGAATTGTGGATGATGATAAAAGCAAGATCGGCCGCAAGCTGGCGGGGGTTACAGTGCTGGGAAGCCGGGAAAAACTGCCGGAGCTCATCAAAAGCAAGCGGGTGGATGAAGTGATTCTGGCCATGCCCTCGGTGCAGCGCCAGGTAATGCGGGAGGTCATTGACGTGGCCGCTGGTGCCGGGGTGCGCCTCAAAACCGTTCCCGGTGTGTATGAGCTCATTGATGGTAAGGTAAGTATTAAAGAGATTCGGGATGTGGCTATTGAAGACCTGCTGGGCCGTGAGCCGGTGGATTTGGACTTGGAGGCCATTGCCGGTTTCTTGAAAGGCAAGAAAGTGCTGGTCACTGGGGGTGGCGGCTCCATTGGAAGTGAGCTGTGCCGGCAGATCGCCGATTTTGCCCCCCGGGAGCTGCTGATGCTGGATATTTATGAGAACCATTTGTATGAGCTGCAGCAGGAGCTGCGGAAAAAACACCCCCAGTTGACCATGAAGGTGCTGGTGGGTTCGGTGCGGGACAAAGCCTGTATGCAGGCGTTGTTCCAGCGGGAACAGCCTACGGTGGTGTTTCACGCAGCGGCCCATAAGCATGTGCCGCTGATGGAGGACAGCCCGGCTGAAGCGGTGAAAAACAATGTGCTGGGCACCCGGAATGTGGCTTGGTGCGCCCATGAGGCAGGCTGTGAGAAGCTGGTGTTGATTTCCACCGATAAAGCGGTGAATCCCACCAATGTGATGGGAGCCAGTAAACGGCTGGCAGAAATGGTGGTGCAGTCTCTCAATGAGATGAGTCAAACAGAGTTTGCAGCGGTGCGCTTTGGAAATGTGCTGGGGTCCAGCGGCAGCGTGATTCCCCTGTTTAAAAAACAGATTGAAGAGGGCGGCCCGGTGACGGTGACCCATGAAGATATGACCCGCTATTTTATGACCATTCCTGAAGCAGTGCAGCTGGTGATTCAGGCTGGGGCCATGGCCCGGGGAGGCGAGGTTTTTGTGCTGGATATGGGAGACCCGGTGAAGATCATGGACCTGGCGGAAAACCTGATTCGCCTCAGTGGGTTCACTCCTGGTGAAGATATTCAGGTGGAGGTGACAGGCCTGCGACCGGGAGAAAAGTTATATGAAGAGCTGCTATTGGACAGCAATGGCCTGGAAGCCACGGTGCACCAGAAAATCTTTGTGGAAAAACCGGCAGTCACGGCCTTTGAGACACTGAACCGGCAGGTGGATGAACTGGCAGCAGCCATTTGTGAACAACCCCCGGAAACAGTGAAAGCAGCGGTGGCCCGCCTGGTCACCACCTACACACCCCAATAGAGGAAAAGCAGTGATTAGAAAACCAGGAGAACCGGAAATGGCAGGTTCTCCTGGTTTTTAAATTGATGAAACAGACCTGCCGAATAATGTTTAAGCCGGTTCCAAATGACCCATTGCTGACGGACTTGCCTGTCCAAAAAGAGCATCGGTGCCTGTCACTTAAGTTTTTAAGTTATTCAGAATTCTGCGAATTGCAGCTTGCTGGAGCGGTTTCAGAACCTGTCATGCACCGGTTTGACGGTTGAAAAGGCAACGCTGCACTTAAAGCCACTTGAAATTCTGAAATGAAAATTGTAGGAATGATTTGACCAGCTCAATAAAGTCCACCATTTGCCGGCATGGATGTTGCCCAGCATTTATGCTATACTTAAGTTAAAGAAGCACCTGAACATCCATTACAATCTTACAATCAGGATCAGGACAGAAAGAGCAGGTGACAGCATTGAGCATCCAAAACCCCCATGACAAATTCTTTAAAGAAACCTTCTCGGATGCAGAAGTGGCACGTGACTTTATCCAACACTACTTACCGGAAAGCGTATCCGAAATCATCGATTTGGAAACCCTGGAAGCACAAAGAGACAGTTTTATTAGCCAAGAATTGCAGGAAACTTTTACCGATATGTTGTATCGTGTTAAGATTAACGAAAAAACCGGATACCTTTATTTTTTATTTGAACATAAGAGCTACCCCAGCCATAAAATTGCCTTTCAGCTGTTGAAATACATGAGCGAAATCTGGGATAAATACAGCACCCATGAGAAAAAAGAAGCACTACCCATTATCATCCCGCTGGTAATCTACCATGGCCAGGGCCATTGGCATACCAGCACCCGGTTAAGCCAAATGATCCCGGGATATACACAGTTACCAGAAACAGTTAAAGATTATATACCAGACTATCAGTACCTGTTATACGATCTATCCCAGTATCAGGACGAAGCCATGAAAGGCGGTGTACGGCTAAAAATCCTGATGACCATCTTTCGGGATATCTTCACCAAAGATCCGAACCGGCTTCGGGAGTCCGTTCTGAAAGCCGCTGCATATCTAAGAGAATTGGAAAACAAAGAAACAGGGATAGAATACCTGGAAATCTATATGCGGTATGTATTTAGTGCCGCCCATCAGATGACAAAAGCCGATCTGGAAAAAATATTGAATGAAATGACCAAGGAATACCCAGAAGGGAGAGAAGTAGCCATGACACTGGCAGATATCCTTCGAAAAGAAGGCTTAGAGGAAGGCATGAAAAGAGGGCGCATGGAAGGGCGCATGGAAGGACGCATGGAAGGACGCATGGAAGGACGCATGGAAGGAGAAACACAAGCGTTAGTAAAAACGGCCCTTCGTCTGCTAACGAAGAAATTTGGGCCTTTATCGGAACCGGTTCAAAAAAGAATACAGGAATTGGATGCAGCAACACTGGAAGTGATGATTGACCAAGTACTGGACTACCAAAGTCTGGATGATGTGAAAAAATATTTGATGTGATTAAGCCAAAAACCGCAGGGATCATGCGGTTTTTTTATTTAAAAAGAGGCATCGTTAATAAAAAGAGGCATCGAGCATCGGTGCCTGTCACTTAAGTTCTTCTGTCAGTTGGAACCGGAAGGCAAAAGAATGATGCAACAGGCCTATGATCGCTACCAATACAGTGCCAGAACCTTTCATAAGTTTCTAAAGGTGGCCATGCCCTCGGTGCAGCGTCAGGTAATGCGGGAAGTGATTGATTTGGCCTGGTGCGCTCATGAAGCAGGCTAATCAAAGCTTCGCTGTTGCTGCAGCTTTAACAGGGATGCCTGTTGCAGCAGGGCCACGGCCAGCTGAGCCTGGTTGATGCGCCTGTCACATAAGTTTTCAAAGGCTTGTTGAGGCTGTGAGCGTTGAAACTCTGATACTGGGGGGATGATTCGCTTGGGTCGTGTCAAAAATAGAAAAATGACTCCACTGCAGAAATTGAACGTTTGATCCCGCTATCACTTGCTTCATTCAAAAAAACATAGAAATTCACTGACATTAACGGGAGTTAGATGTGCAAGAACCCATTTAATCCTTTAGATCAGCCCCTTGCAGGCTGCCTTTCCTGGTTCAGTTTCACCATTTAGGTGAAAATGAGCACACCACCTCCTGTGGCTGGTGCTGTCTTATTTTTGTAGCCTCCCGAAAGGTGCTTGAAGAGCCGTTTCATGTTCTGGGCACATACCTTGTAACCTGTCAGCAGGCTAAGTTTCTTTGTTTTTTGCCTGTCATGTTTGTCAGGTGGATGTCGATGTTGTTTTCTTCAGCTGCACGGTACACGGCCTCCCCGTGAAAACCGCCGTCCACGTAGAGCTTTTCCACGCCGGTATGCTCACGGATGTCTCCAGCACGATTGGCCAGCATCTCCACGTCACTGGTAATGTTGGGCTCAAGCCTGTAATCGGTGATGAGTTGAAAGGGATTATCCGGTGCGCAGGTTTCGCTTAGCCCTAAGAAGTACCCGAAAAGGGGCCTTATTTCAGTATTTCCAATGCTTTTGGCGTGATTAAGGACCACAACCACAAGATGTAGCAGGAAAAAATCAAGAAAAAAATTATTTATGCAAGATGTAGATTTGACAAACCAATTGGTTCTAAATATACAGACATAGTATAATCAATGATGAAGGGAGTGATCTTGTGAAAAAGAAAAATGATATTGCTATTCGTTCGAGTGCAGCAGAGTATCTTACATATATTGCAGCAACAGGTGATAATTCTCAAAGCTTTGAGATGAGATACGAAGACGAGAATATCTGGCTTACACAAAAGATGTTGGCTTCTTTATACGATGTTGAAATTCCAACAATAAATGAGCATATCAAAAAAATATTTTCTGATCACGAGCTTCAAGAGGAGGCAACTATTAGGAAATTCCTAATAGTTCAAACTGAAGGTTCGCGTAAAGTAAACAGAGAAGTCAAGCATTATAATTTACAAGTCATTATCGCTGTTGGGTTTAAAATCAATAATGAACGCGCTGTACAATTTCGCAAATGGGCAAATCAAATTGTAAAAGATTTTACTATTAAAGGGTTTGCAATGGATGATGAACGATTAAAAAATGGGGGAACTATTTTAACGGAGCAATATTTTGAAGAACAGCTTCAACGTGTTCGTGAGATTCGACTAAGCGAAAGAAAATTTTATCAAAAGATTACGGACATATATGCCACGGCCATTGATTATGAGGTGAATGCAAAAGCCACAAGGCGCTTTTTTTCAACGGTACAAAACAAACTTCACTGGGCTATTCATGGAAACACTGCTGCAGAAGTCATCTATAAGCGTGCAGATGCAGATAAAAAGCATATGGGACTAACGAGTTGGAAAGACGCGCCAGATGGAAAAATCCAAAAATTTGATGTGTCCCTTGCTAAGAATTACCTAAGTGAATCAGAAATGGCACAACTACAGAGACTTGTTTCTGCTTATCTTGATATTGCAGAGGACATGGCCCTTAGGCATATTCCCATGACCATGAGTGACTGGGAAACAAGACTTAACCGTTTTATAGAAGCGACTGACCGTGATGTATTACAGGATGCGGGAAAAGTGACAGCAGAAATTGCTAAAGCTCATGCAGAAAGTGAATTCGAGAAATATCGAATTGTTCAGGATCGATTGTTCAAAAGTGATTTTGATAAACTATTGGAAAGTTCAGAAGAGGATTGATGCAACTGTCAAGGACCCTTGACAATTCAGGTTGATAATTAATTTTTAAGGTGAGTACAATGGATAAAAAGTCAGACGGGTTTACTCTAGTGGAATTAATTATTGTTATAGCAATACTGGGGATTATTGCAGCAATAGCTATTCCAAAATTAGCGGGATTCAAAAGCAAGGCGAAAGAAAGTGTATGTGCTGCTAACCTGAAAACTGTAGAATGATGAAGAACCAGAACCACCTGGGGAAGAAGTGCCTTGGCTTTGAGAGAAGTTATTTCATACAGAATCGATTGAGATGTATCAGCAACTGCCGAAGAGTGCCGAAGAGTGCCGAAGAGCGCCGAAGAGTGCCGAAGAGTAAAATGAAAGGAGGCGCCAAAATGAGTTTATTAAATGCAATTCAAAGTGGAGAAGGTAAAAATATTGAATTTAAAGAAGAACTACCCGGCAGTCAAGCGATAGCAAAAACAGTCATTGCTTTTTCCAATACAGCAGGAGGCAAGCTCATTATTGGGGTCACTGATCAAGGCAATGTAACTGGACTTAAGTCGGATGTAGACATTTTCGAACTGCAGGATCAGGTTGCATCCGCTATTTATGATAATTGTTACCCGAATATTCTACCAGATATTTATACAACGACAATAGACAATAAAGTACTTTTAGTAATTGAAGTTTATAGAGGCAATCAGTCAAGTCCAAAATAGTGTGTAATTTCCTCGGCAGTGTTACCAATCTATGTGAAGCAGCATATTATTGAATGTGTAGATATTCAAGGTGCTTATACAGAAATTCAGGAGAATGATATCTCACAAGGCATACTAATGGCCGAGGAGGTTTTAGGAATGACTTTAGCAGACTTAATTGAAAGCGGCGAAGATATTCCAATACCAACGCCCATCGAAAAACTGAAAGCAGAGAATGGTTTTGCGACTATGGTTACAGTGAATATAGAAGAATACATTAGAGATATGAAGCTTGTCAAGAAGACGGTGGCTGTTCCAAAATGGGCTAACGATTTAGGACAAAGATTAGATATAAATTTTTCCAAGGTGTTAACGGATGCAATTTCTGAGATGGTAATTAGTAAACGTTAAAACAGAAAACTGATTGGGAAGAGGCATCGGTGCCTGGAGCATCGGTGCCTGTGAAAGCTCCGAAAAATAGACAAATAAAACAGCAAGCACCTACTCCGTGAATACTCATGCATTTTCGGATCTCTTCGAGCAGGACATTTTTTTCATGTTGAAGGTGCAAGACTGATGCAAGCCCTTCTTGTTGTACTGATGATCGTGATGTTCCCTAAAGGACAGGGGTTGGAAACATCAGGTTGACCATCCGAACAAGATTAGCTGCAGCATTGGCCAGGGGATTGTTGAACTCAATGCTCCAAAGGCTGTGATCAAAGAGGCTTTTGTCCAAAGGCTGATCATCAATGAAGAAAATTGGCTGCTCATGTTGAATGACAGAAACATGACGCCTCATGTATATAAAGAAGAAATGGCAGAAGAGGTCGCAGAGAGAATCGCCTCCTGTTATGTGGAGGAGTTTGAACTGCTTTTGGAAAAATTGCAATGAGGTGGACTTGGAAAACCAAAGATCGGTGATCAAAAAAAACCAGGAGAACCGGAAATGGCCGGCACACCTGGTTTTTCTAAATTTGATGGAACAGGCTAATCAAAGCTTCGCTGTTGCTGCAGCTTTAACAGGGATGCCTGCTGCAGCAGGGCCACAGCCAGCTGAGCCTGGTTGATGCGCCGGTTCACAGTGGCTTGGTGATTCAGACAGGGGAAGCCCTGGCCGCTGACCAAAAGCAGGGAATCTGCTGTAACCATGGTGTGCTGCAGGGCACATAAATTCACATACCCGTGAACATCATCTCCCTTCACGGTAAGGTGCCGGGTTTTCACTGGTACCAGCACCAGCTGGCTGGTGAGGGGCAGGGGAACATAATAGTTGATGCCCAATTGGTCACGAAGGCGGCGCTTCAACACCCGCAGATTCACCAGATAAGCGTCTGCCAGGGCATTGAGAAAAGTGGTGGTGGTCATGGGAAGCTGTTCCCGCTGGCCGCTTAAGAGGCAGACTTCCAGTGCGGTGCCCATGGCGGGCACATGCACCGGCATAAATCCGGTGATGGAATCAGGCTGTTTCAGCAAGGCTTCCAGCGGCTGTTCCTTTGACGGGCGGGCTGAACGGCGTTTCTTTCGGCCAGGGCTCAGGGTGTAAAGGGCCAATGGGTCTTTCAGTAAAGGTGTGGCTTTCAAGGGCGTCTCCTCCTTCTCGGTGGCGCAGGGTGTCATGTATAAGGGCGCCATGTAAAAGGCGCCAGGTATCAGAATCTGAATCAGAATCTGAAGCGATGCAGGAATACAAGTGGGTGGCTTTTTCATCATACCAGAACATAAGTTCGAAATCAAGGCGTCGCATGATGATTTTTGAACCACAGCGCCAGGGGCTTTTTTCGTTTCAGGGAGACTTATCAAAATCGAGTTGTGAGTAGTCTAATCATAACTCGACAAAATAGACTTACATAAGGGACGATGGTGAGAAAACCATTTTCTCCATCGTAAAGTGGAATGCCGAAACGGGATGGTCTACGTTAAGGAAGATTGGGTTGACCAGATGGAGGTGGAGCATAGGAGAGAAGATGAGTAGGAGAAATTGCATGATGGTTTTAGGGAAATTTCTTCAGTAAAATTTAAGTTGAATTTCTTAAAAACAATAAAATTTGCTTAAAAAATAGATTATTTGTATAAATTATTGATATTTGCATAAAATCATAGTATGATTGGAGGTGAGAAGGAGGGATTTCCATGTTGGAAGAGGAATTGGTTCAATTAGTCAATAAAATCACTTCTCAGAAATGTGAAAAACAGCATATAGAACTCAAGAAAGCATTAGGTGGTACACCGACTAAGCTTTATGATACGTTATCCAGCTTTTCAAATCAGATTGGCGGCGGAATTATCGTTTTTGGAATTGATGAAGATGCTGGTTATGAGGCGGTAGGTGTTTATGATGCCCAAGATCTTCAAAAAAAAGTTGTGGAACAGTCTTTGCAAATGGAGCCGGTTGTTAGGCCTTTGTTTACGGTGGCAACTGTAAAAGAGAAGATCGTCGTAAGTGCGGAGATTTCAGAATGTGACATTTACGATAAGCCCTGCTTTTATAAAGGGGCAGGAAGGCTGCGGGGGTCTTTTGTTCGTGTTGGTGATTCTGATCAGCCAATGACAGAGTACGAAATTTACAGTTACGAAGCCTTTAAAAGAAGAATTCATGACGAACTTCGCACTGTTGATCGGGCAACCATGGCTTATTTGAAAAAAGACAACATGACTGAATATCTATTAAAACTACGCAGACAAAAAAACAATCTTGCTAACCTTGAGGATCAACGAATACTCGAAACTCAAGGCATAAGTCAAGATGGTTTGCCAACTTTGGCAGGATTGATGCTTCTTGGTGAATACCCGCAAGAATTCTTTCCACAGCTAAGCGTCACTGCGATGGTGGTGCAAGGAAAAGAGATGGGGGAACTTGGTGATGATGGAGAACGATTTGTAGACAATAAACGAATCGAGGGCACCATATCTCAGATGCTTGAAAGTACATTGGCTTTTGTCCGAAGGAATATGAAAGTCAAAACCATTGTTACAGAAGAGGGGATGCGGGCAGACAAACCAGAGTTTCCCATTAAGGCAGTAAGGGAAATAATATTGAATGCATTGATTCACAGAGATTATAGTGTCCATACAGAACGTTCGCCCATAAGGTTGGTCATGTATGAGGATAGATTGGAACTGGAGAACCCCGGGGGCCTGTACGGTAGAATAACTGTCGATGATTTAGGTAAAGCAGCTGCAGATACAAGAAACCCTTATTTAGCAGGTGCATTGGAAATAATGATTGATACTGAGAATCGATTTTCTGGGATTCCGACTGTTATCGCTGAACTTAAAAAAGCTAATATGCCCGCTCCTGTATTTATCGATCGGCGAGGTGCATTCAAGGTCATTTTCTATAAAAAGACAATCGTTCAGGATAAAAGTGCTGATCTTGCACAGGAAATAATATCCTATTGCAGGACGCCAAGAACAAGAGAAGAGCTCGCTGAACAGTTTGAATTTGAAACACCCAGCTATTTTATTAAAACCTATCTATATCCATTAATTCAGGCGGGAAAAATTAAAATGTCATTACCTGATAAACCAAAGAGTAAATATCAGAAATACTTTTCATGAAGAAAAAGGATCTTCTTATCAATAAAAAAATCAAAGCCCACGGCACTGAACCCACTGCGCCAGGGGCTTTTGACGTTTCAGGAAGAATTTTATTGCAAAAATCGGGCTATGCTTTCCTGGCTGCTGCGATTTATCCAGTAGAAGGGAGGTGAGCACATGCCGATTCAAATCATCAATGAACAGGCCAGACTGCGACTGCGGTACATCGACAGCGTGGATGGCGAAGGAAACGAGAAGCTGAGCACCAGAAGCTTCAGCGGTGTTAAACCCACCGCCGCCGATGAAGAACTGCTGGAAGCGGCCCAAACCATGGCGGCCCTGCAGACGAAGCCGGTGAAGCACGTGATTCGTGCGGAAGAAAAAGAAATCATCGAAGCGTAGTCATTTCATTTGAAGAGTGACGAGGCGACAGCAAAGGAGGTGAAGGAATGAATAAGCGACTGGAACTGAACTTTCGCAAAACCGACGGTAAAACTGCCCGGATCACCCTCCAGGAACCCCGGGAGGATCTGACGGAAGCAGAAGTGGAAACGGCCATGAACAGCCTGGTGATGCAGGACGTGTTTGCCCCTGCCGGTGTTTCCCTGGCGGTGCCGGTGAGTGCCCGCATTGTCACCACTGAGTCTGAGGTCTTTGACTTCGAAGGGTAGGTAAGGTGGGGAAAAGGAGGTGCATTCCATGAACGAGCTGCTGAACCCTGTGGCTAATTTGGGGTTTCCCATTGTGCTTTCCGTTTACCTGCTGGTAAGGCTGGAAGGCAAGATCGATACCCTTTCTGCCAGCCTGCAGGACTTGGCCCGTTCCATTGAGGGGATGACAACCGGAAAGTAAAATGACAGATGGTGGTGCCAGTGGGCAGGAGAAATTGGGCAGGAGAAATTTCTCCTGCCTTTTTTAGTGCTTTTCTTTCTTGGTTACATAGGAAATGCCATGCGCAAAAAAACGGTGGATAACGTTGACGTATTGGTTTTAAGCTTTTTATTCACTATTCCCTATCACCTGTTCACTGCAAAACCCTGTCGCCTGTTCACTGAAAAACGGTTGTCGGCAGTTTTGTTCAGTTCAACGCTATTGGATGCTGAATGGAGTGATTTGGTAACTGACCCAGGGAAAACAGGTGAGCGATGGGTGGGTAGCAGCGAAAAGTGCAGCTGAATGAAAGGGAACACGTGTTCGAATTATTGTTCTGACCATGGTAAAGTGGGCTCACCGGTAAAACATGCAGGAACGCGTTCCTTGAGAAAGAGGCACAATGATGAATGATTTATCACCCACCCAACCCATGGAAAGAGAGGCGGCGGCTCAACTGGCAGAGGCGGCACGGCAGCAGCAGCCCGGCGCCCGGGAAAGCCTGCTTCAGCAGCTGTACCCTATGCTGGCGGCAGTGGTGCACCAGTACCCCAAAGTGTTTCCCAGCCGTGAGGATGCCCTGCAGGAGGGGCGGCTCATTATTCTGGAGGCGCTGTACAGCTACCGGCCTGAGCTGTCGGTTCCCTTTCTGGCCTATGTACGCCAGCGACTCTGGTACCATTTTATGAATCAGGCACGACGCAAGCAGCCCCTGCCCATTCTGGACAGTGCAGGGGGCGTGACCGGCGGCGGTTCTGGGCGAGGTGCAGGGTCGGGGGACGACAGGGAAGAAAGCTGGCTGGCCCGGCTTCCCGATGAAGGCCCCCTGCCGGAGGAAACTTTGTTGAACGAAGAGTTGCACCAGTGGCTGGCGGAAGCGGTGACCAATTTGGGAGAGGAAGATCGCCTGCTTTTTCAGGAGCACTACGGCAAGCAGAAGACCCTGCGGCAGCTGGCAGCAGAAATTGGCAGGCACCCCGTTACCCTCTCCCGGCAAAAGGCGGCCATGCTCACCAGACTGCGGCAACAGCTGCAGCCAAGAGGCAGCCGGTGATGGCTGGCAAAGAAGGGGTCCTTTCCTCGTCGTTCCATGAATGAACCCAATGGGGGAGTGAATGAAAACAGGTTAACAAGATAAAGAAGAACCAGTAGGGAGGATACACGATGACAACCATGAATCGAATCCAAATATCAGCGAATTTTCACCTTCATGAGTTTGAATGTAAAGATGGCAGCCATCAGGTGCGGCTGCATCCGCTGCTGCTGGAAAAGCTGCAGCAGCTTCGAAGCAAGGTGAAGCGACCGGTGATCATCACCAGCGGCTACCGAAACGCCAGTCATAATGCCCGGGTGGGAGGCAGTCCCACCAGCCAGCACCTGCTGGGTACGGCGGCAGATATTCGGGTGACAGGCGTCAGCATCCGGCAGCTGACCTTAACAGCTCAGGAGACGGGATTCACAGGCATCGGCATGTATGACACCTTTGTGCATGTGGATGTGCGGGCAACCCCCGCCAGTTGGGACCATCGTACAGGATGACTCGCTTTCTGATGAATGATTTTTGGCGGTTAGGAAATCCAACGGATGGGTAAACAAGTTACAGAAAATTGATTCAAGCATCGCTGCATCCCAGAGGTCTGTCCAATGGGATGCAGCAAACAGAGAGGGGTGACCACTTGAAAAAAGCACTTCACCGGAACAGCTCATTTTTGTGGGCAACACCAAATGACCAGGCAGCACCAAAAACCTTGAGTGGCAAGCTGAAAAGGGGATTACTGCTGTTGATTGTGTTGTTATTGACCATGCTGCCGCTAACCGGCTGCACCGACGACCTGCAAGGGTTGGAAGCGGCTTTTGAAGCCCTTGAAGAGCGGGCGGAAGCCGTGGAGGATCGTATTTTTGAAATTGAGTGGCATTTGGATTATGAGCAGTCACTCACCTTTGAAAGGCGCATGGAGCAGGCCATGGAGGCACTGGAAAAGTCATTTGAGTCAGAAGTGATGGCACTGCTGGGAGAAGACATGACTTACGAAAAGCTGGACAGGATGAGCGAAGCGGAAGTGCTGGCACTGCTGAATGAAGAAAGTGCGGCCAATCTCATCAACTTGCTGGATCAGCTGATTGACCGGCTTCATGTGACCATTGACGAAGTGGAGCATGCCTTGCTCCCCTACCGTAAAACCATTCGATTAACCATTAATGAGGCAGAGGGCCTTGTTAACGGCCGCATCCAGCAATTGGATCAGGCGCCTGTGATCACTGATGGCCGCACGCTGGTACCCCTTCGTTTCATTGGCGAAGCCCTGGGGGCATCGGTGGAGTGGAGTCACACAGAGCGGCGGGTGGTTTATACCCTGGGCGACCAGGTGCTTCAGCTGACCATTAACAGCAACGAGGCAACCCTCAATGGGCAGCCCATCACGCTGGAAACCGCCCCGGTGATTTCCGGCGGCCGCACCTTGGTGCCCCTACGAGTTGTCAGCGAAACCCTGGGATTTGACGTGGAGTGGATTGGCAGTAAACGCATGGTGGTGATTACCACCCCCTTTGAAGAAGCGGAGGATCCCTGGAGCCTTCCCCCTGAAACCCCTGCAGCTGTCAGCTACCTTCATGGAGTGGTAATCGATGCTTACTGGCTGGTAGAAGACCCCGCCATCACCCTGCTGGTGAAGGGTGAAGAAATGACCTTTGAAGCCCACCCCTCCACTTACTGGGATGTGGTGGAAGACTGGGACTATTACTCTCACTGGGGGCTGTTTCACGCAGGATTCAGCGAGGAAATGACACTGGTGTCCCTGGAGTATCTGGAAGGTGTCGAAGAATACATTGGCATTTTCGCTGATTATGAAGACGCGAAAACCCTGGCAGATGTGCTGGCCCTGGAAGGGAACCTGCTGACATTTATTGGTGTGGAGCACCTGCTGGACAGCGACGACCCCGACGCTTTGGCCGGCTTTGACACCATCATCAACACCCAGTTAACTCCGGCAAATGGAGAAACCATTCAACTGTCGGATGATGTGGTGGTGTATGTGGAAGGCGAAGATGGCCTGTTCCAGGTGGGAGACGTTGAAGCGGCGATGGGAGAAGCCTATGACTATGTGGAACTGTACGATCTTGACGGCGATCTGATTTACGACATGGTGATTGTGTGGCTCATTTAGAATAAGGATACGAGGAGAAGCAAGAGACCACCGGAACAGCAACCGGTGGTCTTTTTCAGTTCACTGGTTTACCTGCGCAGGGTAGCCACCAAACGATTGGGCTCCAACAGCAGCATCAGGGCATCCTCCATACGTGTCACCGCCAGATCGGCAACAGCAAGCAGCGGCCCATAGACGCCTTCGCCGCCGATGATGGCCACTGAAAGGGCGGCTTTTTCCAGCATTTTCATATCATTGGCCCCATTCCCAATGGCGATGGTCTCCTGAGCACCCAGGGATTCGACGAAGCTCTCTTTTTCCTGGGCGGTATGGGCGCCGCTGATGACTTTGACAGTGACAGCATCTCCCAGTAACTGCTGTACTTGTGGTGCTGTCTGGTGAGTATCGGCAGTGATCACATAAAGCTGTACATGAGGGGCCAGCTGGGTCAGCAACTGGTGAACAGACGGAGAGATTTCACCGCCAACGGCCAGGGTTCCGTTGAGATCAAACACAACCTGGTGGATGGTGTAGGTCTTGTCGCCGGGAATCTGTAAATGGAGGGGCATCGGCATT
Source organism: Anoxynatronum sibiricum (assembly GCF_039414295.1). NCBI lineage: Bacteria > Bacillati > Bacillota > Clostridia > Eubacteriales > Clostridiaceae > Anoxynatronum > Anoxynatronum sibiricum. The sequence goes on along the minus strand of NZ_JBCITM010000008.1, from coordinate 166,068 downwards.
CTCCTGACTGTGTGGAATGTGCACCTTATCATTGGATGACACTAATGTATGCCATTGTTGGGCAAAAGGCAAGTGGGATGACACATGAAGCCCAGGAAAAAAATGATTCAGTGTCGCGTGGGAGATGAATTGAGAATCAGAATGAATCGGTTATCGTTTTGTAAGGCAATTGAATTTATAGAAAGTGGCTCAATACCTGCGATGTATAGCGATGTATAGAATTGACAGCACATCAAATATGATGTACACTAAATATACACCCAATATGATGACAGGAAGGACCCACCTAAGATGAAGGTCTATACGTATCATACGAATGGCGAGAAAGACTTAATCAGATAATTTCTGGATGATCTTCCTAAAAATGAAAGTGCCGAAGGATACTACATAATTGAACAGCTGGAAGCAAAAGGCATAGACTTCATGAGCTCTATTAATACGAGGCAGCTTGAAGGGAAATTGTGGGAAATAAAATTTCAGCGTCATAATAGGATCATGTACATATTAATAGATGAGGATCACATTTACTTACTGCATGCTTGTAAAAAACAAAAAAATAAAGCTGAAATGATTGACTTGAATAAGGCGAAAGCAAGAGCTAAAGAAATTTTATAGGATAGAGTAGATAAAGAGTTGAGGTGATTTCAATGCCATTTAAACAAATAAATGCTAAAAGAGTTATCGGGGACAAAATGCGACAGGATTCGGAGTTCGAGAGGGAATATCATAAAATCAAAGAAGAATATTTCCTTATTGATCAAGTCAAAAAAGCACGGCAGGCAAGTGGGATGACGCAGAAAGAGTTGGCAAGAAAAGTAGGGGTTAGTCAACAGGTAATCTCCAGATTTGAAAATGAGAAACATGTTCCTAAGCTGGATAACTTCCTTAAGATCTTGAATGGACTTGACTTGGAAATATCCATTAGAAAAAAAGCAGTACTGTGAAAATCCATTGGGAATCAACCATCTTTGAAATGAAAACAAAATGATAGAAAACAGCCTGAATCCACAAGAGGGATTTCAGGCTGTTTTTTACGCTTATAAGGGTGGGTAGTGTATCTTCCCGCTGAAGCGAGCCTGCAAAGATACGTAGGGGTGGATTTGCTTTTCTCGTTATAGTGTTGTCACGGTATAACGTATCAAATATATAATGATTTGTAAAGATAATCTGTTGCATGGCAGCGTTTCAAGGAAAGTTATTCCATCCCTAAATCATCGAAAATACAAGGTCTGCTTTTTAGAAAAAGAACTAAAAAAATATACTTATTGTTGATATCAAAAAAAACTTTCACAATTAAGGTGGTTATGCTATTATAAAGAAAAAAAGGGGGTGTTCCTGTGATCCCAAGAACAGCGTATTTGAACCAACTAATTGCCCATCGAAATCAAAAAATCATTAAAGTAGTTACTGGCGTCCGCCGTTGCGGTAAATCCACGTTGCTATCCCTTTATCAGGATTACCTTAAAAATAGCGGTGTAACCGATGAGCAAATCATTTCGATCAACTTGGAAGATATGATGTATGAAGAACTGCTGAATTATAAAGCGCTTTATCGCTATGTGAAAGACCGGCTTTGCGAAAACCAGTTCACCTACGTTTTCATCGACGAAGTTCAGAACTGCGAGTCTTTTGAAAAAGCCGTCGACAGTCTCTTTATTCAAGAAAAAGTAGATCTGTATATAACCGGCTCCAATGCCTATATGCTTTCTGGAGAACTGGCAACGCTGCTCTCTGGCCGTTACATCACCATTGATATGTTGCCACTATCGTTCAGGGAATACAGCCAAGCTGTTTCAGAATCTGAAAAGACGTTGCCGGAAAAGTTTAACGACTATCTACATCTGGGTTCTTTCCCTCATGTCGCTTTGTTGGAACGAAGCGTGGCCATGATCACTCCTTACATGGAAGGCATCTATAACACGATTTTGATTAAAGATGTGGCACAACGGGAGGGGATCAGGGATGTTTCTGTGCTGGAAAGCGTTATCAAAACCCTGGCCAGCGGGATTGGCAGCCCAGTCTCTATCAAGAAAATTGCAGACACCTTATCTTCCGGTGGACGAAAAATATCAGTCAATACGGTAGACAATTATGTCCGTGCGTTGACCGACAGCTTCATTTTTTATCGTGTGGATCGCTACGACATCAAGGGAAGGCAGCACCTAAAAACTCTTGGCAAATACTATATCGTTGATACCGGAATGCGCCAGATTTTACTATCTCAGGGGTCGCCGGATATTGGACATCTGATCGAGAATGTGGTGTATCTTGAACTCCGTCGTCGGGGGTACCGTGTGAACATCGGGAAGTTGGCGCAGCAGGAAGTGGATTTTGTGGCTTCCGGGCCTGAAGGTAGAATGTACTATCAGGTAGCCGCATCTGTTTTAGATGAAAGCACACTACGCCGCGAGTTAGAACCCCTTGAAAAAATCGATGACAACTATCCCAAGTTCTTACTTACCCTTGATGAAATTGGAAGCGGCAGCGATCACAGTGGCATTCGTCAGTTGAATCTTCTGGCATGGCTTTTGCAAATTAATAGATGAGGATCATAATGACAGAAAACAGCCTGAATCCACAAGAGGGATGTCAGGCTGTTTTTTTAACGCTTATAATGCTGATTAGTGCTTCTCTCCACTGAAGTGCGCCTGCATAAAGGAATTCAGCCAATACTCCTTTAGTTCCTCGACCGCAAGAAGGGCATTGGTCATCAGCGCCAGCATGGGAGAAGGAGACTGGAAGGACTGAAGGGCCAGTACTCTCCTTTCCGTTGATGAGAGGGAGCTGAAAACCAGTGGAGTGGGTTCGGTCGTCTCAAGTGAGAGGATTTCATCAGCCTTTTCCTGATGGCGGGTACCTTTGGATGTGCGGGAGCCGCGGCCTGTGTTGCCAGGGTGATCGCTGCTATCATCCCTGTCGTTGGAGTCGTTGGGTTTTTCCGGCGGAGTTCCGCTGTCATCCGGGTTTGGCTGGACATCAGGATCAGGCTCAGGAGTGGGGCTGGGCCTGGTGTCATCATCTGGTTGACCTGGGTCGGGTTCCGGGTGACTTGGATCTGGCGCAGGTGGATCAGGTTCAGGATCTTCACCTTCATCTGGATCAGGCTCAGGTACTGGCTCAGGCTCTGGATCAGGTACTGGCTCAGGCTCTGGATCAGGTACAGGCTCTGGCTCAGGTGCTGGTTCTGGAGGTGGTTCAGGCAAAGGAATCGCCTCAAGTGCCTTTAAATAAGGATAGCCGTCATTGATCAGAGAATCCAATCCCCACACAGATTCAAAGTTCCAGGAGGGCATTCCATTGGAAGTGAGAGCAGTGGTAAAAGTGGCAATACGCTTCATTTGGGTGGTGGTTCTTCCTGTTCCAAGCTCATTAAGGTACAGGCTGCGACCAGAAAAGGGCTGATCATAAAAACTGCTGATGACACTGGAAGCGCCACCCTTATGACCAACAAAACCACGAAATGTGGGGTTATCAGCAAGGATATCGGTGGAAGGTGGGAGGTGAACCACCACATAACTGCTGTTTACATGGCTGTTTTCCAGAAAGCCGACGGCACCGCCTATCCAGCGGCTGCTACCCCTCAGCGTGCCACGGCAAAATGAATCCATGATGCTTGTGTTTGCTTCAGCGTGACCTGCAATGCCTCCCAGTACATGGATGGCTTCACCGGTGACGAAGGTGCTGCACTGTGAAAGGTGCGTGTTGGAAACTAGACCGACTAAGCCGCCTGCGCTCCGCTCGCCAGCAAAGGTGACGGAAGCAGTAGAATTTTGTATCTCACCATCGATCAACTGGCCGGCCAACCCACCCACATTTCGCCGGCCTGTCACAGAGCCGCTGACCCTCACCTGAATCACTTCAACTCCAGTGCCCTTGCCCAGCAGTGCTCCCACCTGGTCGTACCCTTGAACGGTGGCATTTTCCAAATGAAGGCGCTTCAGGCTGCCGCCGGTCATGACGCCAAAAAGGCCGACGTGGCTGGTTCCTGCACCGCTGTGAATGGGCTGTTGAATGGTGAGGCCGGTGATGGGGTAATGGGCGCCATCATAGTGACCCCGAAAAGGGAAGGCGCTGTTGCCGATGGGTTCCCAGCCGACTCCTTCATTCCAGGGAGACTGGCCCAGATCGATGGGGGCAGTCTGGCGGAAATGAAGATTTTGTTGGAGTTCCAGGGATTCATCTTCGGCGGCTGCAATGACCAGTCGAATCTGAGAGAGATCTTCCGGGGTGGCGATGAGGTAGGGGCGCTCACTGGTGCCGTCACCGCCAGAAAAAGCCAGCTCATGGGAAGTAAGACGGAAGGGGGGAAATTGTCTTTGTGGGATCTCAGTTGGCCCATAAACTGCTTCAGTAACAGAGAAGTGGGGATTTTCATGGGCATAACTGAAAAAAGGAGGCATGCTGGAAGGAAGTTCAAAGAATTCAAAACAAGATGCGGAAGTGACGAATGTGAAAAAGGTAAGAAAGAGGCAGAAGGCGAAGCCGGCAATAATCCGCAGGTCCCTGAAAACAGGTGCTGCTGTCAGGAAGCGCGATAAAGACATTGAAAAAGGTGGCAGTGTGGACAGTGAAGTGTTCCAATGGGAGGGTACTGTGGTATTTCGACTGTCGGTGGATGGGTGGTGTGGCATTTGTCGCGTAAGCCTTGATGCAAACATAGCTGTCAACCTGGGTGCAATCATGGACGCCGGTCCTCCTGTCGTGGGTTCATGGTGATGTCAACGTCTGCATACGAACCATTCGACAAAAACAGTTAAAATCCTTTTGACAATTCGGATTTTTTTCATCGCATCAGCAGCTGAGGCAACAGATATTCCTGATACCCGGCCTGTCGGTGGGTGGCCAGCAGTTGTCCCATGGCCACCAGCTCAGGGTGACGAAGCTGTTCCAGCTGGTTTAATCGCTTGGGAGAAATGGTTTGCCGGGAGCGGGCCAGGTGGTAGTTTTCGGCAGTGTAGCCCACCAGCTGCAGGGTGGGATACCGGTTGAGCAGGCGCTGGGCGATGAGCAGGCCTTCCGGGTCGAAGTCGCCGGAATAGCGGAGGGTGATGCCATCGGCAGTGAGGCGGTCCAACAGCAGGTAAACCACCCAGTTGATTTGGCCGCTGGTGCACAGGGCGGCGGCCTGGGGGTGGGCCTGGGTGAAAGCATGAAAAACCGCCGGGTTCTCAGCGCAGAAAACCTGGTGATGAGGGGCGGTGATATGGGCCATTTGGGTCAGGTTCTGACGAGTGAGCACCAGGGGCTCCTGTCGCTGGTGGAAAGCCTGCCACCCCAGGGAGGCTCCCTGGGCATTAATTCCTTCCAACCCATAGGTGAGCACCGTGCGGTTGCCGATGTCGGTGAGAATGTTCCCCTGTTCCAGCAGCAGGGACTCAGCTTCTGCCGACTGGGGATAGGGGAGGTTTTCACGAAAGCTGAGATAGTAAAGGAATGCCCGGCGCAGGTAAGTGCCAGGGTCGAGGGCGTGGGGGTCTTTGGTAACTGCGGCGGCAGCTACGGGGAGCACTACGCCCTGGGGGTGGGCATGGCAGTGGGCTACCAGGGCATCCAAATGGGTCAGCAGTTGGCGCAGTCGGGAGGCGTTTTGGTGGTACAGGCTGCGCAGCCATTTGGCAGTACCGCCGGCAGGGTTGTCCAGGGCAGTTGTCAGCCATTGGGCCAGCAGGGGCTGGCGAAAAGCAGCGGTGACTTCGCTGAAAAACTGGGCTTGGGCAGTGGCGGCGGCTTCCTGCTGCTGTTGTCGGGAAACCAGGGGGCCGTCAAAGTAGCAGGCCAATAAGCCTTCCAGATCCATCCCCTGAAACCGGGTGGTCTGGAAGGCTTTTTCAAAGGCTTTCAGGGAAATAGACAGGCTTGCCTGACGAGACATGTCCTTTTTTAGGAGGCCCTGAAGAAACTCCCGCTCTTCGGGGGTGGGGTTGGTCAATACAAAGCGCCCTCCAACGGTTCCCAGAGACTGGTACCGCTGGGCCAGCCCTTCCATGATGCGCCGGGTTTCCCGGCGGCTTTTCAGATAATCACTGCAGGCCTGATTCATGGGCGGTGCCTCCTTTGATGATTCATGTGGGTGCATTGGCCGCTGCTGCCTCAGGTTGCACCAACAGGCGCTGGTGGCCGTTCCAGCGGTAGCGAAGGGTAGTGACAAAGGTGACGTTTTCCGGGCGGATCAGCTCATACACAGCCAGCTGGGGAACGGTGTCGTAGTCGCCGTAAAGCACCTGAGAGTTGGCAATGAAGCTGAGCTCCAGCTCCTGCACCAGCAGGCGGAACATATCGCGGATGTTCTTTTCATCCACTCCGGCAAAGGCTTCGTCCAGTGAAATCACCTTGGGGCAGTCGATGGCGCCTCCCTGGTATTTGGCGTAAACGGCAGAAAAGAGGGGCACGTACATGGCCATGGCTTTTTCGCCGCCGCTGAAGGTGAAAAAGGCGTTGTTGGTGAGTTCTTTCCGTTTTTCCCCTTTTTTGGTGTAGCTCAGCTGAAATTCAAACCACTTTCGATAGTCCAGCACTTCCCGCATCAGGGAGAGGAAGCCCCGGGGGTCTCCTTTTTCCTCAGACCGCACCTTGGCCTCTCTGATTTTAGACCGGAAGTGGCGAATGAGGCGGTCTTTCTGTTCCCGGGTCAGCAGGCTCTGGTCTCCCCGAAGCAGGTCCACCAGCTCCCGGGTACTCAGCTGGTCTTCGGTTTCGGCCTGGCGGGTGACCCATTTCAGATGAAAGGTGAGGCCCATGGAGGTGTCCATGTGGCTCATCAGCGTGTCGATTTTTTTCACCCAGCCTTCGCTGTGGTAGATCTTGGCGTTGATTTTTCGGCTGACAGACTTGATGAGAATTTCCTCAAAAAGCTCCCGGTCCTGCTCGCTGAGCAACTGGGCCTGCTCTTTCATTTGCGCCTGTATCCACTGGGAAAGCTGGTAAAAATGAATGGTGCGTCCTTGCACCCGGGCTGTCAGGTCGATGCGCTCCAGAAAACTCCGTTCTTCTTCTGACAGCACCTGCTCCTGCTCCTCCCTGGGGTCTTCCTGCTGGAACAGCAGGGACCCCTGCAGGTGATATTCTGCCAGCTCTCCCTGTTCTTTCAGCAGAGCAGCGGTGACAGACTCCCGGCGGCTGAAGACGGTTTTGCCTTCTTCCAGCACATTGCTCCACATCTGAAGCAGGTGTTTGGCGGTGGCTGCCATGTTGGTGCCTGCCTCGGGGTCAGGGCTGTCAGCGGCCAGGGGTTCGTGGGGGACTTCGGGTGAGCCAGATTCCTCGGTGGTCTCAGGTGTATCCACATACCCCAGGCGCCATTCGGCTGCGAAGGCGGTTTCATACAGCTGGCGCCGCCGGGTGAAGGTGTGCTGACGGCTCAACAGGGTTTCCAGTTCTTGGTGCAGCTGGTGGCCGGTGGCTTTGGCAGCGGCCAGGTCGTCACTGAGACGCTGGTACTCCTGGGGGAGGGTTTTCAAGGCCTCCCGGCAGGCGGTGAGCTGCTGGTGTATGGCCTGGAAGTCAGCGGTGGCCAACTGGGCTTCAATGGCCTGGCGGCGTTCCTGATGTTGCCGCAGCTGTTTTTCCAGCTGAAAGAGGTCGTCTCGCAGGTCATCCTGTCGGTTGCGGCAGTCTTCCAGCTGCCGGGCCAGCAGGTGCAGCTGTTGCCGGTGATGGCGGCACTGCAGGTGGTGGCGGGTGAGGGCATCGAAGTGCTGCCGGTAGGCTTCCATGGCCTCCAGGGCGGTTTCGTAGGCCTGTGTGGTGCGGGGAAGGGAAAGGCGGCTGAGACTTTGGCTCACCTGAGCCTGCAGGGTTTTCAGTTTTTGGTAATGGCTTTCAGAGACGGTTTTCAGCCGTTGTTCCTGCTCTGCCAGGTCTTGTTGCCGGCGGCGGGCGGTGATTCGGTCTTCATGGGCCACGGCCAGGTTGTCGTCGGTGGGAAACTGGCCCCATTCTTCCTTCATGAGGGAGAGGTGGTCTTCCATGGCAGCCAGTTGATTTTTAAGCTGAACTTCTTCTTCCCGCAGGGTGTGAACTACTTGGGCCTGGGCGTCGATCTGCTCCTGTAGGTAGCGGCGGCGGGAAGCTGCTCCAATGAAACGGGAAGGGGCGGTGCGGCTGGTTTTGCCCACCAGGGGACCGGTGCCATAAAGCCCTGTTTCCGGTGAAAGGTGAAAGCGGTGGTCTTCCGGGTCCAGCAAAATACTCTGAAGAATTTCCTGCACCAAATGGGGGGCAGGGGCCTGGGTATCGGGGGTGAGGCAGGCGCTGAGATTATGGCTCAGCAGGGCAGGCTGGGCAAAAAGGTACCGGTCGCTGTGGCCGGGATCCATGGCCAGCACGGTTTCCCGATGCTGGGGGTCTACCACCAGGGCGTCCAGCAGGCCCAGGGAATCCAGGGCTTCTTCCAGTGAACCCCGCAGGTCTTCAGGGAACTGGGGGTCGAAATCCAGTACCCGGTACAGGGGCTGGTGGGGAATCTGCTGCTGGGTGAGGCGCTGCCGATTGGCGGTGACTGCGGCGGTGCGGGTGGGGGTTGGTTCCTTTTGGGCTTTCAGGGCCTTCAGGGTTTCCAGGGCTTCCTGAAGCTGCTGCTGGTGCTGGGTATGGCGGCTCTGCAACAGGCTTTTTTCTGTTACCCCCTGACCGTGAGCGGCCTGAAAGGCCAGGCGGGCAGGCTCCAGAATCTGATCGAAACGGTGGGGCTCCCCATATTGAAAAGCCCGTTCGGTGACCAGATGCAGGACAGAACGTTCCATAGTCAGCCCCTTCAACTGACCGTGCCAGGTAAAGACAGCTTCAGCAAACTCTTCTTTCACCTGGTTCATTTGGCCTTCGGTGGCGCTGACCTCCCGGTCTTGCTGTTCCCGGCGGCGGGTGGCGGCCTCGGCTTCGGCCAGAGATGCCTCATAGGCGGTGGTGGCCTGATCTTGCTGTTGCAGCAGGGTGAATCCTTCTTTCACCTGCTTGGTGTATCGGCCAATGGCCTGCCGGTGGTGCTGGAAGGTTTGGTCGACGGCTGTGTCTGTAGCGGGGTCGGCTTCTCCCTTTGCGTCGGTGTCCGGGTCTCCACTTGTTGCCTGGTAAGGGGCGGGGGTTTGCTTTTCGTAGTCGGCGGCGAAAAAGGCGTGCTCGTCGAAGGCGGTGTCGTCTTCAAGGGAGGCCAAGTTTTCCAGGCTTTCGGCAATGGCTTTTTTCCCCTGGTAAAGAGCGTTTTCTTCCCGGCGCTGCTGGGCTGTCAGCTGGTGTTCTTGGCTTTTGGTTTCTTCCAGGCGGGCTTCTTTCTGCTGTAACTGCCCCTGCTTTTCGGTGATGTGGGTGGTGAGGGTGGTGTTTTCCTGGCTGAGGCGGTTCAAGTCGTGGTCTTGCAGACTGGCCAGCAGTTGTTCCTGTGAGTCTTGCTGGTGCCGGTTTTCCTGCTGTTGGTGGTGGAGGGTTTCCTGGCGGCTTTCATTTTCCCGGCGCTGCTTTTCCAGCTGTTGGTGGTGCTGTTGGTTGTGGTTTTCTTCCTCCAGGGCTTTCAAAAAACGCTGGGCCTTGGCAGCCAGCAGGTGTTGGTTGTATTTGTCGTAGTGGTGCTGAATGCGGCCCAGGGCCTTGTGGGAGGCTTTCAGGGCGTCGATTTTCAACTGAATTTCATCCATGTTTTCAATGGCCTCTGACATGGGGCGCAGGTCTTCGTCGGTGAGGGTCACCAAAGAGTTTTGCATGATTTCGTACATGGTGGTGGGCTTGAACTCTTTGGACAGCTTGGGGCTGCGAATCTGAATCAGCAACTCAATGAGCTCATCAAAATCGCTCAGGTCTTTGTAGCCAAAAAGATGTTCATTGACGGCGGCTTTGTAGTCCCGTTGGCGGGTGAAGAGCAGGTTGCCGGACCCCAGGCGGTTTTCCAGTTCCTTTTGGGTCAGGGGAATTTTATCTCCCAGGTCTTTGTAAAGGGAGAGGTCGTGGCCGGACCCCAGGCGGCGGTTGTCCAGCACCAAAAAATACCAGGTTTGCAGGGGGGCGTTGCGCCGGGCCCGCATGCCCATGCCCAAAGTGAGGTACCGACCTGCGGCGGGCTTGGTGAACTCCAGAAAAAGGTAGCCGGTGCGTTCTTCCAGATCAAGGCCGTCGCTGAGCAGGTAGCTTTCCATGCGCCGGGCTTTGGAACCAAAGGGGTCCAGTCTTTCGGGGCTTTTGTTGCCATCGAAGAGGAGGGGTACCAGGCTTTGCATGGTGACGGATTTACCGGAACCATTGGCTCCCCGCAGCAGCAGGCGGCCGTTTTCAAAGTGAAAGGTTTCTTCATCGTAGTACCAGAAGTTGATGACACCTGCCCGGTGAATCAGCCAGGATTCGGGGGCAGGGGTTTTGACGGGGTTTCCTGGAGTGCCAGTGGAATGAAGGGGTGTGGACATGGCCAGGTTCCTTTCCGGGTTTCAGATGATGGAGGGGCCATGGAGCCCATCAAGGGGTGTTCCTGTGGGTGGCTTTAGGCCTGGGCAGCTTTCCCTGAAGGGGGTGTTTCCTCGGTTTCGCCGGCTTCTGCCGTGGCGGGTTCGGTGTTGGGTTCAGTGGCGGTGGGAGGCAGGTAATCTGCCGGGTATTCTCCCGTCATTTTTCCCAGGGCAGGCAGCAGGATCACCTCTTCTTTCAGGTGACCGGTGGTGGCCATGCCGAAGCCAGTCATCATGGCCAGCACTTCGGTGGACAGCTGGCGCTGGGTGGCTTCCCGGTAGGCTTTGCTCCAGCCGCCGGCATAGCGGGTGGTGATGGCCATGAGCAGGTCTTCCCACTGGCCCCGGGAAAGGTGAATCTCATCCCGTTGGTTGGGGGTAAGGGTGCTGTCGGCCAGTTGGCGGCGTACTTCGCTTCCCAGCTGGAGAATGATGTCGCTCAGGTTTTTTCGGTTGGGAAAGCTGTCTTTCAGACTGCTTTGCTCCGGGAAAAGGACCATGGCGGTGTTTTTATGGAGGTGAAGGCTGGCCTGCAGGTGTTTTTCCAGGTCATTCTGAATGACGCTGCGCTGGTTCTTGATGTAGAGAAAATCCGGGTCGTCGTCGGATTCCTGATACACCACGGGTTCCATGACCAGTCGGCGGTACACCCGGTGGCGGCGGATCAGTCCCCGGTCGGCTTCGCTGCCCTGCCATTCCAGCTGCTGAAAGTCTTCCAGGGTTTTCAGGGGGGGGATATCAAAGGGGAATCGGCGGAGAAAGTACTTGGAGGTGCCGGTGTTTTCATACAGGACTTCCTGGGAGGCTTCTGAAGCGGCAAAAAGGGAATCGTCACCATCGCTGGTCAGAATCATGCCTTCTTCCTGTAAAAAATGCAGGACTTTGATGAGGGCCCGGCGCTGGGAGTACTGGGTCCAGTCCAGGGGTTCCGGGGATTCTTCCTGGGCGGTGTTGCCCCGCAGGTAGTCAGTGACCTGGGAAAGCACAAACTGTTCCTCTGGCTCCAGGGTTTCCAGAAACATGAGGGTGTAACAGAGAAGGACATAGCAAAAAGGGCTGTCGAAGGTGTCGATGCCCATCCAGGGGTGGCTTTTTCCCGGCACTTTTTCCACTTTGATCAGCAGGGGATTAATGATCACGCTGTACCCCAGCTTTTCCCGAAAGAAGTCCCGGTAGGTGAGGTACCGGTCTTTCAGGGTGAAATACAGGTCAGGGTCTTCTTTTTTGCGAACCCAGCGGCGGTTCAAGAGGGTGCGAATTTCTTCCATGGGCGGGCTCCTTTGGCTGAAATGACGAAAAGGCGGGTGGGTCAGGGGTCGGATGGATCAGGTGGAGCAAAGGGCTGTTGGCTGTCTGATGGTGCATGACAGATGACGGGGTTGGCGGGTAAGGGCACTGAGATCAGCCCATCCTTGTATCTTCAGCAGTCACATTAAAGTCCAGCACATAGGCGGGCATCTCCAGGCTGCCGTCAGATGATTCCAGGCGGCACCGCCGGGTTTCTCCCGGGTTGGCCAGGCGAAACTTCAGCCCGTGCTCGGTAATGGCAATGCCCCCCTGCTCCTGAAGGCCACGGGAGAGCCACGTGAGCAGACTGCGGCGGACGCTGGGGTCAATGACTCCCAAAGTCTCAAAGGCGATTTCTCCCTGCTGCAGGCAGTTCATCAGCACAGCCTGTTCCTGGCGGCGCTGGGCCAACACCTGCTCTCGCATGGCTTGCTGTTCTGCCTGGCGGTCAGGGATGGCGGTTTTCAGCATTTTTTCCCGGTACTGGCGCACCCGGGGGGTAAGGCGGTGAAAGAGGGGCGGTTCTTCGTAAACAGAGCGATGGATGCTTTCTGTCTCCCGCACCAAATCTCCGGCAAAATGCCGATAGCCTCCCAGGCCAAACACTTGAGAGGCCAGCTGATGGGCGGCATCAAGGGTGGGCTGTTGCTGAAAGAGGGTGGCGATCTTCCGGTATTCTTCCCGGCGGCTGGTGTACTGGCTGCTCATTTCAAGAATGCCGGCGGCATAACGGGTGATGCGGCGAATAATTTCGTTGGTCATGGTAAGAATGGTCTCCACTTCGCTTTCCCGGGCGGCACTGCCCTGAAAAAAACGGTGGAGGCTCTGGTATTTGCCCTGAAGGTTGGTGTACACATCTTCGGCTCGCAGCTGCTCTGCATCCACCCGGGGAATACTCATTTCATAATGGGTAAGACGCTGCCACAGGGTAGCCTGCATCTCGGGGGTGACCTGGCGCAGCAGGCCTTCGATCTCTTGGGAGTGGTGCTGCAGTTCCTTGATAAAATGGCGCAGGTAGTCCACCAGCTTTTCTTTGTATAAGAGGAAGCTCTTGGTTTTCATCAGCTCTTCTGCCCGGGCGCTTGACCAGTCTCGCAGGTAGTCCTGGTAATCCTGGTTCAGCCGTTGAAAATCATGGCTCAGTTGCTGCCACCAGCCGCCCAGTACGTTGGTGTCGCTGGTGAGCATCTCAGGCAGACGCCGCAGGGCTTCCTTGATCCGTTCCAGCAGGGTGGGGTCAAGGGAGCTGCCTTCGATAAAGAGGTTTTCCAGGCGCAGGGTCATTCGTTCAATTTCGATGGCATATTCGGTCATTTGGTACCGGTACTGTTTATTGACAAACTGCTGGTAGGTGCTGACCTTGGCAGTGTCCTGCACGGCGTTGAGGTTCCGCCATTCCCGCAGGGCTTCCAGGTCTTGAAGGCACAGCTCCAGGGTGTAGTCCTGAAAAGCGGCTTCCCGACGCAGGTGCTCGAAGACATCTTCTTTGTGAAGCCACAGGCGATATTGTTGGACAGAAATGTAGAAAAAGCGCATGATGGCCCGGTAGCGCCAGGCGTTCTCCACAGAAAGGTATTTGGTTTCGGTGATGGGTTTTAGGGTGCGCTGATCCAAGGGTGGCAACCCCCTTTCAGAATGAAACTCTATGGCTACTTTACCGCAAACCAGTGGCATTTTCAAGGCTGGCAGATGAATTGAGGCAAAAAGAAGGGTGCTGAGAGGCGAAGGCGTGTGGAAGGTGGAAAGTGGAAGGTAGAAAGTGGAAAGTGGAAAGTGGAAGGTAGAAAGTGGAAAGTGGAAAGTGGTTAGTGGAAAGAAAATCAGGAAAGGGGAAAATATGGTACAATAGTCGGTAGTAACCAGGCATCACAGGGAGAACCAAGGGGGGAGTGGATAAGCCATGTCACAGCAGGATATTCGGTGGGTCCAACGGCTGCATAGCTTTCAGAAAGCGTTGAAGCAGCTGGAAGAAGGCGTCCGGCTGCATCAGCAGCGGCCTTTAAGCCATCTTGAAAAACAGGGACTGATTCAAGCCTTTGAATTTACCCATGAGTTGGCCTGGAAAACGTTGAAAGATTTTTTGCAGGCCAGAGGAACGGTTGATATTTTTGGGTCCAGAGATGCCACTCGAGAGGCTTATGGACTGAAACTCATTGAGAATGGACAGGTGTGGATGGAGATGATTCAAAGCCGTAATTTGTCAAGTCACACCTACGATGAAGCCACTGCCGACGAAATCATTCGCCAGATCACCAGTGCATATGCCATTCAGTTCCAGCAACTTCAGGATAAAATGAATATCCTGGCCATCAGAGAAAAAGCAACAACCCACGAATCAGGCAGTGTTAAGCTAGACAATGAAGGATGAGCCCCATGCCCTACGGACTTGATGAACAAGTGATTCGACAGATGAGGCGTCTCTTCCAAAAGGAAGGGGCAGTTTGTCGTGTCATTCTTTATGGCTCAAGGGCCATGGGCACTTTCCACCAGGGGTCTGATATCGATTTGACCATTGAAGGGCCTTTGCTGGATTTCGACTTACTGCTGCGGCTGAAAGTGGAAATGGAGGAACTGAATCTTCCATATCGGGTGGATTTGTCGATTTGGGATCATCTTCAACATGAGGCGTTGAAAGAACACATTCGCCGGGTGGGTATTGTGATTTACGAAAAAGGTGACAAGATGGATAAATATAAAGATGAAGATGACTATGAAAATGAAAATGAAGGGAAAAACAAGGAAGAGCATGAAATAAAAAACCAATCTCACACATGGAAAAGTGAGCGAAAAATATGATCAAACAACGGAACATGTCCAATGTCCCCTGGCGGGCGGTGATTTCATGGGCTTTGGTCATCTCCTGGATGGCCCTTATTTTTTACCTGTCGGCTCAGCCGGCGGTGGACTCCAATGCATTGAGCACCGGGATCACCCAGCGATTGATGACAGTGCTGCAACAGGTCTTTCCCTGGTTGGTGGAGAGAATGGAGACCTGGCAGCTGAACCGGTTTGTTCGAAAAAGCGGTCATTTCTTCGCCTACATGGTGTTGGGGCTGCTGGTGAGCAATGCCCTTCATCACAGCGACCCCCAGTACACCGGCAGAAATGAAGATGCCAGGCATCCCTGGAATCGTTGGAAGCATCGGCATCTTTCACAGCCGCTGGTGGCACTCCTCATCTGCTTTCTCTATGCGGTGAGTGATGAGGTGCACCAGCTGTATGTGCCGGGGCGTGGCGGGCAGGTGTCGGATGTGGTGCTGGACACGGCAGGAGCCCTCGCGGGCATCCTATGCTACTGGCTTGGACGTTACCGGCATCGTCGTACCGCTTTCAAATAAGGTAAACAAAGAAAGACAGGGTGGAAAACACACTGTAAGGGAGAGGCATCAATGAAAGAAACAGTTTCCAAAGAAAAGCAGCATTGGCGCCACAAGGGGCGGCTGCTGCTCACCATACTGGAAGAACAAATGTATCGGATTTATCGGAAAAAACGGGCCCTTCCCCTTGCCGTTGCCCTGGGGCTGGCGGCTTTGCTGCTGGTTAGCCTGGTGCTGCTGACAGAACGGGACGGAGTGCAGGGGCATCTGTTCATCAATGAAGTGATGGCCTCCAACGGATCAGTGCTGCGGGATGAGGATGGCGATTACGCCGACTGGATTGAGCTTTACTACACTGGTCGCCAGCCCCTGGATCTCACCGGCTTTTACCTTTCCGATGATTCGCTGCATCTCATGAAATGGGAGTTTCCCCAGGGGGAAATCCAGCCCGGGGAGTATTTACTTATCTGGGCTTCCGGCAAAGATCAGGTGAGCCCGCTGGGGCAGCTGCACACCAACTTTCGCATCGGCGCATCAGGGGAAACCCTGACCCTAACTGCTCCCGACGGGGTGCGGATTATTGACCAGGCACCGGCAGCGGCCATGCTCCGGGACGTTTCCTGGGGACGGCGCACCGACGGTGGTGAAGACTGGCAGCTTTTTCAGGAAAGCACCCCTGGCAGCAGCAACGAGGCGGGGGTTTCCTACATGACCATCCTGGATCCTCCGGTGTTTTCCCACCAGGGCGGGTTTTATGAAGCAGCCTTTCAACTGAATCTCAGCCCTTCCCAGCCAGGGGTGAAGCTGTACTATACCCTGGATGGCTCGGTGCCTGACCCGGAAAATACGGGGGGCAGCATCTTTCAGGTGCGGCAGGAGTATCCCTTCGGAGAAACCCTCACGCTGGTTACCCGAACCCATCTGTACAGTGAAAAGGGCATACATATCAGAAATGCCCATGAAAACACCGGCGAATATGCCAGCGAAAACACCAGTCAGCAAACCGGCGAATATGCCAGCGAAAGCACCAGTCAGCAAACCGGCGAAATAACCGGTGAGCGAACCAGTGAGATCTTGAGGGAGGCGCCTGTTGATCAGCCGAAAGCAGCCATTTCCGGCAGCGAAGGGCTGCCGGCGGAGGGGGTTTATCTGGCAGGCATCAACACCCAGTTCATTCCCCAGCCACGACCGGTGCCGGAAGAACACTTCACCGGGCAGGTGGTGCGGGCCGTGGCGGTCACTGAAGATGGTCGGCGCAGCCCCGTGGTCACCCATACCTACTGGGTAGACCCAACCGGGTGGGAACGCTACTCTTTGCCGGTGGTGTCCGTGGTCACAGACCCGGCCCACCTTTTTGATGTGAACAGGGGAATTTACGTGGCGGGCAGTCACTATGAGACCTGGCAGGAAGCCCGCCCTGAGGCGGTTCCCGACGGTGATACCCCCGCCAACTACACCCAGCGGGGTCATGAGTGGGAGCAGCCTGCCCACGTGGCCTTCTATGAAACCGACGGCACGCTGGGCTTTGCCCAGGACATGGGCATCCGCATTCATGGGGGGTGGGGACGCAGCTACCCCCAAAAACCCCTGCGGCTGTACCCCCGGCACGACTATCATGAAAACAACCGCATTGTGTATCCCGTGTTTCCCGGCCTCACTGCCCAGGGAGATGCCAACCGGTTCATCACCGACTTCAACCGGCTGCTGCTGCGCAATGCAGGCAACGACTTTTACCGCACCTACCTGCGGGATCCCTACATGCAGCGGTTGGTGGCACACCTGAACCTGGACACCCAGGCCTACCGGCCGGTGGTTCACTTTGTCAATGGGGAGTACTGGGGCATTATCAACCTGCGGGAACGCTTTGACGCCAATTTCATTGAGAGTCATTACGGCGTGGCGCAAGAGGATGTGGTGATTCTGGGCGACGGCGCCCAGGTGGATGAAGGCCGTGCCGGTGACCGGGTGGCTTTTTTGGCCCTGCGCCAGTTTATTCGCAATGAAGACATGACCCGTGATGCCAACATGGCCCATGTGGCGGCCCGCATGGATCTGGAAAACTTCCGAGACTACTATATCAGTCAGATTTTCTTTCGAAATACCGACTGGCCCCTTCAGAATGTGCGCATCTGGCGGAAACGCACTGAACCCATTGGTGCCAGTGATGGTGAAGCAACTGAAGCAACTGAAGCTACTGAAGCCAATCAGGTTGATGGAGCCGATCAAGGCCATCTTCCCGTTGGTCACGATGGGCGATGGCGGTGGATGCTTTACGACACCGATCACGGTTTTGGCTTTGCCGGCGGCCTTCAGGCTTACACCCACAACACCCTGGCCTATGCCATGGGGCTGGAAGGTCATGAAGAATGGAGCAATCCGGAATGGAGCACGGTGATGTTCCGTAAGCTCCTGGAAAATGAAGGTTTTCGTCAGGACTTCATCAACACCTTTGCCCACCACCTGAACACCACCTTTCATCCCCGGCGGACGCTGGAGATGCTGGCGGAAATGCAGGCAGTCATCATGCCTGAAATGGCGGAACACCGCCAGCGCTGGGGCTTTGGTGGCGTGGGCTACAATGTGATGGAAACCTTCGCCCGGCAGCGTCCCAACGATGTGCGCCAGCATGTGATGGAAACCTTTGAGCTGCCAGGGCTGACCCGGGTGACGGTGGTGCTTCCAGAGGAAGGGCATATCACTCTTGGAGGCCATCCCCTTACCCGTGAAACGCCGGGAGCGATGGCCGGAACCATGGGCAGCCCTGCAGTTAACGCAAGTATTGCCAGCAGTGACGGGACAGCTGAAAAAGGCGCCCTTATCTGGCAGGGCACCTACTTTCAGGGTGTTCCCCTGGAGCTGGCGGTGGTGTCGGGTGATGGTCGCTCCATAAAAGAATGGTACGCCTTTGAAGATGTGAAAGCATTGGAGGATTTTGTCAGCGGAGAAGCAGGTGGCATCCACCAGGGGATTCCGGCAGTCCGCTTGCCTGAAGTGGTGGGGGAGGCAGCGGTGGCGCCGGATGAACCGTTGGCGGCAACTCTGACTCTGGTGCCGGGGAACCGGCCCCTTTATCTGGCCCCTGTCTTTCAGGGTGCCGGTGAATGATTGAGAAGTTGGGGCAGGTCTATTAGATGCAGGTGTGGGGTGTTCTGTGACATGCGGATCAGGTCTTCAGAAAAACCGTTTTTTGAGAAGAGGTAGTAGTAAACATTTTCGGAACTGACAGCTTTTCCAGCAGTAGCGGAACTTCCCTTCTGCTGCAACTGGAGAAAATTGGACAATGTCATCGGTTGATTACGATACTTGCATTCTCCCAACAACCAGTGTTGTCGATCCAGGTCAAAGGCCAGCAAATCAATTTCCTGATTTTTGTGCCACCAGCGACCTGCCCGTACAAAGGTGAATGGCAAGCGGTTACTTTTATTTAAGTGGCGGAGATAGAACAGGCAGGCTTTCTCGAAACTTTTTGAAACAAAGTCATTGAGAGAGGGTGCAACAACTTGTTGGTAAATCTGATGGCCGCTGCCAGCTTCCAGCTCGGAAAAGTAAGGGAAAACAAAGGCGTACCAGAAGCGAAAATAATGATCCGACAATTGGTACAGGCCGCGTTGAACGTTGGCCTGGTCCTTTGGGCTGGAGACGGTGGGAAATTCCCGGTAGATGATGTGCAAATCCAACAGATTCTTTAAATAGACAGAGAGTTTGCTCTTGTCGATTTGGGTTTTTTGATGGATGCCATTCAGTCCGGTATTGCCAAGGGCAATGGCCTCAATGATGGTATTGTAAACGGTCGTTTCCCGCAGCTCCTGGCGAAGGAGAAACTCAATCTCACTGTAGAGAATACTTCCCCGGGTGAAGATATGTTTGAGAATGTTTTCCTCCAGGGTCAGCCTGTCATCAAACTGTTTCAGATAATGGGGAATGCCTCCCAGGATTCCATAGGCGGCCACCTGGGATTCAGGAGAAAAATGGGGAAAAAATTGAATGGCCTCGTAAAAGTCCAACTCTTTCATTTTTAAGATCCCTGTGGCCCGTCCATAAAGGGGATTTTTTTCAGCCAGGATTTCTTTTTCAATAAATGCCATGGCACTTCCACAGAGAACAATCATGACATTTTCCTCTTTCAGCTGCTGGTCCCACAGCTTCTGAAGTATGGAGGGAATCTCATGATTGTTTTTTACCATATAAGGAAACTCATCAATAATAAGAAGTTTTTTTTCTGTGCCGGGCAGTTGGGTGATGGCAGAAAAAGCCTGTTCCCAGTCGGCGAAGGTATCGACATAAGCCGCCGCCGGGTGCTGCTGGGTGAGAATGCGGGAGCTAAAGGCTCTCAGCTGTTGCAAATCAGTGTATTCCGTACAGGTATAAAAGCAGTGGGGTTTCTCCTTGCAAAAGGCATGAAGGGTTTCGGTTTTGCCGATACGACGTCTTCCATAAAGCACCACCAGTTCCGCTTTTTCGCTGGCGTAAGCAGCTTCTAAAAAGTCCAGCTCTTCTTTTCTTCCGATAAACATGTCCGCACCTCCCGATCTCGTCTCTTAAAGCATCGCAAACCATCTTTCTTATCGAAATTGCAACGATCTTTCTTATCAAAATTGCCGGGGGCAAACCCTGCATACCAAATGCATTTTATGAGAACTCGAATTATTAGAATCACGATTATTAGAATTGCGATTATTATAATTATGATTCTAAAGCTTGCAATTTTAGTATAACGCAGCCCGCAGAAACCTGTCAACTGTCTGTCAATGCAAGAACAAAACTATCTGCAGCAGTTTTGTAGTGAACAGGTAATAGGGTTTTGCAGTGAACAGGTGACAGGGAATAGTGAATAAAAAGCTTGAAACCATTACGAAAGCGCTATCCATCGTTTACTTCACATGCTATTTCATTAGCCACAAAAAAATGCCGCTATCAGCGGCGTATGAGGATGAAGACAAAGGGATTTAGCCAGGGCAACTGACTCCAATTTACCAAATCCTTGTCTTCATCATATGTTGTCTACAGTCTGATATGCCGCTATCAGCGGCATGGCGGACAATAGATAAATTGGGATGAAGTCAGAAAATCTGGTGAAAGGCAGCAGGAGATCTATTGGCGAAAAACCGGACGCAGTGTCAGCGGCTGGGAAGGGTTCTGGGGTGTCAAGGTGATGGCGGAGTCATTGAGACTGCCGGCGGTGAGTTCGCTGCCAGGGGTGAGGCCGCCACCACTGATTTCCCAATGGCTGAACTGCCAGCCAGCCGCCGGGGTGGCGGTGAGATGCAGGGGAACGCCGGCAAACCATTCTCCCCGGAAGACGCCGTCGGAATCCTGATAAGACACCAGCTCAGCAGCAGCGAGGGTGCTCATGGTAACTTCACCCTGGTGAGTCAGGGGGAGATCCAATGCCACAGGCACACTGCCTGGCAGTCCAAAATAGGCGGCGGTGTGCTGCCGCAGGTAATCCGGCCGCAGGGCGGCATAGTCATGGATCACCTGAATTTCCCGGTGCCAGCTTTCCATGTCGCCGTACTGGGGCCACCGGTGAATGTTTCGGGGCATTTCCTCCCCCAACTGACGGGTGAAAAAGTCGGCTTCTGACTGCACGTGAGTGGTGCGGAAGACGGTGTTCAGCAGGTCGGCCAGACGGCTGGAAAAACCGTTGCGGAAGGCTTCACTGCGGGAAAGCTTGTGAAAAAGCGCTGATTCTTCCGCCAGCCAGCTGACAGTGTCATGGGTCTCATAGCCGTAACCCAGAAAATCGAAGGCGTAGTCCAAATCAAAGAGAATCCAGCGCCAGCGGCCGTCATGGCCGTAGGGGGCATCGGGCTGGTAAGCGGTGGTGCGCTTTCGCCACACCCGCATGTTGTTGGAAATCCAGTCAGTGTTGGCGGCGTAAAGCTGAGTGGCGAGGTGGTCGTACCAGTGGTCCATGTCAATCAGGGTGGCTGCCAGCTGAAAACGCTCTTCTTCGCTGAGGGCAAAACCGGTGATGCGGCTCATGTGCTGCTGGAACTCTTCGATGTCCACTGCTGTTCCCACTTCAGCCTCCCAGTCCCGTTCGTTGACGAGCACCAGGTCTTCAGGGGCGATGTTGTAATGTTCTCCCAGATAGTATTCGTCAAGCCTTTCCCGCAGGTGGTGAATGCCCCAGTATTCCCCGTTGAGGTAAACCACTGTGGGGCGCACCGCCTGGCTGTCCACCCGCAGGGGGTTCACCAGGCGGTGAATCAGGGCATCCCGAAAGAGGGAGTGGGACCAGTCGTTGCCGGAGTTGCGCAGCAACAGGCGTTTGTAGCGGGTCATGGCGGTGCCGTCGCCGGTGCGGGTGTGCCCGGGAAAAATCGGGTAGTCAAACCAGCTGGCGGTGTCGTAGCTGTCCCGGGCGTAGAGGCGCAGGTTTTTCTGGGCCCAGGCCCGGGTGAAGCCGCCGTGGATGCGTACCCCAATCTGCTGGGTAAAGGCAGGGGTACCGTCGGGTTCCAGCAGGGTGACATGGGCCGGGCGTTCCCAGTCTCGTCCCCGCTCCAGGTAATTGGCAGGGGAGTTTCCCAGCACCCGGGCTTCCGGATTTTCCTGCCGCCACTGGGTGAAAATGTCGCCGGGCACGTAAATGCCGGTTTCGTCATCAAAAAAGCCTGCAGGGTCGGTGATGAGGAGCACCGCGGGCATGGCCGGGTCACCGGCGACAGGCGAAGCCGTCGGCAGGGCATCGCTGCCCATTAAATAGGTGTGACCAACCACAGGGCTGGTCTCCCCTTCCTCATTCACTGCCATGGCCCGCACCACCGGGTGACGTACCCACCGGCCCTCAGGGGGCATCCATTGGTACCGGTCGTAACCCCATTCAGGGTAGAGCTCGTCGGAGGTGGTGGGAATCTGCATTAGCACCGGGGTGTCATCTGCCTCCAGCACCAGGGGTTCTCGGTATACAGGAGATTCGGTGGTGGGCAGGCTGCCATCCAGAGTGTAGTGGATGGTGGTCTCCGCCTGTGCCGACAGGGTCAGGGTCATTGGGCTGTTGTAAACCCCGGTGGTATGGGAAAAGACAGGAGGCACCAGGGTGTGGTTTTCGATGGTGTCTTCCGGCGGAGATTCAGGTAAGAGAAAAACGGCAGCGGCAATCAGAATCATGGCCGCTGCCGCCAGGATGAACAGCATCATTCGATTTTTAGTGGAACCGGTGGATCTCATGGGTCATTCCTCATTCCGCATTCCATTTTCACGACACTTTTGGTTCACTATTCCCTGCTACCTATTCATTGAAAAGCCGCAGTCAGCGGCTTTGATCTATCCCTTAATCATAGCTCTGTTCATCCAGCAGCAAGGCCACGTTCAGGTTGCCGTTCCGTTCCCGGACTTCGTCGATCATTTCCTTTTCGCTGATGCCCCGTTTCACCCGCACGCTATACACCACTTCAAACATGGTCCCCAGGCTGACGGTGCGCACACTGAGAAAGCTGTGCTGGTCGGTGTATTTGTTGAGCACATCGTCATAGAGCCCTTCGTAGTTCAGGTTTTCCGGCAAAGTGATTTTCAGCAGCTTCAGCTTGTCTTCATTGCGGCCGTAATCGGTGGTTTCCAGCAGTACCACAATGAGGGACAAGAGCACTGACAAAATGACAGCGGCGGTGAAGAGGCCGGCACCGCAGGCCAGGCCCACGCCCATGGAGAAAAACACATAGGCCACATCCCGGGGGTCCCGGATGGCGCTTCGGAACCGGATGATGGAAAGGGCCCCTGCCAGGCTGAAGGCCCGGGCGATGTTGCTGCCGATGACAATGATGATGACAGAGATGGTCACACCCACAATCACCAGCGTATGCACAAAACTCTGGGAATAAAAACGTCCCCGGTGGGTACGGATATAGCTGTAGGTAATCAATAATTGCAGGGCAAAACAGATCAGCACGGTGAAAATCACTTCAACCGCCGTCGCCCGGGCCCCCACTTCGTGGAGCCGAAAGAGTTCTTCCAATCCATTCATTTAAGCATGCCTCCTGTCAGATTCTACCGCGGTGTCGTTGACTTCCGGCGGGCTGTAGCTGGTGGAATATTTGGAGAAAGCCTGCTTGCGGCAGGATAGGCGGGAGAGGGTTCCGGCCAGCCACAGGGGAATGGTGCCACTGGACTTCACCTCCAGCACCACCCGCCCTGTGGGCAGGTACAGCTCATCGTGGGCAGGGTCGCAGCCCAGCTGTGGTTCCAGCAGGGTGGTGCGTTTGGTCAGCTGCCGGTCCATGGTGACCCGCAGGTCTTCATCAAAAATGCCCACATGGGCTTGGCGTATGTAAGCAATCACCACCCGGGGTTCCAGGCGGTAGTGCTGCCGCAAAAAGCCGATTTCCCGCAGCACGTGGGCTTCCAGGGGAAAGGTTTCGCAGAGGTCTTGCAGGGTAATACGGTCTGCCAGCCAGTCATAGACGCTTTTCAGGGTGAGTTTGGCCCGGCGTTTACTCACGAACCCCTTGAACTTTTTCTTGATTTCAAAAAAACAGGGATCCATGAGGGTGGGCTGGTTGTAGACCCGCAGCCGCAGTTTCTGGCGAAACTGTTCTGCCCGCAGGTACTCATCATGAAACAGGTTTTCCCGGGTATCAAAATAAAGGCTGCTGATCCGGTAGTGGGCCGCCTCGTTGGTGTGGCGGTCCCGCTTCATGTGAGGCTGAATAGCCTCCAGCATTTGGGCGGCCGTCTCCTCAGAAATCACATATTTAAATTCATGGCGGTTGAAAAAGCGCTCGTTCATGAAAAAGCCCCTTTCCGTCCCCGTTGCCACAGGGGCGGCTCTTTTGCATCACCACCATTATAAGGCAATTGGCGCAGGGGGGCAAGGGAAATCAGGGAAGCAGCCAATGAGATTTCCAGGGTTGACGCTGTCATAGGGCTGTGAGATCATGAGCGAGAGAACATCAATGTTACCCAGGCAGACAGGCCAGATGGTTATCCTGATCATCAAGCTAAAGCAGGTCAGCCAGCCATCCAAGTCATCAAGCTAAGGCAAGTCAGCCAGGAAAGGAACTGAGAGATCAATGAAATACATGAATCCGGTGGTGCCGGCCACCTTTTTAAAACGCCCCAACCGGTTTGTGGCCCATGTGATTTTAGCGGACGATGTGGCGGGAAAAGAAGAAGTGGTGCATGTGAAAAACACCGGACGCTGCCGGGAGCTGCTGGTTCCGGGAGCACGGGTATACCTGGAGGATTGCCGCAGTCACCCGGGGCGAAAGACCCGGTACTCCCTGATTGCCGTGGAGAAAGACATCGCTGATGGGCAGAAAGAACATATTTCTGCAAACAACGAAAGTGATTCTGCAGAGAAGAAAACCATGCTGGTGAACATGGACTCCCAGGCTCCCAATGCAGTGGTGGCAGAGGGCATTCTGGCAGGAAAACTGCCCCTGATGACTTCAGTCACCAGCCTGCGCCGGGAAGTGACCTTCGGAAATTCAAGGTTTGACATGCGGGTGGAGGGAATCAACGAAAAAGGGGAGCCGACGACGGCTTTTGTGGAAGTAAAAGGGGTGACGCTGGAGCAGGGTGGTGTCTCTGCTTTTCCCGATGCTCCCACTATTCGAGGGCGACGCCACCTGCTGGAGCTGGCAGAAGCCGTTGCCCAGGGATATCAGGGCGTGGTGGTGTTTCTCATGCAGATGAAGGGCCCACGGCTCTTTGTGCCTCACTGGGAGCGGGACCCGGCCTTTGCAGCGGCGCTGGTGCAGGTGCAGCAGGCGGGGGTGCAGGTGCTGGTCTATGATTCCTTGGTGACACCCGCCACCATGGAGCTGGGGGGTATATTGCCCATTGACCTGAATCAACGCACTTTTGTGCAGGCATAGGAATTAGCAGGGGCAAAAAGCTGTGGATAACGCTTTGGCAATGGCTTTAAGCTTTTTATTCACTATTCCCGCTAACGATTCACTGAAAAACTAACACCAGGCGGTTTGGTGCAGGAATCATCTGAGAAGCTCAGGAAAGAATTGATTAATCATTCGGAAAATGTTAAGATAGACTCAGCATAAGGGTTGTCAGATGTCCGACAAATTCGGACAAGTGGAGACCCGTACAGGTAAAAGAAGTTCATTTTCAGCCAATTTCAAGGAGGTTATGGGATGAAAGCAACGGGAATGGCAACAGAACCAATCAGCAAGAACCGATGGAAGCAGCAATGGGCATGTGTGTTACTGACGGTGTGCCTGCTTTTCTCATCGGCAGTGATGCCGGTGATGGCACAGCCCCTGCCGGTGGAAGCACCGGTGACAGCGGTACTGTCCACTGAAGCAGCGGCGAATGTCTCGCAGCAGGTGGCAGCATATGAACGGTTTATGGACCACCAGTATGGTATTAAATTGTCAGCATCAATGACCCCCCAAACCTTTGCCGGATTATTGAACCGTGTGTCCCGACAGGAGGTGGCCCCGGCCTCAGCTGATGCTGAGCTGCTCACAGTCTTTGACGCCGTGGAAATGGCAGTGGCCGCCGCTAATCAAAAGCAGCTGGCCGGCACTTATCCTGAAGCCAAGGTATGGGCCAGTCTGGCAGCCGCTGGAATCGCCGATGAACTGGCAGATATGCCGGCAGATCACTCCCTGGCAGCCCTGGCAGTGGCCCTTGATCTTCAAATGATTCCTGCTGACCTGCTGGTCGGTCTGAACCTGTCAGAAGAGCAGGCTCCCAGCGACGTGACCACCCTGCTGGCAGGAAAAGTGGTG
Organism: Anoxynatronum sibiricum; assembly: GCF_039414295.1. Classification (NCBI taxonomy): domain Bacteria; kingdom Bacillati; phylum Bacillota; class Clostridia; order Eubacteriales; family Clostridiaceae; genus Anoxynatronum; species Anoxynatronum sibiricum. The sequence continues at coordinate 140,346 of NZ_JBCITM010000008.1, read as the reverse complement.
GAAATGAACGGACGCTACAAAAACTACCTGGGACAAATCAGTGACCCGGCCATCTTCGGAAAGATCTACACTGCCTGGGAAGCCCAGACATTGATTGAAGCCACTGAGCTTCGGGAACTGATTAACCAGGTGCTGGAAGCCGACGTCATCACCGGGTACAACGTGAAGGACCTGCAGTTCGACCCCCGGTTTGACCCTGAGCTCACCATCACCTACGGGCATTCCAATATCGTGCATGCCCTGCAGCTCATTGGCCTGCTTCGCAGCGAAGGCATCAACGCCCGGGTACAGCTGGAGCCCAAGTCATCTGCTTACATCTATATGAAAGAATGGGGCGAGCCTCAGGAAAGCCCCGGCTATCAGGTGGCCATGATTGAAAACGGCAATTACATCGCCTATGCCAAAGAGTACGACATCAGCTTTGAATTCTTCACCAAGCAGGAAAAAGAACGGTTCCAGGACATTATCTTTGCCTATGCCAAGCGCAATCAGGAAGACATGACCGGTCTCATTGCCGGCTCGTGGTGGCAGCCCCTGTTCTACTCCCTGACTCCGCTGGAAGACTACCTGGTGATCACCAATAATTATATTCAGGCAGAAGGCAAGCTGGCCCAGAGCTTTTCTTTACAGGAAGATTCAGAAGCAGTGATGACAGCGATTCAGGAGTTGGGAGCGGACATGGATGTGGTGACTTACGACTTTTGGGTGGATGAACCCTTCTTCAATTATCTCACCGGAGGGTACCAGTAGCAGGAAGGAAGACAATTGACATGCGTATGCAACAAGAACGGGAAATGATTGTGGAATACGGCCAAAAGCTGGTGACAGCAGGCCTGACCAAGGGAACCGGCGGCAACATCAGTGTGTTTTGTCGGGAAGAGGGCCTGATGGCCATCAGCCCCAGCGGCATTGATTATTTTGAAACCACCCCTGAAGATGTGGTAGTGATGAACCTCCAGGGGGAAGTGGTGGAAGGGGAGCGAAAACCCTCCAGCGAGGTGGACCTGCATCGCATCTTTTATCAACAGCGGGACGACATTGATGCAATCATCCACGCTCACACCATGTATGCCACCACCATTGCCTGCCTGGGCTGGAATCTGCCGCCGGTGCACTACATGATTGCCGTTGCGGGAAAAGACGTGCGCTGCGCCCCCTACGCCACCTTTGGCACCGTGGAACTGGCAGAAAATGCCTTTGAAGCCATGAAAGACCGGCGGGCAGTCTTGCTGGCCAACCATGGCCTTTTGGCAGGGGCCGGTGATCTGCTGAATGCCTTTAACATTGTGGAAGAAATTGAGTATTGTGCAGAAATCTACTACCGTACCAAAGGCATTGGCGATCCGGTAATTTTGCCTGATGAAGAAATGACATTGATGCTGGAGAAGTTCAAGACTTACGGACAGCGGAAGTAAGCATCACTGATAAGTAAGCATCATTGAAGCGGAAAGACAGCAAATGAGGGGAAGCGCAGTTGCATCTCAGTAACAAGCAATGAAAACCCCAAAGCCAACGCATCAAAAAATATGAGGCCGCCGGCATCCCAGCATATGGGAAGCCAGCGGCCTTACTTCTGAAACCAAACGTTTTTTAGCAAATGACACGTGCCAACCATGGCGGCTGCCCAGGGAGTTGCCGTGACCACCTGTGATCATAGAGTTTTCAGATGTGCCGACTGTGTCACGTCTCCGGGTTATCAGGTGCATTTTCCGCATCAGCTCCGATGACTTTTTCGACAAAGACTGCCACCAGATGGGGGTCAAACTGGGTCCCGGCACAGCGGTACAACTCTTTCGCCGCAGCTTCTGGCGTCAGCGTATGACGATAACTCCGCTCGCTAATCATGGCATCATAGGCATCTGTGATGGCGATGATCCGGGCCTGCATGGGGGTGGCCTCACCTGCCAGGCCACGGGGGTAGCCGGTACCATCCCACCGCTCGTGGTGGCACAACACGTATTCTGCCATGTCCACCATGTCATTGACAGAGCTGAGGATACGAAACCCAATCTCCGGGTGGCGCTTAATCTCTTCATATTCTTCTTCTGTCAGCCGGCCAGGCTTGTTGAGAATTTCTTCATTAATGGCAATTTTGCCAATATCGTGGAGCAGTCCCATGGTTCGAATCTGCTCTACATCCCGCTGAGAAAAACCCATCACTTGGGCCAGTGCCATGGAAAGCTGGGATACCCGTTTAGAATGGGCTTCTTCCCTTTCATTCTTTTCGTGGAGGGTTCTAATGATGGCATTAATGGTTTTGCTGCGCATGCTGGGGCCTTCAAAAAGCTTTTTTTGATACATATGGTCTTCTGCCCGATTGAAAATTTCCTGCATGTCTTCGTTTGGATCAGTTTTGACTTCCCAGCCAAAGGAAATCGACAGCTCCAGCGACCCAATTGTCTCCACGGCCGCCAGCTTCTGGATCCGATCCACCAGTTTTTCAGCCTGTTCCCCCGTCATACCCGGCACCAGCAACACAAACTCATCACCGCCGATGCGGGCAATGATTTCGTCGGGTCTGCAACCACGGGTCAGCACTTCCGCCAGTTTCTGAAGCAGTTCATCTCCCTTGGCGTGACCAAAAGAGTCGTTAATCAGCTTCAATCCATTCACATCTGCCATAAGGAGACACAGTGGAAGATTACGCTCCGTATCCAGGCGTTTCAGTTCCTCCTCAAAGAACCGACGGTTGTATAAGCCGGTGAGCTGATCGCGGTAGCTCAAATACTCGATTTCTTCCTGGTAGCGTTTTTCCTGGGTGATGTCCCGGGTAATGCCAATCACTGCTGTTGATTCCAGGGGAACAAGACGCATTTCAAAAATGCGGCGCTCCCCCCTGAGGGGGATCTCAAATTCAAATCGTTCCAACTTGCCACTTTCCAGTGATTTCTGGATAGAAGCCAGACACGCTTCCGCCAGTTCGTGGGGAAGCACGTCTTCCAGCAATTTGCCGATCAGTGACTGGGTCGGCATCTGCAGATGGGTGTGATCACTGGCCTGACAATCAATGAACTGACCCTTAGGATCAAAGGTGAAGATAATGTCTGGCAACGCCTGGACAATGGCCCTGTTTTTCTGCTCACTCTCCGCCAGCCGCCGCTCACTTTCCCTGATGCGATCCAGCTGTTCCCGCAGCTCCTGCTCCATGGCAGTGAGCTCTTCCATGGAAGCTTCCATCTCCATGTTCAGTGACTGCAGCTCCAGCTGTTTTAGCTGCAGTTCCTCATTGGCGCTTCTCAGGGCACTGGTGCGTTTGTGAACCAGATACCGCAGAAAAAGAGACATCCCCAGAAGCACGACAACCATGCCGCCTGCCACCAGCAGGAAGCGATGATACCTCACCAGATTCTGGCGAAAATCCTGCTCTTCATACACCCCCAGCCATTCATCATAAATGGCCTGGTACTCGCCGGTGGCCTGGACGATTTTTAGACCGCCGTTTAGGAGCAGGAGTAAATCTTCATTGTCCCGGCGTACCGCCATGGAATAGTCATTGGGGATCAGTTGCAGGCCTTGGGAGCGAAGCTGGGAAAACCCCTGTTCTTCCATGGCATAGATGCCAGGCAGCTTCATCAGCCCGGCATAGTCGTAAGTACCGTCTGCCACTAAAGAAAGGGCTTCATTGACGGTAAAGACTTCTATTAACTGGATCTCCAGTTCCGCCCCTGCCAGGTACTCTGCCACAATATCTCCTTTTTGCACCACCACCGTCTGGCCCTGCAGATCTTCCAGTGATTCCAGCACCGTGGCTGAACGGGTGAAGATATCACCACTGGTCACACTGTGACGGGTGGTAAAGGCATAAGTCTGGGCGCGTTCTTCTGAGTAGAACATGCCGGAGATGGCATCGATTTCTCCCGCTTCCAGAGCCTCCCGGGTACGTGACCATTCATCCAGTCGAATTTCCACCGTCAACCCCATGGCTTCTCCCGCCGCTTTGGCCAAGGCAATATTAAAACCCTGAGGATTACCGTCAGTATCCAAATAACTGTAGGGTGGATAGTTGATATCATCTCCCACCACAATTCGGTTGGAGTTATTGTTGAGTCTGGTATTTCCAGGCATGGCTGCTGCGCCGTATCCACTTAAGAATATGGTGATCAGCATGCCCGCAACAACTAATCCTGCCCAGTGTTTGCTTCTGGTCATGTGCCACGCTCCCGTTAAGAATTTTTGCTCTTTCCGGATTCTGTGCTTCTGTTCTTTTCTTTAGTTATACTTACCCACCACTCTTCCTCCCACACCATTTTTCTGGTGTGATCTCTTTGGTCATCGTGTTTTTCATCTCAAACAAAGGACAAACAAATGGCCTCCTGGTTTCACCTTAATCCTGGTTTTACCTTAATATAGGGAATGAATGTTAATTTGTGAAATGCGGATACCATCATAGCGCTGACAAGAAACCGCCTGCAATGAGTCTTTCAACTCATCGCAGGCGGTATTATGCTGATAGATTATAAGCAGGATTCTCTTCTTGCTGGCTTTGATGTATAGCTGGCATTCCTGCTTTCATTATCCTTATTTTGTTTTTCTTATTCACTATTCCCGATCAACTATTCACTGCAGTTCTAGTGCATGACCTCCTGATTATCAATAACAATCTGGTTTTCAAACACATAAGCGTTGTTCATGGGAATCACATCGCGGAAAAAAGTGAGGGGCACAAAAGTGCGGCCTTCCCGCAGCGCCGGCGGTGTACCCAATCGAATGGGAGAATCCTGGCTCATATCCACATAAGCGTCGGCACCAATGGTGAGGGAGTGACTGTCGGAAAGGGTGACAGTCTGGGTTTCAGCCAGCCAGTGTACCCGATAGCCCAGGGATTCGGCAATGATTTTCAGCGGCACCATCACCACCTGGTCATCGGTGGCCCAGGCGGCGGGAGCATCGCGAAGAATGGCGTTTTCCACCACCAGATCCATGCCTTCAAGGGCAGGCATCCAGTCGGGTTCGTGGGTGATGGGGCGGGAAGCCGCATTGCCATCTTCTGCCGGCTTTACAGGTTCAGTTTCGTCCTCAACCGCACCTTCACCTTCACTTTCGCCTTCATCTTCTCCGGCGATCTCATCTGCGGCTTCGTTTTCATCATTTTCGTCTTCGGTAACATCAGCATCATTCAGTTCCGCCGACAGCACCACCACACGTTGGGGGCGGGTTTGGGCAGGAATGCTACGGGTGGAAGCACCGTAGGCCACTGCCAGTGTATGGCCGGCGAGAGACTCTGTGAAAGGCTGACCATCGGGAGTTTCCACCTGGGTATCCTCCGTGATTACCAGCATCAGTGTTTCGGTGGCATCCACCAGGTCGCTGCCAAACTCCCCTACAAACAGATTGGTGTCTCCCGGGTTTACTGCCAGGGCCACAATGGGATACTGGGGAGGATAAATGAGAATCATGGGGGCGTTCAAGTCATAAAAGCCGGTAACCGTGTCGCCTGCTTCGGGGGCTTCGTCACTGAAGAGGAAGGTATCAGTGGTGATGGTGAGCCAGGTTGGGTTCTCTTCGTCCTCCAGTACGATGTAATAAGCATCGGGGAGTGACTGCATGGGCCGTATTTCTCCCACGGTGCCTGTGATGGAGCCAAAGGCGGGAACGGGCTCCCGCTGGGTGAGGGCAGAAAAACTTTCGCCGGCCAGGTTTTCACCAAAGGCGGTGAAAGTTCCAAGGGGCAACAGCAGGGCCAGTGCCAGTAAAACGGCCAGGGGTTGAAACGATTTTTTTCGGTGCTGAAGATTGGAAATCAAAAACATGTGAATAGCTCCTTTCCATATGATCGCAAGGATGACATTTCTGTTGAAATCAATGTAAGTTGCGATGATGATTGGGGGGTGTTGCATTTCACCCGACATTCTTTAAGACGGGGCATCCAATAAAAAAGTTGCATCAGTTAATGACTTTCTTTCAGTTTCCCCCCAGAGGGGAACCTGAAGGGAACGGTTCAAAGGAATGGTTATGAGAAGACATCAATGCAGGCAAGTAACGGAAGTGCTGGTGGAGCAGGGGGACATCCTCGGGCATCCTTGACACCCGCAATGAACCCTGATAGAATGAGGTAGTTTATCTTTTAAAGTGATTCCGTGAGATCACAAAAGAGCCATCATTGCATTGGCTGGCAGGCTTGCCTGGCAGCACCGGAAAAGTATTTCCCGGAATAAGATGACAACGGCTTGCCTCACGGTGAGTCTTTTTTTGACGGCAAAGGAGGAAATGTTAATGGAATGGCAGACGAAGTCGGTGATTCTGGATGGCGAAAAAATGGGACGCTCTTTGACGCGAATGGCCCATGAAATAATCGAAAAAAACCGGGGGATTGAAGAAGTGGTGCTGGTGGGTATTCATACCCGGGGGGTACCCCTGGCCCGGCGCCTGCAGGAAAAAATAAGCCAGATCGAAAGTGTCACCGTTCCTCTGGGAGAGTTGGATATCACCTTTTACCGGGATGACCTCACCACCCGTTCAGATATGCCAGTGGTGAAACCCGCTGAACTACCCTTCTCCATCACAGGCAAGGTGGTGGTGCTGGTGGATGATGTGCTTTACACCGGCCGCACCATTCGGGCTGCCATGGATGCCCTCATGGATTTGGGACGAGCACAGAAAATACAGGCGGCGGTGCTGGTGGACCGGGGACACCGGGAACTGCCCATTCGGGCAGACTACGTGGGGAAAAATGTACCCACCTCCCATCAGGAAATGATTGCTGTGCAACTAACAGAAACTGACGGCACCGATCAGGTCACCATTAAAACCGCGCCATAGCCACAAAAAACTTCATCGTGCATCCCTTTAAACCAAGTCCTGTGAGGCTGGAAAGGCGATGGTATGTGATTGCCGTTAGTTCGGCCCGTGCCCCTTTCAGCCGCAGGAATGCCAACTGCCCATGAAAGGGGTTTTCGTTTTTGGAAAAGACGGCTGGAAGCAACAAAGAGGTGCAAAGCAAAATAGCTGTCATAAAAGAAGCTGTTCAAAGTTGTATTAAAGCAAATTGTTCAAAGCTGCTTAAAAGGGGAATGTCCTTTTAGAGGCGACACAACTGTCGGAGAAAATGAAGGCGGCAGCACAGAAAGGAGCGTTTATCAATGTCATCAAATGTCATAAATGACCTCGCACAAAAACAAAATAATGCCCGGGAAAAACTCATTGTTGCTTTGGATAAGTCAGAAGCCGGGGAGGTGAACCAGCTGGTGACCGCCCTGGGAAAGGAAATTATCTGGTACAAAGTGGGGATGGAACTGTATTACAATGAAGGCAACGCCATGGTCAAAAGCCTGCTGAATCAGGGAAAACAGGTGTTTCTGGACCTGAAGTTTCATGACATTCCCAACACTGTTGGCCAGGCAGCCCGAGCCGCCACCCGACTGGGGGTGGGCATGTTCAATGTGCACGCCGGGGGCGGCCGGGAAATGATGCGGCAGGCAGTGCTTTGCAGCCGGGAAGAAGCGGCCCGATTGGGACTAAAGCCGCCGGTGGTACTGGGGGTCACTGTGCTCACCAGCATGAACCAGGAAGCCTTCGAAACCGATCTGGGATTCACAGGCACCATCGAAGACAAGGTGGTGAAATGGGCCGTTTTGGCTCAGGAAGCCGGACTGGACGGCGTGGTGGCCTCAGCCCGAGAAGCCGCCCTCATCAGAAAACAGTGTGGCACCGGTTTTCAAATCGTCACCCCGGGAATCCGACCCGCCGGCAGTGCTTTGAATGACCAGGCACGGGTGATGACCCCTGAAATGGCCCTTGAGGCAGGGGCAGACTATCTGGTGGTGGGCCGTCCCATCACCGCCGCTGCCAACCCCGCTGACGCGGCCCGAAGCCTTTTAGAAGCCATGGACAGGTAAGCAATCCTCATACCATTCACTATTTTGAAACCAGGGAGGCATATTAATGAAAGAACACATGAATCAGAAGCCTATGAATCAACAGCCTGTGAATCAGGAACAAATCAATCAGGAAGCCGTCAAAGCCATTTTTATCGAATCTCAGGCACTGTTGGAAGGGCATTTTCGACTCACCTCCGGCAAACACAGCCGCCAATATGTGCAGTGCGCCCAGGTGCTGAAATATCCCTGGCACACTGAAACCCTGGTGGGTGCTTTAAAAGCCAAGCTGACAGGCACCTGTGATCTGGTGGTGGGGCCGGCCATGGGCGGCGTCATTGTGGCCTATGAAATGGGACGCCAGCTGGGGGTACCGGCCCTCTTCACTGAACGGGAAGACGGCAAGATGAAACTGCGCCGGGGATTCACCATCCAGCCAGGACAACGGGTGCTGGTGGTGGAAGATGTGATCACCACCGGTGGTTCGGTGCAGGAAGCCATTGAATGCGTGCAGGAAGCCGGGGGGATTGTGGAAGCCGCCGCCGTGCTGGTGGATCGCAGCGGCGGCAGTCATGTGCTGCAGGTGCCTGTCACCTCACTGCTTCAACTGACCATCGAAACATTTGACCCCGACAACTGCCCCCTCTGTGTGGACAGCCAGCCGGTGAAACCGGGGAGCCGTCTACTGCCGTAGCATAAGTGCCGTTTAATCACATCAGACTGGATTTGATTTCTGATGCCCTGGCCAAAGTCCTTTGTCTTCAACCTCTAGCCGCCCTGGGCGGCTTTTTGGGTCTATACTCCCCTTTTGGCAACTTATCAAATGATGACATTCAAAGAGCCCCCGAAAGACCGGCGGCTTCCCGCAACTATGGATGAAAAGGATACAGGAAAATGATCCTGCCTTTTGGGAGAGTCAAAACCAGGGAGGAATGCACGTGAGTAAGAACATGAAACGCATCATATCCATGGTAGTTGTCATTGGATTCGTCATTGGATTACTGGTGGGTGGTACACAGGTATTTGCAGAAACCAAAGTACCGCCGGGCCAGGCGCGTAAAGAGGTCGTCAGCCGGTTGCAGCAACAGGCAGTCACACAACAACAGGAACATGAGAAAGAGAATGATGAAAAGTTCAGAGAGTATGGCCCAGGGGCCGGTCTTCCTCCAGGACTTCAGGGAAAAGGAACGCCGCCGGGTCTGTTAAAGCAGGGCTTTACATTGCCGCCGGGGCTGATGGAAAAGGAAGAGCTGCCGCCGGGAATTCAAATGCGCTTCAGGGAAACGTTGCAGTGGCAGCAGCATTGGGGGCCGGAAGGCGAATCAGGTGAAAACTATACAGTGGCAGAGGCTGTCAGTCAAACAACGCTGATGCAGGCGCTGGCAAATGAAAAAGTTGACGTCATCAAACTGACAGAGGGGATCGTACTGACGGAACCGCTGGTGGTGAACCGGGAAGTGTGGATGGATGGCAACGGACAAGCGTTGGGGGCTGGTGCAGACTACGACGGTTGGATGATACACGTGGGGCAGAGGGCCTTCTTTATATGAAAAATGCAGTGCTGGATGGACTTGGTGAGGAAGAGGAGCATCTCTCGGGACTTGTCAAAGTGGCCATTGACGGCATTGCCAATTTCACAGGCAACAATTTTCGAAATGCGCCCTTGGGGATGCTGTTCCTGGTGGAAACAGAAGAGGACTGGAATAAAGTGGATCATGCCGCCATCCTCAAGAACAACCGTTTTCATCAGGTGGATGAGCCAGTGGCCCATGAATTGGTTCCCTGAAACAGCACTCAAAAAATGAACTCAGTAAATGAACTCAAAACAGCACTCAAAAAAATGAGCATATTATTTTAAAAAAAGTCCCCCAAAATAATCAGGGGTCACGAATAGTATAGCGAAAACCTCACAAGGGGACTTCCGTCCAATAGGCGTTCTTTATCTCGACAGGTGCCATCAGCGCACCTGTCCCTTTTTTGCGCGCTTTTCTGTACTTTTTGCACAGAGAACTTCCTGATTACGGGATGCTACGCCAAAGCTCTCATACTTCATGGATGATGACAGCAATGGTAAAAAAAGGAAGATGCCTTTGTGGATAACCTGTGGAAAACAGCGATCTTCCTGTGGAAAATGGGGAAAAAGCTGGGGATAACCTCGGCAGTTCGGTGGACAAAATTGTGGAAGCACCAGAAAAACCAGAAAAAGAAAGCGGATGAGGGGCGTGAAGACGAAATTTTCGGGTGACTGGTGCTGGAGAACTGTGGAAGCCTTGAGGATACTTGTGATAAGATAGACACAACAGCGTCATCCGACGATGAAAGAAATGGATCCCCGACGACAGGAGGCACAGGCATGTATACCACCACATCATTAGTGGGCGCGATTCTGTGGATGGTGCCTCTGATGTTCATCATCTGGGTTAACTTTCGATGGCATCATCGCCATGGGAACATCAAGTGGCTGAAATGGTTTCATGTTGCCTCGGTGGCAGCCGTTGTTTTTTTGATGACAAAGCTGATGATCATTGCCATGCTTGAACTGCCGATGCGGGCCACTCATGAAAAGGTACAGTGGGTAGCGCTGGCGCTGGCCATGGGGGCCCTGGTAAAAGCCGGCATTTGTTGTCTGACAGAAGAAACAGGCCAGGCACAAGCGTCGCAGCAAAGCACTCCCCTTGAAGCGGTCTTTCAGTCTATGGAAGATCAGGTCTATATTTATGACAGTGCATTCCGTTTGTCGGCAACGAATCACGGTGATATCCACTGCCTGAAGGCAGCACCGGTGGTAGATTTGAGGGCCTGCTTAAACCAGTATGAAGCAGAAATTAATCCGGAGCAAAAGGCGGTGCTGGAAGATTTTTTTGAGCATCGAAAACCGCATCAGTCGCTGAAGCACTTTAAAATCATGATTCCAAGCCGCAAAGGCTATTTCATTTTATCAAAAGTGTTTGATGAAGATGAAGACTGGGTTGGAACTGTTTTACTGATTCATCAGGCAGCAGAAGAAATAGAACTTATTGAATCTATTCAGGAGCAAAATCAGCAGCGGTTGGAACTGAACAAAAAAATGGAAGCATCCCTCAAAAAACTGGAAGAGTTTGGTTATGAAAAAGAAAAAGACCGGTTGCTTCAGGCGGTTAACCAAAGCATTATTGAAGCGACAAACCAGTACATACGTGATATTCAGGGGATACGAAGAAACCAGCAGATAACACGCAAAGAAAAAAAGGAACGGGTGGCCAACATCAACCAGGGTGTGGGTGAGTTATACAAAAAACTGCGCCTGGTTGTCAGGCAGATGGTAACGAAAGAGAAGGTGACCTCAAATGATTAAGGTGCTATTGGCAGATGATCAAATTCTTTTCTTAACCATGCTTGAAGAAATTGTGAAGGCCGACCAGCGGTTTGAAATGGTGGGATGCGTGCAAAATGGCCATGAAGCTGTGGAAATGGCCGATGTGCATGAACCTGATGTCGTCCTGCTGGATATCCGAATGCCGGAAATGGATGGCCTGTCGGCGCTGAAAAAAATAAAAGAAGCCCACCCGTTGATGAAAGTGATGATGCTCACCACTTTTGAGGACCCCTTTAGTATCAATGACGCATTTCTGGCCGGAGCAGACGGCTATTTGCTGAAGAACATGAAACCGGCTGCACTGCTGTCATCCATTTTTTGTGTGGCTCACGACATGCTGGTGGTTCATCGTGAAATCTATGAGACGGGCTTGAAACGTGACAGTCAGCTTTGCAGCGACGCTAAGATGCAAATGGAAGTTGAAGGGGTGCAATTTAGCAAAACAGATCTTCAAATTGTGAAGTGCATTGCGGAAGGGAAGACCAATAAAGAAATTGCAAAAGCGCTCAGCTATAGCGAAGGGACGATTAAAAACAGGGTGTCACAGCTGTTGTCAAAAACCGGTTTGAGCGATCGCACTCAAATATCCATCTACGCCCTGAAAAACAACCTTATTTAACAACCACACCGGCGGGTAAACGGCCGTGAATATGAAACCCACCGTCATCTCCAGACCCGAAAGAAACGTGCCCTCCCAACCGTGAGATCCTTTTCTGAATCCCTGAAAGACCCATACTTTCTTTGATGGCAGGGCACCCACAGCCATCATCGATGGCATAAATCTCGAAGTGATCTGGATGATACCGTAAAAAAAGATGAAGGGTGGCAGCATTGCCGTGCTTGATGGCATTGGTGACAGCTTCTTGGCACAGCCTGTAAACTGCCTCGTTTTCAGCAGGTTTTAAGGGGTAAGGATTCCCGTGACAGTTTAAATCCAGTGTCATGGTGCCTGCTTCCAGGTTGGTAATCGCCTCGATGAGGTTAGGGATGTCCGGACAACTGTTGTCGATCATGGAATGATTCAGGTCGGAGAGGCTGTTCAATAATAATTCCTGGGCTTGATGAAGCTTCTCGTCAATTTCAGCCATGTTTTCTTCCAGAAGGGCCAATTCCAACGTACCCATGACAACGGTCAGGCTGTGACCAACGATGTCATGCACATTTTGAGAAACTGCAGCGCGGGCGCGAAACATCGCCAGCGCTTTTTCTTTTTCAGTCAGATCCAGAAGCTCATCGTGGATGCCTGCCAGTGTGGTCTGTGATGTTTGAAGCTGATGCTGGAGATCAATGATTTCTGTGATATCAATAAACAACAGCACATACGTGCCGTCATCCAGAGCAGCGATGCGCCATTTATGATAGACGCCGTTGAAATGGGTGATAAGGGGCATGGGGGCTTCGTTGAACTGGGCAAGGAGGGTCGACAGGGCCTGTCTGGAATCTGCCAAATCTTCGGGGAAGATGGTTTCAGGAAGTGTTGAGAGGTATTCCTGCGAACCTGGAGGAAGCCCCCTTTTTTGGGCAACCCGGTTGGTATTCAGGATGCGAAGCTTATCATCAAACTGAATAATGCCCGCATCAATATGGTGATAGAGATGCTGGTAAGAGAGGGGCACGATATCAAGAAAATTATATTTGATGGCGGGAATGGCAAACAAGGTCATGGAAAGAGCCATGGCAATGGGTGTCACATCAAAGGGGCGAAAGGGAAAGATCCAGGGAATGTCTGTGAACTTGAAGGTAATGTAATAAAAGTTCACGAACAGGGGCACGATGGCCAGCACTGAAAACAGCCGGCTGATGATGCGCTTTTTCCGGTGAAAGCTGGGTTCAAAAGAACGCCGCACCAGCAGGACCATACCCACGATAATGTATAAGTAAAGAATGATCTGACTGGGTAAAAAAAACGGGCCGAAACGGGTGCGGTCATAAGTGAACACGGTATAAAACTGCATATGCAGGGGGTTGGTTAACACGACAAGAAAACTGACCACCGGATGGATTAACAAAAGAGTGAGCAGCTTCCGGCCAGGAAGCGCATAGCCGGCGAAGAGGATGGCAAAGAGAAGAATGGAAAAGCCTAAAAACTGAACGCCAATGTACTGGATAACAACAAAAATCCACCGGGAAATTACGTTGGGGGTAACGGTTTTAAAAACTTTCGAAACCGTCCACAGCATGAGTAGTCCCAGGATGGAAAGGTAGGCATACAGAAGAGGCGATTTTTTGGAACGGTAGTAAAAATAGAATGCCAATAACAGCATCAACACCGATGCAATCAGGTTTGAAGAGAGAATCGTATACTTACCAAAAGCCTGTGCAGGAGTAAAGGTCATGTTTCACCTCACTGGAGTCATGGATGATGAAAAATGGAGTGACCATTTCCCATCATCCATGACTTTTTTATGGACCATCAGCACTTTCATCATGACGCAACAATAGATAATAATCATTATAATGCGTGCAATTCAAAAAATAAAGCACCTTCGTGAAAGAGGTGAAATTTCAGGTATGTGTGTTTTTCAAATCAAAAAAAACCCATCGGGCCGCTACTACTTTGTTTTTTTAGAGGAGATGCATGTCAAAGAAAAAGAAGGTTTTTACATTGTTTCAAAAAGCTATACAGACCGGGCATTGTTGGAAGACAGCATTGTCCAGCTCCGAAAGTTCAGCGACATATCTGAAATCATCACCGATGAAAACAAGCTGCGGTATCCGTGTTTTTTCGTAAAACAGGACAGCTGCCATCAGTTTTACTTTCATGCCTTTGGAATAAAAGGAGATCTGGTCATGACCAGCATGTCGTTTCAATCGCGGCAAGCATGTCATAAAGGTATTCATATGATTAAAATGAAATCAAAAGAATCCAGAATCATTGATTTAACGTAAAGATAAAGCTGAAAGGGAGCAGGCATCCAGCGACAGGAGGTGAAAGCCCAAAGAATCCTGATAACGACCCATTCATGAAAAAGCAATATACCAGAGGAGGTTGAAGATGATTATGAAACAAAAACAGGTGATGAAGGCAACCTATTGGATCGCAGTTCTATTACTGGTGGCAATGATTCTGGGAGGCTGTGGAGGTTCACAGCCGACTGAACAGGCCCCAGTGCCCCAGGAGACTGCAGCTGGGGCGGCTGAAAGTGCATCGGCAGAGACTGCTTCAGCACAGCCGGCAACGGCGTCGGGAGATACAGCTGGTGACAGAGACACCGTCATCAGCAAACTGGCTTCCATGACGATGCCCACAGAATTAAGCTACGATATGGTTTATTCACTGGAAGGGTACACCATGACCACCCAGATTTGGATGAAAGGTGACAAGAGTCGCATGGATGCCACCAACCCCTCAGAGGGCAACTATATCATGCTGGAAGACGGCGAGTACACCTACATGCTTCAGCCTGACGAAATGACGGGTATTCGCATGGATCTGGATGATGAAGATGATTACTATGAAGATGACTTTGATGAGGATTTCATGGATGCAGATTATGACTGGGGCAGCATGACATTTCTGGGCACAGACACCATCAATGGGATGCCCACCTACGTGTTTCAGGATGATGGCGACTATGAAAACGTAAAGGTGTGGATTCATGCCGACTATGCACTTCCTGTTCGCATGGAAGGAGAAACAGACGACGAAACGTATGTGATGGAAATAACCAATTTAAAAGTGGGCGGCGTGGCTGATTCTGTGTTCAAAGTACCGGCAGGTTACGACATTATGGAAATGAACTGGTAGATGCCGATCAAGACAAACTAAAATGGAGGGCAAGAAAATGAGTGAAGAAAATAAATTTACAGCAACAACGCCGAAATCATCTCTTGGGATGGACGAGAACGTGGCAGCCCTTTTAGCCCACGTGTTTGGAATTGTCTCAGGCATTCTCTTTTTAGTGCTGGAGAAAGAAAGCAGGTTTGTGAAATTTCACGCCATGCAAGCTATCCTGCTCACCATTGTCAGTATGGTGGTCTACACGGTGCTGGGGCTAATTCCTGTGATTGGATGGATCGTGGGGCTTTTTATGCCGTTGGTTTTCCTGGTTGCGTGGATCATACTGCTGGTCAAAGCCTACAAGCATGAATGGTTTAAGTTGCCGGTGATTGGTGATATTGCCGAAAAACAGGCGAAAGTATAACCCGCCATTCTGCAAAATCATCAGCTTGCCGAATCATTTGAGAAAAGAACAGCATATTGAACCATAAGGACAAGGAGGAAAAACATTGAAAAGAAAATGGTTTAAGAAGGGGTTGACAGGATTCGTTCTCATGGGACTCATTCTGATGGCCATGACCCTTTCCGCATCGGCGGACACCCAGGCCATTGAAGGACTGTGGGAGCGAAGTGACGGGCAGGTTCTTAGAATTACAGGTAGCGAAGGATTTTTTCATGAAATTAACAACTCGGCTTGGAGAAACTATCCTGTGACAGTGGGTGATCAACAGCTGCGAAATATTGTCAGTAACGGTGAAAACGAATGGGTTCTTGATTCACTGGGGTATTTTCAGCAGGCTGGGAACCGTCTCGTGGCATGGTCTGAAACAGCCACACTGACCCTTCGGGAAGACAACCAGTCAATTGTGATCAACTCTATTACTGTCCATCCTTTTACTCAAAAGACTCAAAGAGGCACCACCATGTACCAGCGACTGGGCGACGAACAGGCACCGGTGGAAGAAGATCCCATTCCTCCTGTTGCGGAACCCTTTGAAGAAGAACCGCAGCCGGCCCAACCCGTCATTGAACCTGTGGAGGAAGAAGTGGTTCAGCCGGTTCAGATCGTCACCGAACCAGGCGACAGCAACAGTGAAGTCTTTGATTCCGGTGTGCGCATGGGATGGTCCCGTACCGCCAATGCACTGGGATACCGGGTATTCCGCTCCACAAGCCGGGATGATCTGGGTATCTCTGTCACCGACTTTTACATCACTGCCACACGGTTTGTGGACGTGAATGTGGAGCCGGAAACCGAGTACCATTACACCGTGCTACCTGTACTGGCAGAAGCAAGGCCGCTGGAAGGCATTGAAGAGCGTCTGGGAGATGCCATTGCCAAATTCTCCAGAAGAACCGGCACCAAGATCACCCATGTGGGCAGTGAAAAAAGCTTCATCATTTTGCAACTGGACAACCCCATCATGATTGTGAACGGTGTGAACCAGGAAATTGATCCCGGCCGGGGCACCACCCCCATCATTATCGCTGGGCGCAGCATGGTACCCATTCGAGCTATTGTGGAAGCCATGGGAGGCAATGTGGGCTGGGAAGGCAGTGAAAGCAGAATCAGTCTCAACGCCCGGAGCCAGGTGGTGGAAATGTGGCTGAACAAAAATGAAGTGCGGAGGAACGGCGCATCAGCCCGAATGGACGTGGCACCCGTGTCCCAGGGCGGCCGCACCTTTGTACCCGTCAGGTTTGCCTCAGAAAACCTGGATGCCAAAGCCGACTGGATCAACAGCACCCGGGAAATTGTCATTGTGTATACCAGGTAATTGTCTGAAGCGCTAATCTCCGGGTTGGCGCTTTTCAGTGTTTTCAGTGGAAAATCCATCAAAATCATGATACAATGGGCCTGTAACGGTATCATGCTCATCAGCTTCATCAATCCGCGGGACTCCACCGGCGGCTTTTTCACTGAAAAGAAACAACTAATAGAGGAACGGAGCGCTGAACTTCATATGGAACATCTATTCACTTGGATACGAAACGAATTTTTAGTGTTTTTCATGGCAGCTCTGCCCATCATCGAACTGCGGGGATCCATTCCCTTTGGCCTTTCTTTGGGTTTTTCTCCCTGGCACGCATTTTTCATCAGCCTGGCAGGCAGCCTGCTGCCGGTGCCCTTTATTGTTTTTGGAATCCGACCTGTTTTTGACATCTTGTCCCGGCTGCACCCTCTGCTGGACCGGTTGATCCACGGCCTCACCAGCCGCACCATGGCCAAAGGTGAGCGGGCCCGGCGGTTTGGCTTTGTCGGCCTGATTTTTCTGGTGGCCATCCCCCTGCCTGGCACCGGTGTCTGGACGGGCTCGCTGGCGGCGGTGCTGCTGAACCTGCGATTCAAGCTGGCTTTTCCCGCCATCTTCATCGGAAATGTCATCGCAGGGCTGCTGGTGCTTTCTGGCAGCACCGGATTACTCCGGCTGTTTCAACCGTAGAAATGGATCTCATGCAAGCCCCTTGTTAAACAGAACCCATAAGGAGTGAAGCGCCATGATTGTTAAAAAAGCCATTATACCGGCAGCGGGTCTGGGCACCCGTTTTTTGCCCGCCACCAAGGCCCAGCCCAAAGAAATGCTTCCCATTGTGGATAAACCCACCCTGCAGTATATCATTGAAGAAGCGGTGGCCTCCGGTATCGAGGAGATTCTCATCATCACCGGCCGTAACAAGCAGTCCATCGAGGATCATTTCGATAAATCCATTGAGCTGGAGCTGGAACTGGAAAAAAAGGGGAAGGATGAACTTCTTAAAACCGTGCAGCAGATTTCTGAAATGGTGAATATCCACTACATTCGCCAGAAGGAACCCAAGGGCCTGGGGCACGCCATTTACTGTGCCAGAAGCTTCATAGGCAATGAACCCTTTGCCGTGCTGCTGGGAGATGACATTGTCGATGCAAAAACCCCCTGCCTGGCCCAGATGATTCAAATCTACAACGAATACAAAACCACCGTATTGGGCGTGCAGGAAGTGCCCGAATCTGAGGTGGACAAATACGGCATTATTGAAGGCAAGTGGATTGAAGACCGGGTGTACAAGGTGAAAGACCTGGTGGAAAAACCCGCAGTGGATGAAGCGCCCACCAATGTGGCTATTTTGGGCCGCTACATTATCAGTCCTCAGATTTTTCCCATTCTGGAAAACACCCAGCCGGGCAAAGGCGGCGAAATTCAGTTGACAGACGCCCTGCGCACCCTGGTGCGTCAGGAAGCCATGTATGCCTATATTTTTGAAGGCACCCGCTATGATGTGGGAGATAAACTGGGATTCCTTCAGGCCACGGTGGAATTTGCCCTGAAGCGGGAAGATCTGAAAGAACCCTTTATGAAGTATCTGAAGAAACTGACCCAGGAACAGGGCTTCTGCGACATTGAAGCATGAAACAGGCAGGTTCGTATGGAGGCAATCCCATGAAAATCAGCAAAGGCACTGACGGGCAGCAGCAGGCTTCCCGGAACATACAGCAAAAGCATCTTCAGAAGAACCCCTTTCAATGGCTGGACCGTTGGCCGGTGACCCCCGTGGTGACCGGTGCTTTTGCGTTTTTTGTCAGTCTCATCATCATACTGGGGGTGTTTGAACGGGGGCCGCTGTTGCTGGAATACCCCGCCACCCTCTTTCTTTTTTGGTCTCTCTTCACAGCGGCGGTCTTTGCCCTGCTCTTGTGGGGTGTTGAAAAAATGCCCTGGCTCCACCGGCCCTTTGTATTTCCGGTGCTGGTGACCGGGCTGGCGGCAGCTCCCCGGTTTGTGTGGATGCGGCTGGTGGAAACCACCCCCCTCTGGGATTTTGCCCGTTACCTGAACTATGCCCGGTCCATTGTGGGAGGCGATCCCGGGGCCATTGCCCAGATTCGGGGGGTCTTTCCCCACCTCACCGGCTACCCGCTGATCTTGTCCTGGGTGATGCAGCTATTTGGCACAGAAACCGCTGTGGCCCGTTGGTTTAATTTTTTCTGCGGGCTGGTGACAGTGTTGCTTCTCTATGAACTGGGAAAACGGGCCTTCTCCCCCCGGGTGGGCCGGGGCGCGGCCCTCCTGTTTGCCCTGTGGCCGGGGCAGATTTATTACGGCAATGTACTGGGGGGAGAGCACCTGTTCACCATGCTGTTGGTGGGCGTGTTGCTCCTTTTCGTCATGGCCACCCATCTGGAATCGGGGGCCGGCATTTTTCCCAAAGCCTGGGGACTGGCCCTGGCTGCAGGGGCACTCCTCTCCCTGGCCCATGTGGTGCGGCCGGTGGCATCCCTGCTATTCCCTGCCTTTCTCCTATACTTAGGCCTGAAACCCTTTGATGGAGAGTTGCAGGGCCGAAGCATCCGTGGAATACACCATTTGGAAAAAGGGCGGCCCGACACGGCTGAAAGCCATACTGCATCGGATGACGTTCAGGAGGCGGCCGCTGTCAAAAAGCCAGTGACTTCGAAAAGGAAACCCCTGCAAGTCTGGCAGCAGATTCTTCTGGGCCGGGGAATCGTGCTGGCATTGGTGGTGGCCGGTTTTCTATTGACCCTCACCACCCTCAACGCCATTTATGAGCCCCAGGTGCTGGTGCCTCTGGGAAAAACCGGTGCCGGCTTCAACCTTTATGTGGGGACCAACCAGGCCTCCCGGGGTATGTGGAGCGCCGACGACTGGGCCATTATCGAAGAATATGATTATGACTTTGACCGCATTCACGAAGAAGCCTGGCGTCGGGGAATGGAACGCATTCGGGAAGATTACCGGGATTTCTGGCTGCTGGTGGAGCGAAAATTTGCCATTCAGTGGGCGGTTTCCGACTACGGGTTTTACTGGGGCATGCTGGAGCTGGATCGGGTAACGGCAGTGAGCCTGTGGGCGGAAGAATACCGACAGGAGCTGCAGGTGCTTTCCCAGGTGCACTATTTAAACCTCATGTGGCTTACGCTGGCAGGGCTGTGGCTTACCCGGCAGCGCCGAATGGCCTCCTTTAATGCCTTTATTGCCATTTTATTTTTCGGCTTCATTGCCATGCATGTGCTCATTGAAGTGCAGTCACGGTATCATCACAGTCTGGTGCCCCTTTTCATGCTTTCCGCTGCCTATGGGGGCGGGCTGCTTCTTGATCACTTGTCCAGTCAGCTGAAAGGAAAGGCTGTCGGCAAGCAAGTTGCCAATGAATAGTCAGTGTCACCGAAACAGTCAGTTCAGATAAGGGAAACAGTCAGTCTACCATAATGAAACAGGCAGTGTGAATCACCGGGGCACCATGGGGTGCCTGCGGTGCCCATAGCGCGGTTCGAGCCACTGGACAGAAGCCGACGGTTGGGGTAAGCTGAGAAGGGCAACAACATGAATGTCATTCACAGGTGTGGTGGATCAAATCAAGTGGTTGTGAATCAAGTGAATAAAAGCTGAAATGAATAGAAGATGGCTGCAGAATACAGCGCAGGGAGCGAAAAACATGACAAAACCCCTGATTTCCATCGTGGTTCCCATGTACAATGAGCACGACGTGGCTCGAGAGTGTCACCGACGCCTCACCCAAATGCTGGACGACCAGCGGGCAGTTTTTGCCGGTGAGCTGCTCTATGTCAACGACGGGAGCACTGACGATACCCTTGATATCTTAAAAGAACTGGCCACAGCCGATGAACGGGTGCGGGTCATCGGCTTTGCCCGAAACTTCGGTCACCAGATTGCGGTGACTGCCGGCATTCACAAGGCACGGGGGGAAGCTGTGGCGGTGATCGATGCCGACCTGCAGGACCCGCCGGAGCTGATTCCCCAAATGGTGGCCAAATGGCAGGAAGGCTGGCATGTGGTGTATGGTCAGCGGGAGCAGCGAGCCGGTGAGACCTGGTTTAAGCTGGTTACTGCCAAAGGGTTCTACCGTATTCTCAACCGCCTCACCCAGGTGGCCATTCCCATGGATACCGGCGATTTTCGCCTCATGGACCGCCAGGTGGTGGAGGTCTTTAAAAACATGCCGGAACATAACCGGTTTCTCCGGGGTATGGTGAGCTGGATCGGTTTTCGCCAGACAGCCTTCCTGTATCGGCGGGAAGAGCGGTTTGCCGGGGAATCCAAATACCCCCTTTCCAAAATGCTGCAGCTGGCCTTCGACGGCATTATCTCCTTTTCCCACAAACCCGTTTACTGGATTCGCCAGGCAGGCCTGTTGGTGACAGGCGTTTCCAAAATGCTGCTGCTGGTGTGGGTGATTGCCTGGCTGACTGGCAGTGCCGGCAATCTCTTTTACACCGGCGGCCAGAGCCTGCTGGGAATGCTGCTGGGAATGAACCTGCTGGCAATGGGCATTTTGGGAGAATATCTGGTGCGCATCTATGATGAAGTGCGGCGACGACCGCTTTACACCATTCAGGAAGAATGGCCGGAAGCAGCCCGGCGGCCCGGCCCCCGGGAGTGGGAAGCCCGCGCTTTTAGAGAAGGGGAGGAGCTGCCATGAGTCCCCGCATCCGTCATTATACGTCGTACCTGATTTTTGGAGTGGTCACCACGTTGGTCAACCTGGTGATCTATAAGCTTCTCATCGATATGGGGGTTCATTATGCCCTCAGCACGACCATTGCTTTCATTGTGGCTGTTTCTGTGGCTTTTTGGACCAACCGGATCTGGGTGTTTCAAAGCCGCAGCCGGGGGATGAAGGCCCTTTTTCGCGAAATGACTTCCTTCTTCAGTGTGCGCATTCTCACCTATCTGGTGGACGTGGTCGGCCTGGTGGTGCTCATTGAACTGGTGCACCTGGACGAGTTCATCAGCAAATTGCTGGTAAATGGACTGGTGATTGTGCTGAATTACCTGCTGAGCCGCTTTGTGGTATTCCAGACCCGGGCAGAGTGAATTGCCGGGAAAACGGAGGAAGAGAACGATGAACATGCGTCTGCCAGGATTCTTTTTTCAGAACATCCTCAAAACCCTGCTCACCTTTGCGCTGACCACCGGCTGTGCGGTTTTTGTCAGCTCCCTTGGGGTAGACAAGGAAAGCATGATCATGGTGTTCCTGTTGGGGGTCTTATTTACCACAGTTTTCACCAGCAGCTATGTATATGGTATCCTCATCTCTTTTGCCAGCCTGATGATTTTCAACTTCCTTTTTACAGAGCCACGCTACACACTGGTGATTTACAGCCGTAATGATATTATCCTGCTGCTCTTTTTTCTTGTCACAGCAGTGGTTTCCGGCATTATCACCTCGCGGCTGCAGCAGCAAATGGAACTGGCCGCCAGAAATGAGCGAACTGCCCAGACTTTGTATCAAATTGCCTCTGGCTTTCTCTCTGTCAGTGGAAACCACAATATTGTTCAGCGAGGCATTTCCTATATTTACACTTATGCCGACTGCGAAAGCACCGTGTCCCTCAGCAGAGACAACAGCTTTCATGCAGGCCGCCGGCCATTGCCCGA
This sequence comes from Anoxynatronum sibiricum, assembly GCF_039414295.1. NCBI lineage: Bacteria > Bacillati > Bacillota > Clostridia > Eubacteriales > Clostridiaceae > Anoxynatronum > Anoxynatronum sibiricum. Next base: position 118,059 of record NZ_JBCITM010000008.1, on the reverse strand, counting down.
CACGCCGCCGTTGACCTATCGTCTGCAAAGTGCGGCAGGGTCGCTGGGAACATTGCTGGTATACCCGTCGGCCACTCCTCTGGATGAACAGACAGAGCTGATCATTCAGGCAGTGGCCACCCAGCTGGGCATTGCCCTTGACCGGGAACAACTTTACAATGAACAGGAAAAAACCCGGTTAGCCATGGAAAGTGAACGGTTGCGGGCAACGCTGCTCCGGTCGGTGGCCCATGACCTGCGGAGCCCCCTCACGGCGCTGCTGGGTGCGGGAAGTCTGTTGGCTGACCAATATCACCATTTATCAGATGAAGAGCGTCAGAAACTGGCAAAAGATATCAGCGAAGAAATCATTTGGCTCACCAATCTGGTGGAAAACATACTGGACATGACACGGATCAACGAATCTCAGCTGGTGATCAAAAAAGAAAATGAAGTGGTGGACGATGTGGTCAGCGAAGCAGTTTCACATGTGGAACGCCTTTTGAGGGAACGTCGGTTTACAGCTCATTTGCCGGATGAAGTGATCATGGTGCCCATGGATGGCCGCCTGATTGTCAGAGTCCTTATCAATCTGCTGGAAAACGCTGTTGTGCATACACCGCCGGCGGCAGAGATCACCCTCTCCGTCACAGTCTCAGAAGAAGAACTGGTGGTGACGGTTTCCGACACAGGAGAAGGCATTAACGACAGCGTCCGCGACAGCCTGTTTGACCGGTTTGTTACCCATGATAAAGCTGTTTCAGACAGTCGCAGAGGAATGGGACTGGGATTGGCCAACTGCAAGGCTCTCATCGAAGCCCACGGTGGCACCATCACAGCCGGTCCCAACCATCCCCGGGGATCCCGCTTTGCCTTTACCCTTCCCAGAGGAGTGTGATGACCAAGATGACCATGGAAGAAAAAACCACCATTCTCATTGTGGAGGACGACAAATATATTTCCAATTTCATTGCTGTGTCTTTGCAAAAAGCGGATTATCGGGTGCTGGTGGCAGGAAGTGCTGCCGAGGGCCTGTTTCTGTTTTCTTCCCATCATCCGGAAATTCTGCTGCTGGATCTGGGATTGCCCGACCAGGACGGACTGGAAATCATTCAGGAACTGCGCACCTTCTCTCAAGTGCCTATTCTGGTAATCTCAGCCCGGGGGCAGGAAAAAGAAAAAATTGAAGCCCTGGACAGAGGTGCCAACGACTACATGACCAAGCCCTTTCACATGGGTGAGCTCATGGCCCGCATTCGTGTCATTGAACGAAGCCTGGCCCGAATGACCACCCAAACGGTTGAAACAAGCTTTACCAGCGGCAGCCTCACCGTTGATTTTGAAAAACGCCTGGTGCTGGTGGCGGGGCAGGAAGTTCACCTCACTCCCATTGAATACAAACTGTTGCACCTGTTGATTGCCAATAAGGGAAAAGTGCTCACCCACAACTATATTCTCAGGCAGGTGTGGGGCTATGAAACTTGCGACACCAAAAGCGTGCGGGTCTATATGGCCAACCTGCGCCGAAAAATTGAAAAGAACACTGCCAACCCCCAGTACATTCTCACAGAAGTGGGTGTAGGTTACCGTTTTGCTGACGCATGACACCGCTGCTGAATGCTTGTCTGACCGCCTCCGAAAGTGATTTCGGGGGTTTTTTAGTGCTGTCTTAACAAAAAATTAACATCAGAGACAGAAGGATAACACCACCTTTATATCAAGTGACCTATGATCATAGAGGAAGGTGGTGAAATTAATGCAGATATTTCTTGGGTTGGCAGCTGTGGGCTTTGTCTTGCTGGGTTACCATGTGATGGCCCGGCTCGATATTTTTTTCGATCAAACAGGCTTTTCCCTTGACCTGAAAATGCCGTCGGTATCCATGGCATTGATCTATTTGGGAAACCAGCCCATGCTAGAGCTGGAATCAGCACTTCAAAAAGAAGAGATTCCCTACAGAATGGTCACAGAGCCTCAAATACCCGAAGATCTGAAACCCGTCGCCATCCTGGCCCTGTCGGAAAATGATCTGAACAATCTGCTGCTCTGTACCACTGCCAGGCATCAGTTTCCCGCCGTTTTCACCATTGCCCGCTGCAACGACAGCCTATACCGTCATTTATTTCAACAGGGCGGGGTAGACAAAGTCCTCATGGAGCCGCTGTCGACAGAAGCACTGCTCCATCATCTCAACATTCCTTAGGAGAGGGATTCATGATACCAGAATCATTTGCGGACATAAAACTGTTTGAAATGGGGAGAAAAGAACATGAAACAATTTGCTGTTATCGGGTGCGGACGATTTGGCTCAGCAGTGGCCAAAAACCTCTATAAGAATGGGTATGATGTGCTGGCCATTGATGAAAACCCAGAAATCGTTCAAAGTATTTCTGAGCATGTGACCCACAGCGCCAGCCTTGACGTGAAAGATGAACACGCCCTGCGGGCCGTGGGCATGCGCAACATCGATGTGGCCATCATCGCCATTGGCTCTGAGATCAAGTCATCCATTCTGGCCACACTGGTGGTGAAAGAGCTGGGGGTGAAATATGTGGTGGCCAAAGCACAGGACGAGCTTCATGCCAAAGTGCTCTATAAAATCGGTGCCGACCGGGTGATTTTTCCTGAACGGGACATGGGGGTGCGCCTGGCCTACAACCTGACCTCCACCAATATCCTCGACTACATCGAGCTGGCTCCCGACTACAGTATCATGGAAATTGTCACGCCGGAAAAATGGATCGGGAAAACCCTGGAGGAAACCGACGTGCGGGCGAAATTCGGTCTCAGTGTACTGGCCATCAAGCATGGAGAGAAAATCATGGTTTCTCCCAACGCCCAGGAAGTGATTCAGCGGGGAGATGTGCTGGTGGTGGTGGGCGTTAATGAAGACCTTCAGCGGGTGCAGGAAAAAGTGTAATGGCAGATCTGAAAAGGACACGTTTGGAGGAATGGATCATGTTCAGAAGCATACGCCACAAGATGCTGGCAGCGTTTGCTCTGGTGTTGCTGATCATTGCCCTGACAAGTATTTGGGCAATTGTGAACTTCAGAAATCTCCAGGGAGATATTCAGGATATCATGCAGTCCAACTATCGGAGTGTGGTGGCGGCCCAGCATATGATGGTGGCCCTGGAACGCCAAGACAGCGCCCAGCTTTCCTTTCTGTTTGCCAGCAACTCTGATGCCGCCCGGAACCACCGGGAATACGAACAGGAGTTTGTTCGCTGGCACACCCGGGCCAGGGATAACATCACCGAGCCTGAAGAGCCAGACATGATTGACCAGATAGAAACCCTGTATGGGGAATATATCCTTTCTTTTGAAGAGCTGCGTCAGGTGCAGGAGTATAAAGGGTCCAGTCAGGCCCGCCAGTTCTATTATCAGGTCACTTTTCCTTTATTTGAGTCAATTAAGGAAGAATGCCGTGCTTTGCTTGAGTTAAATCAGGAAAAAATGCTGCTGCTGCAGACACAGGCAGAGGAGCGGGCCTCCCGGGCCATTTTTTCAACATCATTACTGTCACTATCTGCAATGCTTTCAGGGTTATTTATGGCATTTTACCTCAGCGGACAGGTGAGTCGGCCGATTGGGGATTTGATTCTAAAAATGAAGCGTATCGCTGAGGGAGACTATCAGCAGCAAATTAGTATACAGGGAGATGATGAAATCGCTGTTCTGGCGACGGAGTTTAACGCTATGAGCGAAAAGTTAAAACGGTATGAACGAATGAATGTCAATAAAATAATGCTGGAAAAGCAGAAAGCCGAAGCCATTGTGGAAAGTATCAGCGACGGCGTCATGGTGACAGATCAGAATCATCATCTCATTCTCGTCAACAAAGCAGCTGAACGCTTTTTAAATATACGCGAAAAAGAATCACTGGGCAGGCATTTTCTGGAAGTCGTTAATCGAGAAGCGCTTTTTCGAATGATACAGGAAGTGCCGCTGCAACGCGGCGTCGATATGTCGAAAAAGTTCACGGAGTTGACGATTGAATCAGAAATATCTGAGGCACCCAGGCATTTTCGGGTGAACATGACGCCGATTCGTGACCAGCAGGGAACAGATTTGGGTGTGGTGACACTTATTCAGGACATTACCAGGCTTGTGGAAGTCAACGATTTGAAGTCGGAATTTGTGTCAACAGTATCACATGAATTCAGAACACCATTGACTTCGATGACCATGGCGATTGGTTTGCTGAAAGACCAGATGGCAGACCAGCAAACGCCAGACCAGCAGGAACTGTTAAGTGCAATGGAAGAAGATACCCAGCGGCTGACCCGGTTGGTGACCGAATTACTGGATCTTTCACGGATTGAGTCGGGGAAAGTGCAGATGAACCTGGAAGCCTGCCCTTTGAACGAACTGATTACGTATTCCATGAAACCCCTGACGGTGCAGTTGAAGGAAAAAAGAATTACTTATACCTGTCAAGTGGCTGACCAATTACCTATGGCAAGAGCTGACAAAGCTAAAATCGCCTGGGTTTTGAATAATTTGGTGAGCAATGCCATGCGCTACGTACCGGAAGACGGCACCGGCAGCATTGTCATAAAAGCCAGAGAAGCGGTGAACCACTTGATTGTAGAAGTTTCCGATAACGGCAGGGGGATTCCGGAAGAATACCAGAAAGTGATTTTTGATAAATTTTTCCAGGTGCACGACCAACATGAGGTGGGCGGCGGTGCTGGACTTGGTCTGGCTATTTGCAAAGAAATCGTGAAGGCCCATGGCGGTGAAATCTGGGTAGAAAGTGAGCCAGGCAAGGGAAGTGTGTTCTATTTTACGATTCGGATCAGCCCATAAGGCCTGTCATGGCTGGAGGAGAGACAGATGACCACGATTATGATTGTTGAAGATGAAAAAAACATACGCATGTCCGTGCGCATGCTGCTGCAACGAAACGGGTTTCATGTGATTGAAACAGATAATGGCGTTGACGCGGTGAAACTGGTGCAGGAAAAACTGCCCCAATTGATTCTGCTGGATATCCTGATCCCGCAGATGGATGGATACCTGGTATGCGAGGCCATCCGGCACAACCCACTGACAAAACGCATTCCCGTGGTGTTTATGAGTGCCAAAAGCCAGCAGGAGGATCAGCGGCGGGCCCGGGAACTGGGCGGCAGTGATTTTATCACAAAACCCTTTACAACCACGGAATTACTGGAGTGTATTCAGAAAAATCTGGGAGGAATTGAACATGAACCAACATATTCTGGTGGTAGATGACGAAAAGAACATTCGCATGACACTGACACAGTGCCTGAACGAGGAAGAATATACCGTTGATCTGGCAGTGAACGGCGAAGATGCACTAATTCAGTTGTCGCAGGCTGATTACGATCTGGTGCTGTTGGACATCAAAATGCCCGGAGTTGACGGTATGGAGGTACTGAAACAGATTCGCACCCAGGGCCTGCAGGTGAATGTCATCATGATGACGGCTTACGGAACAGTGGAGCGGGCGGTGGAGGCCATGAAGCTGGGGGCCGTCGACTTTATCAGTAAGCCGTTTACGCCCGCGGAAATTCGGAAACTGGTGCGGTCGGTGCTAAGTCGGCATGTCCTGAAAGAAACAGCATTAATACAATTTGAGGATTACCTGGAATTTGCAAAAAAATGCCTCTTGGAACAGGATTATGCAAAAGCAGAAGAGATATTAAAAAAATCCATCCCACTAAATGTGGAAGCGCCGGAACCACATAATCTATTGGGTGTATTGGCGGAATATCACCGAGATCTCCAACGAGCTCAAAAGCATTACCGTGCGGCCCTGGCCCTTGATCCCACTTATCGCCCGGCTGACCAGAATCTGGAACGGACAGTTCAGTGGAAGTATACCCAGGCTGGCATGAATCTGGGTGATGAGGATGATTCAGATGAAAGATAAGTACATTATTATTGTCGGTTGTGGTCGGCTGGGTGCCCATGTGGCTAAAATGTTTACCAGAAGTCGCAACAGCCTGGTGATGATCGACAAGGATGCAACGGCTTTTTCCAGATTATCAGAAGAGTATAGTGGGTTCACCATTGAAGCAGATGCAGTGGAACAAGACACACTTCTGAGAGCAAAAATTGACCAGGCAGACGTGCTGGTGGCCACTACTGACGATGATAATACCAATATCATGATTGCCCAGATAGCCCGGGAAATTCATCAGGTGCCGGAAGTGATGCTGCGCATATACGACCCGTCCAGGGCAAAAATTTACGAAGGAACAGGGATCACCACTATCTGCACCACACTACTGGCAGCAGAAGCCTTCAGTCAGGCACTGGGCAGTCAGGAAGGAGTGACTTTGCCATGAACATCTTCGTGGTGGGAGGCGGTCATAAAACCCATTTTCTGGCAAAATCCATGATTTCAAAAGGCCATGATCTGACTCTAATTGAAGAAGACCCAGAAGTATGTACCAGGCTTGCCCGGGATCATCAGGCACTGGTCATTCAGGGCGATGGCACCAGGCCCTATCTGCTTCAGGATGCAGGTATCACCCGATGCGATCTGATTCTGGCGCTCACTTCCAAAGATCCAGACAATCTGGTGATCTGCCAGCTGGCTTCAAAGGTGTATGGTGTGCCCAAAAGTCTGGCGCTGGTCAATGATCCTGCCAATCGGTTAACTTTTCAGAAGCTGGGGGTTCAGACAGTGGTCAGTACTGTGGAGATGATTACCGATCTCATTGAGCAGCGTTTGTTTCTGGATGACATCAGCAACCTGAGTCCCATAGAAGAAGGGAAGGTCAGTCTGATGGAGATTGAGTTGAAGGTCGATGACCGTGTGGTGGGAAACACCGTTCAGGAAGCCTCTTTTCCTGCTCAGTCCAACATCGGCTGTGTTTTGAGAGGTCAGGAGGCTATTATTCCCGGCGGAGCCACCCGGTTGGAGGTGGGAGACCGGCTGATTATCATATGCCTGCCCAAATATCAGTCGGAAGTACTTAAGACAATAAGGGGAAGGTTGACCTGACATGCGCTATCAAGAAGAACTTCGACAGCAATATTTTCTAGTGATGCATACCTGTGGTACGATTTTGATGGGAGCGGCTTTACTTTTTTTACTGCCAACGCTGTTGGTGTTGACCCCGCTGGCTCATTTGGAGGAAACGGTCGTTTTCCTGATCAGTGGTACGGCAACATTTGCTGCAGGGGCGGTGTTGCGAATTTTTTTCGGAAAAAGAACAGAGGCATTGCTGACCTTTAAGGATGGGGGATTGATCGTGGTACTCTCTTGGGTGCTGGTGATTCTTTTTTCGGCAATCCCCTTTCTGCTTTCCCGGCAGCTTACCTTTACCCAGGCGATCTTTGAATCGACCAGTGGCTGGACTACCACGGGACTTTCGGTGATGAATGTAGCAGAAACGCCACCTATTTTTCTTTTATGGCGCAGCTTGATCCAGTTTTTTGGAGGTGCCGGTATTGCGGTGGTCATGCTGACGGCCATTATTGGACCACAGGGAATTGAACTGTACAGCGCTGAAGGGCGATCGGACCGGCTGTTACCGAATGTGACCAAGTCAGCCAAGATGATCATGATGATCTACAGTGCTTATTGTCTGACCGGCGTGATCCTCTACCTTTTGGCGGGAATGCCCTGGTTTGATGCAATTAATCATGCTTTTGCCGCCCTTTCTACGGGGGGATTTTCCACTGAAACAGACAGCATTGGCGCTTACGGAAGCCTGGCCATCGAAGTGGTATCCATTGTACTCATGCTGCTGGGTACCACCAATTTTGCCGCTCATTATGTACTGCTCAGGGGTGGATTCGCTAAGTTTACAAGAATCACTGAAATTCGTTTCATGACCATTTGGATTTTTGCCAGCATTCCTTTGATGGCGTATCTGTTGCTGAAAACCATGTATTTCTCTGTCTCTGACAGTTTTCGTATTGCCATTTTTCAGGCAACAACAGCTATTTCCACCACGGGCTTCTCCACGGTTGCCTATGACCAGTGGTCGCCGGGACTGGTGCTGTTGATGGTGGTGCTGATGATCGTTGGCGGTGGAACCGGCTCGACCGCCGGAGGACTGAAACTCTATCGGGGGGCGGTTTTGCTGAAATCATTGAAGTGGCAGCTTCAAGGTTATTTTTTACCCCCAAGTGCTGTGCGCACCAGACCGGTTTATCGGCCTGACGGTCCTTTTTATGTGGATTCCAGGCACATGAACGAATTGCAAACCTTTTTTATGTTATACCTGCTGACTTATCTGGCGGGAGTGATGGTGATGGCCATTCATGGTATCCCCCTTGCTGAGGCCCTTTTTGAGTTTGCCTCCACTTTGGGAACGGTGGGACTTTCCATTGGAGTGACTTCACCCGACCTGCCACTGGTCGTCTTATGGACGCAAATTGCGGGTATGCTGCTGGGAAGACTGGAATTAGTCGTCATGTTCATTGTCTTGCTGAAAGTCGTGAAAGATGTTCGATATCATATCACCCATTAATGCGTAACGCAGGAAATGAATATGACTGATAATTGTTACCTGCCCTTCGGGGCATTTTTTTACGCTTTTTTCCTTGACAGAAGGGTATCAAACCATTAGAATAGGAAAAAGATTCTTGCTTTACCACTCTATTGCTTTAGCGCAATAAAGCGATGGGATCGAAGTGAGTTCATCCATCGGGCCAGACGTCTCTGAAACCGGCCCTGACATAAAAACGCAGGGAACTGTAACAGGCACCTTGCATCAGAAGGAGGAAAAAGCGTGAACCAGCGAAAAGTGTTTCTGCCCCAGGGGGTTCAGGACCTGCTCATCGACGACTGCCTGCTGCGACGGGTCATCGAAAATCAGATCATGGAGACCTTTACCCAATGGGGATACATGGAAGTCAGCAGCCCGGCACTGGAATATTACGATCTGTTCACCCGGCCGGAAGTGCTGGCAGACGGAGATAAAATGTTCAAGCTCATTGATGCCGACGGCAGAATTTTAGTGCTGCGACCCGACTGCACCATTCCCATGGCCCGGGTGGTGGCCACCAAAATGCGGGATTTTGTCTATCCCCTTAAGCTGTGCTATGTGGCAGATGTGTTTCGCATTGACCAGGAGCAGGCAGGGAAAAAGAGGGAATTTCGCCAGGCGGGCATTGAGCTCTTCGGTGTCACCACTGCCAAAGGGGACGCAGAAGTGCTGGTCACTGCCATTGAAACGTTAAAAGGTTTGGGACTTCAGCATATCACCGTGGAGCTGGGTTCTGTGAAGTATCTGAAAGCTCTTTTTCGGCAGCTGAAGCTGACGGCTGATCAGCAGGAAGCTGTCGTGACCCTGCTGGAGGAGAAAAACGTCACCGGCCTCCAAGAGCTGGCCCGGGAGTACGGCATCAACGGCGGCTACGGCAATCTTTTGACCCGGCTGCCCCGTCTTTTTGGCACCCAGGAGGAAGTAAAGGCAGCCCTGGCCCAGCACCCCCAAACCCCTGAAATGGGTGAAGCTCTGGCAGAGCTGCAGGCCACCATCGCATTGGTGGCAGACTACGGTCTTGACCAGTATCTGGGCATCGACCTGGGCATGGTAAATCAGTTGGATTACTATACCGGCATTATTTTTAAGGGCTTCACCCGGGATCTGGGCACGGTGCTCCTCAGCGGCGGCCGTTATGATGCGCTGTTGGGTAATTTTGGCATGGACTGTCCTGCCACCGGCTTTGCCCTGGTGATTCATAAAATCACCAAGGCCCTGAAAATCCAGGAACAGCTTCAGGTTCCCAAGCGTCGACATGTGCTGGTGCTGGCCTGTGACACTCCCCGGGGAACCGTGGGAGAGGCCATGGGTCAACTGCGGCAGCAGGACGACATCGTGGAATTCTGCCTGCTGAAAACCGCCGATGATGTGCGGGCCTATATGAAGAAACGCCAGGTGGATGAGCTGGTGCGCATCCATCCCGACGGCAGGGTGGAGTGCATTGACCCTGCCCGCCTCACTGACGCCATGATGAAGGAAGTGACCCAATGAATGAAAATCCCCGCATGGCCCTCACCAAGGGCCGTCTGGAAAAAGATACCGTGAACCTGCTGGAAGCCGCCGGTCTTGACATGGAGCCGGTGCGCAAGCCCTCCCGAAAACTGATTCTTCAGGTACCCCAGTTTCCCCTGGATCTGATTCTGCTAAAAGGCCCCGATGTGGCCACTTACGTGGAATACGGCGTGGCCGACCTGGGAGTGGTGGGCAAGGACGTACTACTGGAAGATCCCAAGCCGGTATATGAAGTGCTGGACCTGGGCTTTGGCCGCTGCCGCATGGCAGTGGCAGGACCTCCGGAAATGGCGGCCACACCTAAAAAACACCTGCGGGTGGCCAGTAAGTACCCCCGCATTGCCCGGGAATACTTTGAAGGCCGGGGTCAGTCGGTGGAAATCATTGGCCAGCAGGGTTCTGTTGAGCTGGCACCTCTCATGGGGCTGGCAGATGTGATTGTTGACATTGTGGAAACCGGTAACACCCTGAAGGCCAACGGGCTGGTGGTGCTGGAGGAGATTGTGCCCATCAGCGCCCGCCTGGTGGTGAACAAAATCAGCTATAAGACCCGGCGTCACGAAATGAACCGGCTTATCGACATGATGGAAAAGCAATTGACGAACCGATAAGGCAATGGCGCATGAACCATCTTCATTCGCCCTCAAGGAATCAAAGAACAGGTATGACAGGATTGACGCGTCAGACAGGCATGACAGGCTGATGGGTGGCCTTCATGAACCCAAATACATGTGGCAAGGATGACGACGATGAACCAACTACCCGTCAAAAGCTGGGACCCCTCCCGGCGGGAGATTGTGATACAGGAACTTCGGGACCGGCAGGCCGGTTATGACCGACAGACAGAGGTCGTTGCCAGGGAGATCATTGCCGCGGTGAAGGAAAAAGGAGACGAAGCCCTGCTGGACTACACCGCCCGATTTGACAAGGCTGCTTTAACGCCGGAAACCCTTCGGGTAACGGAGGAAGAGATGGAAGCCGCCTGGCAGGCGGTGGACGAACCCTATCGCCAGGCCCTGGAGACTGCCTGTGGGAAAATCACTGCCTTCCATCAGAAACAGCGGCAGGAATCCTGGTTTGAAAATCCCCAGGAGGGCATCTGGCTGGGCCAGAAGGTCACCCCTCTGGATGTGGCTGGGGTGTATGTGCCTGGAGGCAAGGCGGCCTACCCTTCGTCGGTGTTGATGAACGTGGTGCCTGCCCGGGTGGCAGGAGTACCCCGCATTGTGATGGCAACGCCTCCCGGCCCTGACGGCACCATTGCCCCGGTGATTTTGGCTGCCGCCCGGGTGGCGGGAGTGACTGAAATCTACAAAATGGGCGGCGCTCAGGCAGTGGCAGCTCTGGCCTATGGCACTGCCACCATCCCCCGGGTGGATAAAATCACCGGTCCGGGAAACCAGTATGTGGCCATGGCCAAGCAACTGGTATACGGCCAGGTGGACATCGATATGATTGCAGGCCCCAGTGAGATTTTGGTGATTGCCGACGAAACCGCCAATCCTGCTTACGTGGCGGCAGACATGCTTTCCCAGGCAGAGCATGATGAAATGGCTTCAGCCGTGTGCATCACCACCAGTCAAACCTTGGGAGAAGCCGTGGCCCAGGAGCTGGAAAAGCAGGTGGTGCAGCTGGAAAGAGAAGCCATTGCCCGGGAATCCCTCGAGCGTTTTGGAGGCATCTGGGTGACAGAAACCCTGGCAGAGGCAGCGGCCCTGGCCAATGACCTGGCACCGGAGCATCTGGAACTCTGCGTGGCCAATCCCTTTGAACTGGTACCGGCCATCCGCCATGCAGGGGCGATTTTTCTGGGGCACTACTCACCGGAACCCCTGGGGGACTACCTGGCCGGCCCCAACCATGTGCTGCCCACCGGCGGCACCGCCCGATTTGCTTCACCCCTCACCGTGGAGGATTTTGTGAAAAAGAGCAGTCTCATCTATTACAGCCGGGAACGTCTGGCTGAAGCGGCGGATGACATCATGCTCCTGGCAGAACGGGAAGGCTTTCAGGCCCACAAACAGGCAGTGGCGGTTCGCATGAAATAGAATAAAACAGAACAAAACAGAAAGAAACAGAAAGAATACAGAAAGAAACAATCGGCAGAAAATATGAGAGAAAATGGCGGTGAAGTCATGACGAAAAACTCAACCGATCAACAGACGCAAGCAGCCCAGCAACTGTTTTCATTGCTGAAGAAAAGTGTGCGTACCCTTAACCCTTACCATGTCGAACCGGCAATGCCGCGCATCAAGTTGGATGCCAATGAAAATAACTGGCTGGCCGGGCGGTTTCAGCCAATTCTTCAGGAACGGTTGGAAAGCCTGCCCATTCACCAGTACCCAGACTCAGACTGCCTGGCCCTGCGGGAAAAACTGGCTGCCCTCCATGGGGTTGATCGGGAGCAGGTGATCACCGGCGTGGGTTCCGATCAGATCATCAGCTGGGTAATTCAGGCCTTTGTGGAGGCAGGAGACCAGGTGCTGGTGATGGACCCCACCTTCTCCATGTATGAAATCGACACCCTCATGGCCGGGGGCGAGCCTGTGCGAGTGCCCCTGGGAGAGGGATTTGTCTTTCAGCCGGAACCCTTTCTGGAAAAAGCCCGGGAAACAATGCCCAAGGTGGTATTTTTGACAAATCCCAATAACCCCACCGGCGGCGTGATTGCCCCGGAAGTACTGCGCCCCCTGCTGGCATCACTGGCCCAGCTGAGGTGCGTCATCGCCATTGACGAAGCTTATTATGAATTTTACGGCGAGACGGTTGCCGATCTCATTGATACCTACCCTCAGCTCATTATCCTCCGCACCCTGTCAAAGGCCTATGGGCTGGCAGGCGTGCGGGCGGGGTACGCGCTGGCATCAGAGGCCATGATGGACGCCTTGGGCCGGGTGAAACCCCCCTACCACATGAGCGGTCTGGATCAGCTGGCGGCCCTTATCTGTTTGGAGCATGCAGATGCCCTGCAGCCAGTGCTGCAGAAGGTGATCGGCTGGCGGGAAACCATGGAAAAAGAAATGAAGGCCCTGGCCCTTCAGGAGGGGGAAGACCGTCTGCGGGTCTTTCCCTCCCGGGCCAATTTCCTGCTGATTCGAACGCCACTGGCTGCTAAACTGGACCAGCGGCTCCGAGAAAGCGGCATCATGGTACGGGGTTATGGCGAATCTGGTGCATTGGCCAACTGCCTGCGGATCACCGTGGGAACAGAAACTGAGAACAAGGAACTGCTGGCGGTGCTTCAGGAGGTTTTTCAACCGCCGGCAGGACGATCAACAGAAAAACCGGCAGAAAAAGAGGGGAAGGGATGAGATGGGCGTGAAACGAATTGCAGCGGTTAATCGACGAACTGTTGAGACAGACATTGGCGTTAAAGTGAATGTGGACGGGACAGGAAAAAGTGACATTGCCACCGGCGTGGGATTTTTTGACCACATGCTGCACCAGGTGGCCCGCCATGGGCTTGTGGATCTGAGTATTCGGGCAGAGGGTGATGTTCACGTGGACGATCATCACACGGTTGAAGATGTGGGCATTGTGCTGGGGCAGGCCTTGGCCCAGGCTGTGGGAGACAAAACAGGTATGGTGCGGTATGCCTCGGTGTATACCCCCATGGACGAGGCGCTGTCCCGGGTCATCCTGGATTTTTCCGGCCGGGCCTTCCTGCACTTTGACGTCACCTTCACGGCCCACACCACCGGCGACTTTGATGTGCAGCTGGTGGAGGAATTTTTCAGGGCAGTGGCAGTGCATGGCGGTATTACCCTTCACATGACCACTCTTTATGGGAAAAACGATCATCATATCATCGAAACCCTCTTCAAGGCCTTTGGCCGCGCCATTGATCAGGCTACCCGGATTGATAAACGGATTCAGGGGCCCATGAGTACCAAAGAAAGTTTGTAAGAAGGTCTTGCTTATCAACAAAGCAAAAAAAGAAACGTGTCGTGGCGACAAATGAAACAACAGCCTGTGAGAAAGGAAAGGGTGATAACAGTATGATCGGAATTGTGGACTACGGCATGGGTAATCTTCGCAGCGTGGAAAAAGCCTTTCAGCTCATGGGTTTTGAAGCACTGGTGAGTGATGACCCGGAGATGCTGAACAAGGTGTCGGGTCTGGTGATTCCCGGTGTGGGTGCTTTTCCCGATGCCATGACATATTTGAAGGAGCGGGGGTTTGTTGACCCTCTGAAAGCGTACGCTGCTGCAGGCAAGCCGCTGCTGGGCATTTGCCTGGGCATGCAGGTTCTTTTTGAAGAAGGCTTTGAAGGGGACCGATGCGAAGGGCTGGGGTTGTTGAAAGGCTGCATTGAACGGATTCCTGCCGGGGTGAAAATTCCCCATATGGGTTGGAATCAGCTGTCCATTCTTCAGAACTCCCCCCTTCTCAAAGGCACCAGGGACGGGGACCATGTGTATTTTGTTCATTCCTATTTCGCCAATGGCTGCGACGCCGGTGAAATGATGGCGGTCACCGACTATGGCATCATGCTGCCGGCGGTGGTGCAACGGGGACATATTTTTGGCCTCCAGTTTCACCCGGAAAAGAGCAGCGACGTGGGCCTGAACATGATTAAAAACTTTGGGGAGCTGAGCCAATGCTGATTTATCCTGCCATTGACATCAAAGACGGAAAATGCGTGCGCCTCACTCAGGGGGAAAAATCTGCCGAAACCATCTATTTTCAGGAGCCTTGGGAAGTGGCCCGGCGTTTTGAAGAGGCCGGTGCCCAGCGGCTGCATGTCATTGACCTGGACGGGGCCTTTGAAGGGGAATCCCGGAATTTGGCCGCCATTCGCAAGATTATTGAAACGGTGAAAATACCCGTGCAGACGGGAGGCGGCATTCGCAGTCTGGAACGGCTGGAACAGCTTTTTGACATTGGCGTGTGGCGGTGCATTCTGGGCACCAAAGCCCTGGAAGACCCCCACATGCTTCAACAGGCACTGGAGCGCTACGGTGACGGCATGGTGGTGTCGGTGGATGCTAAAAATGGGCTGGTGGCCGTTGACGGCTGGACCCGGGTGGGTACCCGGGAAGCCATGGATTTTGCCCGGGAGCTGGAGACCGTGGGACTCAAAACCTTGGTCTACACCGATATTGCCCGGGACGGCATGATGAAAGGCCCCAACCTGCAGGCCATTGAAAAGCTTCGAAAAGCCGTTTCCCTGGAGATTATTGCCTCCGGCGGCGTTTCCTGTCTACAGGACCTGCTGAACCTGAAGGCGCTGGGTGTGGAAGGTGCCATTGTGGGGAAAGCGCTGTATGAAGGGGCGGTTACCCTGCAGCAAATGGAGGAGGCGATGAAAGCATGATTACAAAAAGAATTATTCCCTGCCTGGATGTGAACAAAGGCCGGGTGGTGAAAGGTGTTAATTTTGTGAACCTGGTGGATGCCGGTGACCCGGTGGCGGTGGCCCGGGCCTACAACCTTCAGGGAGCGGATGAACTGGTGTTTCTTGACATTACTGCTTCCAACGAAGAACGGGACATTATGCTGAACGTGGTGAGCCGCACGGCCGACGAAGTGTTCATACCCCTCACGGTGGGGGGCGGCATTCGTTCGGTGGAAGATTTTCGCCAGGTGCTGAAGGCGGGAGCCGACAAGGTCTCCATCAATTCGGCAGCGGTGAAAGAGCCTCAGCTCATCACCGACTGCGCCTGGCGCTTTGGAAGTCAGGCGGTGGTGCTGGCCATGGATGTGAAACGTCAGCCTGGGGGCGGTTATCATGTGTATATTAACGGTGGCCGGGTGGATACGGGGAAAGAAGCAGTGGCCTGGGCCCTGGAGGGGGAACAGCGGGGCGCAGGGGAAATTCTTCTCACCAGCATGGATCGGGATGGGACCAAGGCAGGCTACGATCTGGAAATTACCCGGCTCATCAGTGAAGCTGTGAACATTCCCGTGATCGCCTCCGGCGGTGCCGGCAATATGAAAGACTTTGCCGAAGCTTTTACCGAGGGCAAGGCTGATGCGGCCCTGGCGGCTTCGCTGTTTCACTTTAAAGAAATTGAAATTCCTGAACTGAAGCGTTTTCTGAAACAGCGGAAGATTTCTGTCAGAATGTAATCAGTCCCCAAGACTTCAACTCGGTGTGCCGGCAAGGTGCAGGAGGAGACGAAGAAGATGAATCGAACAAGAGGAGGCAGTCCCGTGAAAAAGGATTTGGAAACACTGACCTACAACGACCAGGGATTGATTCCCGCCATTGTACAGGAAGCCGGCACTGGTGAAGTGCTGATGATGGCTTATATGAACCGGGAATCATTGGAAAAAACCCTGGAAACGGGCGAAACCTGGTTTTACAGCCGCAGCCGACAGCAGCTGTGGCACAAGGGGGAAACATCGGGTCACGTCCAGCAGGTGAAACGGGTGCAGGTGGATTGTGATGAAGATACCCTGCTGCTCACAGTGGTACAAACGGGGGCAGCCTGCCATACCGGCGAAAAGAGCTGCTTCTACCGGTCGCTTGAGGGAGCTGGGCTGCCTGCAGAAGACCAGGAGGCGGCAGTATCCCCTGAAATGGCTCCCATTATCCGGCAGATTGTGACGACGCTGGAAGAGCGGCGGCGGGTTCCCAAAGAGGGTTCTTACACCAACTATCTTTTCGATAAAGGAATTGACAAAATTTTGAAAAAAGTGGGAGAAGAAGCGGCGGAAATCATCATTGCCGCCAAAAATCCTGCCAAGGAAGAACTGATTTACGAACTCAGTGACCTGGTGTATCATGTGCTGGTGCTAATGAACGAACGACAGGTGGAAGTGGCGGAAGTTCTTAAAGAATTGGAAAGCCGCCACAAAAAGTGAAATTGTTTCGTGAAATGGTTAAATTTTTGACAATTGCGAATAGTGATTGTCACACCCCCCTGAATATGATATAATCTTAAAAAATGTCACGGTTTTCGCACAAAAGCCCCGTCATGGGGTTTCTGCGCGTCAACAGAAAAAAACGGCGATGAAAGCTGATCAGGTGATTAAAGCCAAGGGGGGTGGGGTAAAAAAAGCATTGACACTAAAGTGTCAAGAAAATTCAGTGATCTTGATGATGACAAAATCAAAGGAGGGAGCTTATGAATCAATCAAGAGAAAACTGGGGATCCCGGATGGGGTTTATCATGGCTGCTGCCGGCTCGGCGGTGGGTCTTGGTAATATCTGGCGTTTTCCCTACATGGCCGGAGCCAATGGAGGTAGTGCATTTATTCTGATTTATCTGGTGTTTGTTTTTATCATCGGTCTCAGTGTCATGATCGCAGAATTTGCCGTTGGTCGCCGCACCAGCCTGGCTGCAGTGGGTGCTTACAAGCACTACAGCAAACGTTGGACTTTTGCAGGCGTTCTGGGTGTCGTCTCCGCCTTCTTCATCATGGGATTCTACCCGGTTGTTGGCGGTTGGGCCCTGGCCTATGTATTTAAGTCCCTGACAGGTCTCCTGTCAAATGCCGGTGCCATTGGAGATGTGTTTGGCGGTTTCATCACCAACCCCATTGAACCGCTTGCGTGGATGGGTGTTTTCCTGCTGATGAACGTGGTGATTGTGGCCAAGGGAATTGCCGGCGGCATTGAAAAAGCCGGTAAAGTGCTGATGCCCACCCTGTTCGTGCTGCTCATCCTCATTGCTGTTCGAAGCGTTACCTTACCAGGAGCCGGTGCAGGGCTTGCGTTCTTATTCCAGCCTGATTTTTCCGAAGTGACGGGGCAAACCTTCCTGGCAGCGCTGGGACAGGCATTCTTCTCTCTTAGCTTGGGTATGGGTTGCATGATCACCTATGGTTCTTACCTGAGTAAAGAAGAAAAACTTCCCAATAACGCACTCATCGTTACAGCCCTTGATACCGGAGTGGCCCTGCTGGCAGGGATTGCCATCTTCCCGGCCCTCTTTGCCTTCGGCATGGAGCCGGCAGCCGGTCCTGGCCTGGTATTCGTAGTGGTTCCCAGCATCTTCGCTCAGATGGGCGGTATTGGTACGCTGTTTGCAGCCATCTTCTTTGTGGCTCTGACAGTGGCAGCACTGACTTCATCGGTTTCCCTGATGGAAGTAGTGGCAGCCTACCTTATCGACCAGAAGCAAATGGAACGTAAAAAAGCGGTTTATTCCACCGGCTTCATCATGGTCATCACCGGGATTCTTTCATCCCTGTCGCTGGGCATCATGAGTGGATTCACCATTCTGGGTGTTGGTGTCTTTGACTTCTTCGATATCCTCACCGACAAAATCTTCCTCGCCATTGGCGGTATGCTGCTGGCCATCTTTGTTGGCTGGGTCGTGAAGAAAGAAGACCTGGAGGACGAATTGACCAACGGCGGCACGCTTACCTTTGGCCTTTTCAACATCTGGTACAATGTGGTAAAATACGTGATTCCGGTTGCTGTTGCAGTCGTGGCAGTTCTGGGAATCATGGACATCGCTCAGACTGGTTTGATGCTCTTTGGTCTGGCAGTGATCCTGGTACTGGGAATCTTCTCCCACAAGCTCTAGATTCCAGGCTTTACATTTCAACACAGAAAAAAGCCTCTCCTTCGGGAGGGGCTTTTAGGTTGCAGACAAAATAAGATGAAGACAAGGGATCTGGTAAAGGGAAGCCTTGGAATCAGCTGGCCTGGCCAAAGCCCTTTGTCTTCAGCCTCCAAGCCTCTCCTTCGGGAGGGGCTTTTTTTAGGGATTCAATGGAATGCCGCCCTTCTGTGAAAACAGATGCTGTGCAGACGGTCAACTGTCGGGTGGTGGTTAACATGTTGCTGATGAAAGATCAGGGTTTTAGAAGGGCTGTGCTTTCAAAAACAATGCAAGACTGATATAATGGTTACGATATACGAGAATGAATGGAAAAGGCCCCCCTTAGTGGTGGCTGCAGATCGAAAAGACAGACGAATGCTGAACCTACTTTGAGAGGAGCGATTTCATGCAAAAATTAATCATCACAGCCGCTTTGACCGGGGCCGAAGTGACCCGGGAACAACAGCCCACCTTACCGGTGACGCCGGATGAGATTGCTGCCGCGGCAAAGGAATGCTGTGATGCTGGCGCATCCATTGTTCATGTCCATGCCCGTGATGCCGCCGGTGAACCTACCCAGGATATTGCCGTTTATCGGGAAATCAAAGAAAAAATTGAAGCCTGCTGCAATGTGATTTTTCAGCCTTCCACAGGTGGTGCTGTGTGGCACAGTCCTGAAGAACGGCTGCAGCCGGTGGAACTGAAACCGGAAATGTCCACCCTCAGCTGTGGCACCTGCAATTTTGGGGGAGACGTCTTCATGAATACAGAAAGCTACATGGAAAAGTTCGCTGCCCGCATGAAGGAGCTGGGTGTGAAACCGGAACTGGAAATTTTTGAGCGGGGCATGATTGAAAACGCCCTGAAGCTGGCAAAAAAAGGCCTGGTGGAGGCACCGCTCCACTTTGATTTTGTGCTGGGTGTACCGGGAGCCTGCCCTGCCACGCCGGAAGACCTGCTGCTGATGAAAAATGCCATTCCTGCCGGATCCACCTGGACGGTGGCAGGCATTGGCCGTCATGAACTGAGCCTTGGCACCATGGCCATACTCATGGGGGGGCATGTGCGGGTTGGGTTCGAAGACAACGTTTTTTATTCCAAGGGTGTTCTGGCAAGTTCTAATGCCCAGCTGGTGGCGCGAATGGTACGACTGGCGAAGGAACTTGGCCGGGAAGTGGCCACTCCTGATGAAGCCCGTCATCTTTTGGGTATTAAAAAATAAAAGGCACTTTGTTTGGGATTCCGTAATTGCTTGAGATTTGGAAGGAGACATCTCATGAAACTTTTTATTGATACGGCCAATCTGGATGAAATTCGGGAAATCAACAGATGGGGAGTATTGGCAGGGGTCACCACCAATCCTTCGCTCATTGCAAAGGAAAAGCGTGACTTTAAAGCCACGGTGAAGGAAATAGCCGGTCTGGTGGACGGCCCCATCAGTGCAGAAGTGGTCAGCCTGACGGCTGAAGAAATGGTGGCAGAGGCTGTCCCACTGACGGCTATTCATCCCAACATTGTGATCAAGGTACCCATGACAGCGGAAGGGCTTAAGGCCACCAGCCTGTTTCGTGAGAAGGGTGTTAAAACCAATGTTACCCTGGTGTTCTCGGCAGCCCAGGCACTGCTGGCCGCCAAGGCCGGCGCTGCTTACGTGAGCCCCTTTCTGGGACGACTGGACGACATTGGCCACGACGGGATGGACCTGATCAGGGAAATAGTCACCATCTTTGATGCCCATCTCATTGAAACAGAGATTATTGCCGCCAGCATTCGCCGGGTGACGCATGTCACCGAAGCTGCTGCCGCGGGTGCTCACATTGCCACCATCCCCTACAGTGTTTTTCAGCAGATGGTGAAGCATCCCCTGACAGATGCAGGCATTGAACGGTTTTTAAAAGACTGGGAATCTGCGGTGAAATAGCTGCTTCAAAGAATCATCATCCCTGAGCAATCACTGAGTGAGGAAAGGACGGTGCAGCAATGGATCGAAACCTGGCACTGGATCTGGTGCGAGTAACGGAAACGGCAGCCCTTCGGGCGGCCCGCTACATGGGTCTGGGAGATAAAAACGCCGCTGATCAGGCTGGTGTGGATGGCATGCGCCGTATGTTTGACACCCTCGACATCGACGGCACGGTGGTGATTGGCGAAGGGGAAATGGATGAAGCTCCCATGCTCTATATAGGGGAACAGGTGGGGCGTGGCGGCCCGGGTGCCCCCAAGGTGGACATTGCTGTTGACCCGGTGGAGGGTACCATTTCGGTGGCCGACGGTATGCCCAATGCCATTGCCGTAGTGGCCATGGCACCCCGGGGGTGCCTGTTGAATGCACCGGATATGTACATGGATAAACTGGCTGTCGGCCCCAAGGCCGCCCCGTATGTGAATCTGGATGCATCGGTGGCTGATAACCTGCGGGCTGCCGCAGGAGCACTTGGAAAAAGCATCAGTGATATCACTGTCGCCATTCTCAATCGGGAACGTCATGCAGGCATTATTGACGAATGCCGCCGGGTGGGAGTAAGGATCAAGCTTTTTCAAAATGGCGATGTGGATGCCGCCCTGGCCACCTGCTTCGAAGAGACGGGTGTCGACATGCTGCTGGGTATTGGCGGCGCCCCGGAGGGTGTCATCGCTGCAGTGGGCATTAAATGCATGGGAGGCAACTTCCAGGGGCGCCTCATCCCTTATGGAGATGAAGAAGAATCCCGCTGCGCCCTTATGGGCATTGACTGCAGCAAAACCCTCACGTTGGATGACCTGGTGAAGGGGAAGGAAGCTTCCTATGCCGCCACGGGAATTTCCGACGGCGCATTGCTTCGGGGCGTTACTTTTTCTGCCAATGGCATTGCCCGTACCCACTCAGTGGTAATGCGGTCAGAAACGGGTACCATCCGCTATGTGGAGGCTGTTCACAATTTCAACAAGAAACCATTATACGCATTTTAGGAGGTGCAGGCTTGGATCGTCAGACACTGGAGGCTAAAAAGCTGACTGACCTCAGGGAAATTGCCAAGGCCCTGGGCATTAAGGGTATTGTCAAATATCGCAAACAAGAACTGATTGATGTGATTGTTCAGGGTGAGGGTTCGGCAGCAGTCTTTCAAGCATCTGACTCAGCTGCGGCTGAATCCACTGCACCAGAAACAGCTTCACCTGAACCTGCTTCATTTGAAGCGCCCATACAGGAAAATCCGGGAGAATCGTCGGGGGCGCAGCCATTGAGAGAAGCTGCCAATGAGAACGCCCCCCCGGTTCCGCCCCGCCCCCGGGTGCTCCCCTCGGCACCGGATCTTCCCCAGCACCTGCATGATGAAATCCCGCTGGGTGAAGAAGCCAATCAGGCAGAGGGAATTTTGGAAATCATGGTGGACGGCTACGGGTTTCTCCGAAGCAGTAACTACCTGTCAGGGGATGCAGATATTTACATGTCTCCCTCCCAGATACGCCGGTTTAACATGAAAACGGGGGATAAGATCACCGGCATAACCCGGCCCCCCAAATCCGGCGAAAAATACAAGGCCCTTCTATATGTGCGCAAAATCAACGATCTCGATCCGGAATTGGCCAGCAAACGCCCCGCCTTTGAAACCCTCACCCCCATTTACCCCAATCAGCGGTTAAGCCTTGAACTGAAAAACCATGAACTTTCCACCCGACTCATTGATCTTGTGGCACCCATCGGCAAAGGCCAGCGGGGACTCATTGTCTCGCCGCCAAAAGCCGGAAAAACCATTTTGCTGCAAAAAATTGCCAACAGCGTGACACATAATCATCCTGAGGTGGAAATCATCGTACTTCTCATTGACGAGAGACCTGAGGAAGTGACTGATATGCAGCGCTCCATTCAGGGAGAAGTGGTGTATTCCACCTTTGATGAAATGCCCAGTCATCATATCAAAGTGGCAGAAATGGTACTGAATCGGGCACAGCGGCTGGTGGAACACGGAAAAGACGTACTGGTGCTGCTGGACAGCCTCACCCGGCTGGCCCGGGCCTATAACCTGGTGGTTCCCGCTTCGGGACGCACCCTTTCCGGCGGCCTTGACCCAGCGGCCCTGCACCCTCCCAAAAAGTTTTTCGGGGCCGCCCGTAAACTGGAAGAAGCCGGCAGCCTGACCATCATGGCCACCGCTTTGGTTGACACCGGCAGCCGTATGGATGACGTGATTTACGAGGAGTTCAAGGGAACAGGAAACATGGAACTGCACCTGGATCGAAAACTGTCGGAGAAACGGATTTTCCCGGCGGTGGATATCAATCGTTCCGGCACCCGGCGGGAAGAACTACTGCTATCCCAGGCAGAACTGGAAACCATCTGGCGTATCCGACGTGCCCTGGGGAACAGCTCTACCCAGGAAGTGACCGAGACGATCACTCAAATGCTGTCAGAATCCAGGAGCAACCAGGAATTCATCGACCTGGCGGGCAAAAAGCTTCTCTAAGAATGTGCTTGCACCTGTTGCAGGGCTGTGCTATAATTGAGACGTTCTTTTCATGACAGTCGGTTGACAGCAGCCGACAACATCGCTCATGACATTATGCGGTTCATCCGCTGGCAACCATCGAAGCATGAACGGGAAAGAGGTGAAGGAAATGAAAGAAGGAATCCATCCGAACTATAATGAAGTGGAAGTGCATTGTGCATGCGGCAATGAGTTCAAGACCCGTTCCACCAAAGAGGAAATCCGCGTGGAAATTTGTTCCGAGTGCCATCCCTTTTACTCCGGTAAACAAAAGGTAATGGAAAAGGGCGGCCGCGTGGAAAAATTCAAGAAGAAATACGGCGTGTAAGTTCATTTTATTGCGTCAACCGGGAACCGACAGTCCTTCTGAGGAGTGCGGTTCTTTTTTTATGCCGCTTTTTCGCATACAGAAAACGGACGCCTGCATCGCTGTGGATGAGACGCCCGTTTATTCATAATAGATTCGGAAGTAGCTGTGCCAGCCTCTCTTATACTTTGGTGGGAGAGTGTGCTCTGTGTCCATAGACCAACGCCTTTCAAAGGTATTTGGAAAACCAGGTTTTCCAGGTGATACGGTACTGCTGGGTTCTCAGATGAAATACCTTCACCTGAGTTCCTTGTCCGGCTTTCGCCGGAGGCACTTCAGTCACGCGAAAATCAGTTGAAACCAGAAGGTTTCCACTCCTGATGAATCATCAGAGCCATCAGTTCTTCGCTGTCCATCGAGACTGACAGTGAACTACCGGAATCTATTGTGTTCTTTATATACCACAGGTCATTTTCTTTAAACAGGGAATTTCATTTTGTTTTTGATGAAGCACTTTTCTTGGCGAAGCAGCCGATGATGACTGCTTTCGGAAAGTGATGTGATATAATGGAATCAGTCAATGGACAGACATAAAATGGAGGGATGGGGATGAACACAGAACTGGTGATCATAGGAGGCGGTCCGGCGGGCTATCACTGCGCCCTGCAGTGTGCCAGGCAGGGACTAAAACCCGTGCTCATTGAAAAAGAAGCCTTGGGAGGCACCGGGCTTCGATGGGGGTGCCTGCCTGTGAAATATATCATGGACCGGATTCGAGCCCATAAAACCCGGCGGGGATTCTGGAGCGGCGGCATTGCGGGAGAAGAGCCTCTGGCATCGGGGGTGGCTGAAACCATTCTTTCCGACAGCCGCAAAACCATGGCCGATGTCAGCGAAACCATGGAAGAACAGCTGACAGCCGCCGGTGTGACCCTGCTTTACGGAGACCCGGAACTGCTGGGCCCGCAGCGGGTGCAGTTGGGAGATGAAACCATCACTTTTCGCCGGCTGGTGCTGGCCACTGGAACAGAAGCCAAACCGCCGGCGGGTGTCCGGCTGGATGGCAAGTACATCATCAGCCATCGGGAAGCGGTGGCCATCGCGGAACCCCCTGCGTCTCTCCTGATTCTGGGCGGCGATGTGGAAGGACTTGAATTTGCTTCCCTTTTTTCGGAGCTGGGGAGTCGGGTTACCGTACTGGAAATGCAGCCTGATTTGCTGGCGGGAACAGACCCGGATCTGACAGCCCCCCTCTTTCGAAGACTGGAAGCCAACGGCGTGGCGCTGAACACTGCCACCCAGGTGGCAACGGTGAAGCCAGTGGATAACGGCGTTGAAGTGCAGGCAGTGGATGGGCGTCTCTATGAAGCAGAGCTGGCGCTGGTGGCCATGACCCGGCGGCCGGTGCTGCCGGCAGGACTGGAAAAGACGGGTCTTTCCCTGGTGGATGGCCGCATTCCTGTGAACGATGACTGCCAGACGACGGTGGAGCATATCTATTGCATTGGTGATTTGAACGGCCGCATGGAAATGGGACATACGGGGATTCAGCAGGGGGTGTTGCTGGCAGACCACTTCAACCGGGGCACCCCCATCACCTGGCGCTATGCCCCGCTGCCCAGGGCCATGTTCACCCTGCCCCAAAACGGTGGCGCCGGCAGGCAGGAGTTGGAACTGAAGGCTGCCGGGATCCCCTATCGGAAAGCCCAGGTACGCTGGGCCGATACCTGGCGGGGGATGGGACAGGCAGAGCCGGAAGGCTTTGTGAAAGTGCTGGTCCATGAAAATGGCACCCTGCTGGGAATTTGGATGACCGGTTACGAAATCAGCGAACAGGTGGGACTGGCAGGAATGCTCATTGACGAAAAGAAAACGGTGGATGATCTGAAGCAACAGTTGTGGGTGCATCCCACTCTTTCAGAAGCACTGCATATGGCCCTGCTGCAGCTATCATGAAAGGAATGGAAGCGATGACTTGTCGGGAATGGCTGAAAGTCACTGAGCAGCGACTGAGCCTTGAGGGGGCCACCACCCCCCGTCTGGATGCCGAGGTGCTTCTGGCCCATGTGCTCCAGGTGGAACGGATCCGCCTTCACATGTACCCGGAGCGCCCCCTGGCAGAAGGGGAGGTGCAGCAGGCAGACCGACTGCTGGAGAGGCGTCTTCATCAGGAACCGGTGGCGTATATCATCGAATGCCAGGAGTTTATGGGGTTTGATTTTCACGTGAACCCGGCGGTGCTGATCCCCCGGCCGGAAACAGAGCTGCTGGTGGAGCGAGTGGTGGACTGGTTGAACAAGAAGGTTTCTGATAAAAATGCTGGGGAAGAGTTCCAAGCAAAAAATGAAACGCTGCCAGCCTTCAGCCTGCAGGGGGCTGACATTGGCACCGGCAGCGGTTGCATTGCCGTGAGCCTGGCAAAGCTGGTGCCGGAAATCATGATGCTGGCGGTGGACCTCTCGTCGGAAGCTTTGGGAGTGGCCGCTGAAAATATCCTGCGGCATCAGCTGACCCATCGGGTGATTCCTCTGGCCGGTGACCTGCTGGAGCCGGTGGTGTTTTACCTGGAGAACCGGGCATTACCGCAATGGGGTCATGGCGGTGGCTGCCTGGATTTCATCGTGTCCAACCCGCCTTACATCAATGAAAAAGACATGGCAGCCCTCAGCCCTTCTGTGGCCGCCTACGAGCCGGTGACTGCCCTGGCGGGAGGGGCTGACGGCTTGGATTATTACCGCCGGCTGGCGGCAGCGTCTCCCCGGCTGTTGTGCCCCGGCGGTTTGCTGGCCCTTGAGATTGGCTATGATCAGGGAAATGCGGTGGTGAGGCTCCTGGAAGAACAGGGGTTTCTGGAAGTGAAATGTCTCCAGGACCTGGCAGGTATTGACCGGGTGGTGATGGGCATCCGGCCCAGTGTAGCAACCTGAAGAGATCAGAAAGCTCAGGCAGGAAAGATCGGTTGAGTGAACTCAGGCAGGAGAGAGAAAAGGAAGAGAGGATCTCACAGATTTGGAATTTCTTTGAGTAGACTGTTCCCATATGAGCCTTCTTTTGATATAATACATTGTTGGAATAGATGCCTGTGAATCAGGTCTGTCGGCGCATGTGAAATGTGAAACATGAAATAAGGAATAGGTGATGACGCATGCTGGAAAAACTGGCATTTTTAGAAGATAAATACGAAGACCTGGGAGCACAGCTGAGTGATCCAGAGGTGATTAATCAGCAAAACCTGTGGCAGAAGCTGGTGAAAGAGCATGCCGAGCTGGAAGAAATTGTTACCTGCTACCGGGCTTATATGGAAACCCGGAAGGCGGCAGACGAAACAAAAGCCATTCTGTACGATAAATCCATGGAAGACGAACTGCGGGACATGGCCCGGATGGAACTGGATGAGCTTGAAGAAAAAGTCGTCGCCCTGGAGGACCAGCTTCAGATATTGCTGCTGCCCAAAGACCCCAACGACGATAAGAATGTCATTGTGGAGGTGCGTGCCGGCACCGGCGGCGATGAAGCCGGTCTTTTTGCCGCCGATCTCTTTCGCATGTACACCCGTTTTGCCGAAGACCAGGGGTGGAAGGTGGAGCTCATGAGTGCCAGCGAAAGCGGCATCGGCGGTTACAAGGAAGTCATCTTTATGATCCGCGGCAAGGGGGTTTACTCCCGCATGAAATTTGAAAGCGGAACCCACCGGGTACAGCGAATTCCTGCCACGGAGTCAGGCGGGCGAATTCACACTTCAGCCGCAACGGTGGCAGTACTGCCAGAAGTGGATGACGTGGAGTTTGAGATTAACCCCAATGAGATTCGTATCGACGTGTTTCGGGCTTCCGGCCACGGCGGTCAGAGCGTCAACACCACCGACTCGGCGGTGCGTATCACTCACTTGCCCACAGGGATGTCAGTGTCCTGCCAGGATGAAAAGTCCCAGCTGAAAAACAAGGACAAAGCGATGAAAGTTCTCCAGGCCCGGCTGTATGACATTATGGTGCATGAACAGCAACAGGCCATCGCTGCCGACCGGAAAAGTCAGGTTGGTTCCGGCGACAGAAGCGAACGGATTCGCACCTATAACTATCCCCAGGGCCGGGTCACCGACCATCGCATCAACATGACCCTCTATCAGTTGGACTCCTTCATGCAGGGAGATCTTGACGCCATGATCCAGGCACTGATCACCACCGATCAGGCAGAAAAAATGAAAGCCATGGCATAAGGTGCACACCACAAGAGGCACGGGGACGGTTCCCCTGCCTCTTTTTGCAGGTTTGAATGTAAAGGAGACGCCATGAAAACAACCCGTTTCGCCACCATCGACCCCCAACTCTTTACCGATGAAGCCCTGCAGCCCTTTGCCCGTATGCTGGCAGCAGGAAAGACCGTGGCCTTCCCCACAGAGACCGTCTACGGACTGGGAGCGGATGCCACCAATCCCCGGGCACTGGCGGCCATTTTTGAAGCCAAGGGGCGTCCTTCCGATAATCCCCTCATCGTTCATGTGGCGGCCCCAGAAGACATAGAACCCCTGGTGAAAACGGTGACTCCCCTGGCCCGGAAGTTGATGGCCCATTTCTGGCCGGGGCCCCTCACCATCATTTTGGAAAAATCACCGGCGGTCCCTGACATGGTGACAGCGGGACTGGATACCGTTGCCCTGCGCATGCCGGCCCATCCCCTGGCCCGGCGGCTCATCGCCCTGGCAGGGGTTCCGGTGGCGGCCCCCAGCGCCAATCAGTCAGGGCGTCCCAGCCCCACCCGTGGCAGTCATGTGGTGAAAGACCTGGAGGGGCGGGTGGATGCCATTATTGACGGAGGCCCCTGTGAAGTGGGGCTGGAATCCACCGTGGTGGATGCCACCGGCAGCTTTCCGGTGATCCTCAGACCCGGGGGCGTTACCCGGGAAATGTTGTTGATGGTGGTGGATCATGTGGCAGTGGATGCTGCTCTGGTGAAAAAGGATTTTGGCGGCGGGGAATCCGTGACAGCGCCCCGTTCACCGGGAATGAAATACACCCATTATGCTCCCAAAGCTCCCCTGATACTGGCCCGGTCATCACGACCGGCAGAAACAACCACAGAAGCGGCTCATGTCCTCATCACCCTGGCCCTTCGCCATCAGAAAGCCGAAGCTGTCATGGGCATTCTCTGCACCGACGAAACCGCCGCAATACTGGCCGAAATGCCTGAAACAGCCAAACTACCCCTGGTGGTCAAGTCACTGGGAAGCGTTCATCACCCGGAAGAAATGGCAGCGAACCTCTTCCTGCGGCTGCGGGAATTCGATGAGACGCCGGCGAGTCTGATTATCACGGAAGCTTTGTCTGACAACGCGCTGGGGTTTGCCTTGATGAACCGGTTGGTGAAAGCTGCGGGTAACCAGTGGGAAGAAGCTTGAAGCATAGCATCAGAAGCGTGTCTGATAAAACCGGTCGAACCAAAAAATCAAAGACTGCCATAAAATGACATGCAAAGAAAGTTTTCACAAAAGATCATCGAAAGATGGTTGAACCACAGGGAATACGGTAGAATAAAAAGGAATCGACGGTTCGGTGTCGGGAAAGGAGCAGATTCTTGAAAATCATTCTCTTTGTCTGCACAGGAAACACATGCCGCAGCCCCATGGCCGCTGCATTGCTGCAGGGTACGCTGAACCGGTTGGGCATTGGTGAAGACCAGATCAACGTGCTGTCGGCGGGCATCTTTGCGTCGGAGGGGCAGCCAGCTTCCCCTCAGGCAGTGGAAGTGATGCAGGAAAAGGACCTTCCCCTGGAAAATCACCGGAGCCGGCGGGTGACACCCCGGCTGCTGGAATCTGCCGATCTGGTCTTCACCATGACGGCAGCCCATCGCCAGTCGGTACTGATGATGGATGCCGCGGCTGCCGGAAGGGTGTTTACCCTGGCGGAATATGTCACCGGAGATCCGGAAGCGGGAGAAGTGCCTGACCCCTTTGGCGGTTCGG
This sequence comes from Anoxynatronum sibiricum, assembly GCF_039414295.1. Lineage (NCBI taxonomy): Bacteria > Bacillati > Bacillota > Clostridia > Eubacteriales > Clostridiaceae > Anoxynatronum > Anoxynatronum sibiricum. Next base: position 88,861 of record NZ_JBCITM010000008.1, on the reverse strand, counting down.
TAAAAGTTTACCGCCAGACAGCAGATTATCTGGAAACGCTGATTCATCAACTGGCACTTCAACTGAAAGAAAGGGTGGTGGAAGGCAGATGAAAATTGCCATTGGCAGTGATCATGGCGGCTATGCGCTGAAAGAATTGATTTATAAACATCTGGTTGACCAGGAATATGAAGTGACCGATTTTGGCACCCATGAGGAAGAATCCTGTGACTATCCGGTTTACGCCCAAAAGGTGGCAGAGGCTGTGGCGGCGGGAAAATACCAGCGGGGCATTCTTCTCTGCGGCACCGGCATTGGCATTTCCATTGCCGCCAATAAAGTGCCTGGCATTCGATGTGCCCTGGTATCCGACTGTTATTCTGCCCGCTCCACACGGCAGCATAACGACAGCAATGTACTGGCCCTGGGTGGTCGGGTCATTGGCCCTGAACTGGCCCTGGAATTGGTGAAAGTCTGGCTGGAAACCAGCTTTGACGGCGGACGGCACCAGCGGCGGGTGGATCTCATCACCCAGCTGGAAGCAACTTACGGCCGCCAATAAATGAAGCCTGCTTCGTGTTCTTCTGAAACTTGCTTCACAACCTGTCTGACAAGCGCAAGAAACCATTTTAAAGGAGGAATCTGGATGAGCAAAGTGGTGGTAATGGACCATCCCCTGATTCAGCACAAACTGACCATGCTGCGGGACATCAATACCGGATCAAAGGATTTTCGTGACCTGGTGAAGGAGATTTCCATGCTGATGGCCTACGAAATGACCCGGGAACTGCCCCTGGAGGATGCGGAGATCGAAACACCCCTCTGCACAATGACTTCCAAAACCCTGGCAGGAAAAAAACTGGGGATTATTCCCATTCTGAGGGCAGGATTGGGCATGGTGGACGGGGTGCTACAACTGATTCCTGCTGCCAAGGTGGGTCACATCGGCCTGTACCGTGACCCGGAAACCCTTCAGCCTGTGGAGTATTACTGTAAGCTCCCTTCTGATGTGCCGGAGAGAGAACTTTTTGTGCTTGATCCCATGCTGGCCACCGGCGGGTCTGCCAATGCCGCCATCCAGTTTATCAAAGACCGGGGGGGCGTCAACATTCGCCTGGTCTCCCTGATTGCAGCGCCGGAAGGGGTGGATGCCGTTCACAAAGCCCACCCGGATGTGGACATTTACGTGGCCGCCATGGATGAAAAGCTGAATGATCACGCCTACATCGTCCCGGGTCTGGGTGACGCAGGCGATCGGCTTTTCGGAACCAAGTAATGACTGATGTTTGAGCGGATTTTCAATAAACTCTACGGCATCACCGGCAGCTACTCCCTGTCCCTGGCAGGGGGGAAGCTGCTGGACGCATTGCAGCAATTGCTGTTTCAGTTTCGCTTGCAGCGCGTTGATCGCCACACCCAAGTGACGCTCACTGAAGCCGAAAGCATGGAACTGCTCCAGTCCCTGCGCCCTTATGACCCCGAGGATTTGAAACCGGCGCTGACAGACCGGGTGGCAGCAGATCCATCCATTTGGGTTTCCATTATTGTACCTGCCTATAACGCTGCCGACTATCTGGAAGAATGCCTCCAGTCACTGTTAAGCCAACAGACGACCTATGGGTATGAAGTCATTGTGGTGAATGACGGTTCCACCGATGCCACCGGCGAAATGCTGGCCGCCCGGGAACCGGACGACCGGCTGGTGATCATCACCCAGCCCAATGGGGGCATTTCAAGAGCCCGAAACCGGGCCATGTCTGTTGCCACAGGACGTTATTTTCTTTTTGTGGATGCAGATGATGCCCTGACACCGGGAGCGTTGGAGCAAATGCTGACAGAAGCGGAACGCACCAGGGCTGACCTGGTGGAGGGGAACTACCTGCTGCTGGAAAGTGGGCGCACCCGGCTGGGCCGGCCCCTGCACCACCACCGCAAGCAGGTGGATTTGAAGCAGACGCCGGAAACCATGCTGACCATTCCCGGGTATCCTTGGGGAAAGCTCTATGCCCGACACCTGTGGGATGATCTGGGATTTACCCTGGGGCTCATCTATGAGGATACCATCAACCGTTTGGTGGTGTTGCGCCGGGCGCGGCACTACGTGTACCTGCCTGAGCCCCTCTATGTGTACCGTCTCCACGAAGCTTCACTGACCCATCAGTCCAACAGCACCCCCAAAAGCCTGGACACCTACTACATTATTGACCGGCTGATTGGGGAGAACCACCGGCTGGAAATACCCCTGGATCACACTTTCTACCGCCTGGTTCTCAAGCAGCTGGGGTCGATTTTCTATCGAAGAACCAGCGGTTTTGAGAACAACGTGCGGGAAGCCCTGCTGGTGATGGCGAAGAAAACCCTGCAGGAGTTGGAAGTCTGCAGGCCGGTTGATCTGAGCCAGCGGGAAAAGCTGCTGGTCAGAGCCATTGAAGAATTGAATCTGCCCCTGTGGGAGCTCTGTTGCCGCCACGATGAATAACGTGGCGGTTTTTTTACAGGAATCCGTTTCTGAAGGTTGAAATGGGGTAATTTAACAGTAATAGCAGCCGGAGAATCTGACTGGCTGTTTTATGTTTGGCGACAAAAGAAGAGACATATGACCGGCGACAATATCTGAAAATTTTAAAATAATTATAAGTTTTGGTGCACCAAAAGGTGATGGCACACCAAAAGAAGTCGTCAACAACCAGGGGGTGGCGTCATGCTGCGATGGCAAAAAAAACTATTACGAATGACTTATGTGGTGCTGGATATGGTCATGATGCTCACCAGTGTCATCATCAGTATCCAGTTGGCTGAAAGATGGCTGGCGGAAGGTTTTCGTCCTGTATCCGGGCTAGAAATTTACGGGTATGTGAGTATTGTTGCCCTGATGAACCTGCTGGTTTTTCTCTTTGTTGAACTGTATGATTCCTTTATGGAAAGTCCAAGGGCACTCACCGGCCGGTTGCTGCTGGAGTCTGTGATTGCCTTTGCTGCCGGCCATTTCTTGTCCTATGGGCTGCTGATGGTTGTGCTGACAGACTATCGCCAGAGGAATCATTTGCTGTTTTCAGTCATCTTTTTTGTCATTTCCACCTGCGGCAAGGTGATCTATCATCGGATGCGCAGCAGCCGAAATCGTCAGGCTGAAAACGTGCGAAATGTGCTGCTGGTAGGCCAGTCGCCCAATGGGGTGCAGTATGTGGAAGCCATTGGCCGTCACCAGTATCTGAACTATCGGATTATTGGGTACCTGCACATCAAGTATCCTCCCGGGCATGAAGCGGCAGGAATGGATGATGGGGCGGACATGCAGGCAACACGGGATTCATCATTGCCGGGAGAAGCGACAAATGGCGACCTTCTTTTGCCGGAATGCAGCCTGCAGGCACTGATCTACGGTCCCCTGCCACATTTGGGCGGACTGGATGAGCTGGAAGACATCATCAACCGCCAAGTGGTGGATGAAGTGGTGGTGACCCGGTCACTATCCTATGACCAGCGGCTGGAGCCCCTTCTGAAAACCTGTCAGGAGAGGGGCATTACCATCACCATGCTGCTGAAGCGGCAGAACTATCATTCTGCCCAGGCCATGGTGACCATGATTGATGACATACCGGCGGTCAAATTTCATACTGTCAGCCTCAATGAAGAACAGCTGATGGCCAAACGACTGTTGGATATGGTGGGGTCACTGGTGGGAATGGTGATCTTTGGCATTGCGTGGCTGGTGATTGCCCCGCTGATTAAGCTGGAAAGCAGCGGGCCGGTGATTTTCACCCAGGACCGGGTGGGAAAAAACGGTCGTGTGTTTAAAATCCGAAAGTTTCGTTCCATGTGCAATGATGCCGAGGCCAAAAAAAGAGAGCTGCAGGCCAAAAACGAAATGCGGGGGCATATGTTCAAAATGACCAATGATCCCCGGGTAACGAGAATCGGTGCGTTTCTTCGTAAAACGAGCCTTGATGAACTGCCCCAGTTCTATAATGTGCTGAAAGGTGACATGAGTCTGGTGGGCACCCGGCCGCCCACGGTGGCAGAGGTGGAAGATTACCAGACACATCACTACAAGCGGATTTCAGTGATTCCCGGTATTACCGGCATGTGGCAGATCAGCGGCCGGTCCGCCGTCATTGATTTTGAAGAAGTGGTGAAACTGGACAATGCCTACATTGCCAACTGGACAGTCTGGCGGGATATCAAAATCATTGCCAAAACGGTCATAGTGGTGCTACAGCGGAGGGGATCCCATTAAATGAAAATACTCATGGTCAATAAATTTCTCTACCACCGGGGAGGCGCCGAAACCTACGCCTTTGAACTGGCAGACTATCTCAGGCAGCAGGGGCATGACGTGCAGTTTTTCGGCATGGAGGATTCCCGCAATGTCTATGGAAACGAGTTGAACCTGAATGTGAGCCATGTGGAGTTCCGGGGGGTTTCACTGCGGCAGGTCACCTACCCCTTTCGCATCATCTATTCCCGGGAGGCAAGGCAAAAAATCAGGCAGGTGCTGCAGGACTTTCAGCCGGACTACGTGCATCTGAACAACATCAACTTTCAGCTGACACCGTCGATTCTCTATGAGATTCATGCCCAGGGAATCCCCATGATTCAAACCCTCCATGATTTTCAGCTGGTATGTCCCAACCATATGATGTACCGGGAACATGACACCACCATCTGTGAAAAATGCAAGGGGCGGCGTTACCACGAATGTGTGCGTCATCGGTGCATCCACAACTCCCGGGTGAAAAGCTTGTTTGGAGCGGTGGAAGGATGGCTGTATCACCGGTTGAGAACCTATGAGATGATTGATGCCTTCATTGCTCCCAGTCAGTTTCTGGCCGACAAAATGGTTGCTTTTGGAGAAGACAGGCGTCGCATTCATACCATTCATAATTTTATCAAACGGGATTATGACCAGATGCAATTTGAAAAACAGGATTATTTTTTTTATTTCGGGCGTCTTTCCATTCAAAAAGGAATCCCCACCCTGCTGCGGGTGATCCGCTCGCTGCCGGAGGTGCCCTTTCTCATTGCCGGCGGCGGTGAGCTGGAAGAAGAAGTGAAGCAGGCAGAACTCGACAACCTGAAGTTTGTGGGATTCAAGACTGGAGAAGAGCTGGTGAAGCTCATTGGTGAAGCCAGGGCCACCCTGCTCCCCACCGAATGGTACGAGAATTGTCCCATGGCAGTGCTGGAATCCCTCATGGTGGGTACCCCGGTGATTGGATCCCGTATTGGGGGAATCCCCGAGTTGGTGGACCATGAAGTGGATGGGCTGTTGTTTCCGGCAGCGGATGAAGCCGCCCTGCGGCAGCAGGTGCAGCGTCTCTGGAGCCGGCCTGAAACAGCGGCGGCCATGGCGGTGAAAGCCCGGCAAAAGGTGGAGGCTTTTTCAATCGACACCTACGGGGAAAGGCTGATGAATCTGGTGACACCGCTGCTGAAAAACGGGAGGAGCAACCCATGAAAATCGCCATGATAGGCCATAAGCGCGTTCCTTCAAGGCTGGGGGGCGTAGAGGTGCACGTGGAAGAAATTGCCGCCAGACTGGCAGCCAGGGGGCATGAAGTGCATCTTTACAACCGGAATATTTACGGCAAAGATGCAGGACCCTACCGGGGCACTCTTTTGAAACCGGTGTTCACGGTGAAAAAGAACTCTCTGGAGGCGCTGATTTATTCCATCATTGCCAGTGTACAGACCGCCTTTGGCTCTTATGACATCGTTCATTTTCACGCCCTTGGTCCCTCAGTGATGAGCTTTATTCCCCGCCTTGCCGGCAAAAAAGTGGTGTGCACCGTCCATGGTCTTGACTGGAAAAGGGCCAAGTGGAAAGGGCTGGCCACCCGTTACCTGAAGCTGGGAGAATATGCCACTGCCCGCTTCCCCCATGCCACCATCAGTGTTTCCAAAACCCTGGTGCCCTACTACAAGGAAAAATACGGTACCTCCGTGGCTTATATCCAAAACGGGATTAACCTGAAACCGGCAGAATCTCTGGGAGCATTGGCGTCTTCCATGAACATCGAAAAAGACAGTTACTTTCTTTTTGTTGCCAGGCTGGTGCCTGAAAAAGGATGCCATTACCTGCTGGATGCCTTCCGGCAGGTGGACACAGACAAGAAACTCATCATCGCCGGCGATAATCCGTATAACCAGGAATATACGGCGCTCCTCCGGGAAAAGGCAGCAGCAGACCCCCGGGTGAGCCTGGTGGGCTTCCAGGATGAAGAAACGCTGCAACGGTTATATGCCAATGCCTATACCTATGTGCTTCCCTCAGATATTGAAGGGCTTCCCATCAGCCTGCTGGAGGCCATGAGCCAGGGGTGTCTGTGCCTGGTGAGTGACATTGAAGAAAATCTGGCAGTGGTGGAAAACCACGGCCTCAGCTTCCGTCAGGGAAATGTGGATTCTCTCCGGGATGCACTGACAGGTCTTTTGAGGGAAGAGGCCCGCCGCCGGGAATGCTTTCATCCCCAGGTACTGAAGGATTATATTCAGAAAACCTATGACTGGGATACTGTCACAATGGAAACAGAAAAAATCTATCGGAAACTGACTAATCAAAAAGGGTGATGACAGTGGTGCGCTATTTTCGAAATGTGATGAAATCTCTACCCCTCATCGGGGTGGTGACCGTGATCATGGTGCTGAGCATGTTTCTCTCAGTGATCCGCACCTTCCAGCCTGCCTATGAGGCTTCCACCTCGCTGCTGGTGAGCCGGAACCCGGGCGATGATGAGGCTTATGAAGCGTATGTGATGCTGCAGGAGGTGCAGATTGCGGAGAAAATCGTCAACGATATTCCGGAACTGATTTTCAGCACCCAGGTGCGCCAGGCGGTGAACCGGGCATTGCAGCAGGAGTTGGGTGACGGCAACAGCTATGACGAAGAGACCTTTCTAAAAAGCGTGGAAACAGAAACAGTTCTGAATGCCCGGGTGGTTCACGTGACAGTGCGCTATCCTGATGCAGAGGGAGCCCGGTTAGCGGCAGACACCGTTGCCTGGACCATTGATCAAATGGTGATGGACCTCACTGGCCAGGATTTCATTCATGTGATTCGAACGGCCGAACGACCTGAAGGCATTGCCGGTCTTGGCAAAAAGCATTTGTGGGTGCTGGGCGTGCTGGGGGGCGTGCTGATGGGAATGGCCATTGTGCTGTTGATGACCCTGGTGGAAGTGGAACCCATGTCCCGCATGAGAAGCCAGCGGCTCCGGGAACGGGATCAAAAACCGTCCACCGATGATTGATGCGGCAGACTAAGAAACCGCGGGAATAAATGCAACGATAGTGAATCAGAAGAGACGCATCAAGGAACTGCAGTCAGGAAATGCAGTCAAGAGAAGCTCAAAAGAGAAGGTGACAGCAATGATTGAAAAAAATACCATGGCACTGCCGGACCTCCTCTGGGTGGGAGGGCTGTCCACAATGGCACTGTTGGCTGCTGTTATGATGGCGGCACAGTCTCCCTACATGATTGTGATGATCCCCGGCGCCCTTCTGCTGGCCGCCCTTCTTCTGAGCAGTGATACCCTGTGCCTGGCAGCGGTGATTCCTGTTTTGCCTCTCTCTGCTTCCACTCTGTTCACGGCCCAGTTGCTGCCGGTACCCGGTGCCAGAATTAACAACATCCTGCTGCTGTTGCTGCTTTTGGGGTTTTTGCTGAATCGGAAGCCAGATTTTCGGGAACTGAGACCGGCGGCGGTGTTTTATGCCGGCAGCCTGCTGCTGCTCACAGCAGCCATTTTTCGTACCGGCCATGTGGCCGGCTTTGCCCGGGAATTTTGGCAGGAAAGCTACAGCCCTGTGAAGTTCTTTCTTTCCCACGGGTTGATTCCCCTTCTCACCAGCATCCCCTTTCTAATGATTGCCGGGAGTATTCGTCAGGGAAAAGAAATACGACGGGTGTTGTTCTATCTGGCCCTGTCCATGAGTCTTTTTTCCGGTGTGATTGTGGGCACCTGGGTGCTGAAGGTGCCGCCAGGCGCTGATTTTTCAACGGTGCGTGATATCATTGGCCTGGAGACACTGGGAATGCACGGCAACAATCTGGCAGACTTTATCATTGTGGGATTCCCCCTCATGCTGGCCATGGCATTGGTACCCCGTGGTAAATATCGCCGGTGGTTTTATGTGGCAGCGGCGCTTTCCCTTGTGGCAGCAACGCTAATTTACTCCCGTACCGCCTATGCCATGATTCTCCTTTCCATTGCTGCCATTGTGATGCTCACCCGACAATACCGGCTGATTTTACCGGTGGTGGTGTTGGTGGTGCTGGTGGCCGTGGCCATGCCCGGCGTTACTGAGCGGGCCCTTACTGGTCTGGAGGGCGGTGAGCGAAATGTGATCACCGCCGGCAGAACCGATGAAATCTGGCGGCCGGTGATGCGGGAATGGCGCCAGCGAACAGCCACCCACCCATGGCAGACACTGGCAGGCTACGGTCGTTACGGAATCATGGATTTTCAGACATTTCGAAATGGACGAATGCTCCGGGTCACCCATTCCCACAACATGTTTCTGGACACACTGGTGGACACGGGCATCATTGGGCTGGCATTCTATCTGGGGTTTTTGGGATACGTGCTGACGGGGCTGCTCAGGGCTTTTTACCGGCGGCGCCGCTCGGGAAGCATTGAAGAACTGCATGTGGCAGCGGGGCTGCTCACCTCTCTGGGCTGTTTTTTAGGCCGGGGATTAACAGACAGTTTTTTGCTGCCTCAATTGACCAATGCCTATTTTTACATGGTGATGGCGTTGGCCTTTGTGATCATTGGACAGGAAAAGAAGCAACGATTTTTGGAATCAACAGCAAGAGGGGAAGTTGGTAAATCCCCAAAAGCCACTACAGCCACGATGACCAATAGGGGCTGGGAACAGCCGCCGGCAAGTCTGGAAGGGGAGGGTGTGGAATGGGCGTGACAAAGCTTCTTATCATCATCAGCAGCATGACTTTCGGGGGAGCTGAAATGCAGACCCTTGAACTTGCCAATGGGTTGGTGGACAGGGGCTATAACATCGAAATTGCCGTACTGGACCATAAGCAGGAAATCATTGATAAAGGCCGCCCGGAAATCCGATTTCACATCCTAAAGAAAAAAAGCTACCTGGACAGGCGGGTGGTGAAAGCACTGAAAGAACGCCTGTCAGTTTTTCAGCCTCACCTGGTGTTGTGCGTGGACCTGTACCCGGCCCTTTATTTCCGGCTGGCTGCCATGGGAAGCAGTGCCTGCCTGCCGGTGGCCACGGTATTCCATTCCACCCTTCCCCGGGATGTCAAAGAACGCTTTCAGCGGTGGTACCTTACCCGCCTGCTGAAAAAGAACAACCGGCTGGTATTTGTCAGTGAAAAGCAAAAGGATTACTGGCTGAGAACCCATAAAGGGCTGCGCCTTCATCATTCCCGTACCATTCACAATGGCATTCATTTGGAGCGGTTTCATGATTTTTTGCAGGAAGAGGCAAAAATAACGGCCACCCGACGTCTGTTGGCGTATGAACCCAATCAGGTAATCATCGGCAACTGCTCCAGTTTCCGCGTTGAAAAAAGACACCAGGATCTGCTGGAAGCCGTCCACCGTTTGAAATCTGACGGTCACCCGGTGAAGCTGCTCCTCATCGGTGACGGAGATCAACGGGCGCATATTGAAAAGCGCATCCGGGAGCTGGGGATGGAAGAAACGGTCTATATCACCGGACACATTACGGATGTACGACCGTATCTGGCGGTGTTGGATGTGTTTGTGCTTTCCTCTGATTCGGTGGAGACGCTTTCCATTGCCGCCATTGAAAGCCAGGCCATGAAAAAGGCGGCGGTACTGTCAGATATTGGCGGTGCTGCTGAAATTGTGGAGGAGGGTATCAATGGATACCTGTACCCTGCCGGAAATGTGGAGCAACTGACGGAATGCCTGCGAAATATACTGCAGTATGAACGTTGGAAACCCATGGGAGAAGCAGCTTATCACCATGCCCGGCAACACTTTGACCGGCGGCAGATGGTGGAGGCGTATCACCAGCTGCTGATGGAAATGAAGGGAGGCAGTCATGGAGGTTAAGTATATCTATCGCATTGACGACATTCATCCGGCTATGATGTGGTCCCGTTTTGAACGGGTGATGGCCATGTTTCAACAGCGGGGCGTGGTGCCTTTGCTGGGGGTCATCCCGGATAATCAGGATAAAAGCCTTCAGTTTGACCCGCCCCGGGAAGATTTTCACCAGATCATGCGTACCCTGGTGGCAGAAAAGAGAGCCGAAATTGCCCAGCATGGCTATCGGCATTTATACACCACCCGGCAGCAGTCCGTCAACCAGCGTCTCTATGGCAGGGTATCCAGCTCAGAGTTTGCCGGTCTCCCTTATGAGACCCAATACCAGATGATTCGTGACGGACAGGCCATGCTGCGGGCCCAGGGGCTGGAAAGCGACATTTGGATGGCGCCCTCGCACACCAGTGATGACAACACTTTTCGTGCCCTGAAAAAGCTGGGATTTCGCTACGTCACCGACGGTGTGGCAGTGTATCCTTACCAGCGTCATGGACTGATTTTTGTTCCTCAGCAAAACTGGCAGTCTCAAAAACCCTTCCCGGTGGGGGTCTTCACCATCTGCCTTCACCTGGATGATCTGGAAGAAGCTGCCATGAAAGAAATTGAAGATCATCTGAAAACGAATGATGTCATCATGCCCTTTTCTCAGGTGGCCAGCCTTCCCCTGCAGTGGTATCATGGCCCGCTGAACAGTCTGTTCAAGCTGAAACGGATGATCTACCACTGTGGGGTGCGCCCTCTGCGGGCAATAAAGCACCAATCGGTTGTTGATCAGGAACGCTGAATTCCGTCAATTCACCTAAGATCAGGAGGCTAACGTTGTGTTTGCAATCAACCATCGGACCAAACTGGGATTCATCCGCATTAAAGATCTCTACTATGCCCCTGCGCTCCAGCCGCCGTCACCGGATATTGATGTGATTTATTATTATCACTGCAAAGTTTCCGGGCCTGGGTCCAAACCATTTCACACCCTCCTCATTGATGTTTCCCGGGAGCCGGAAGCCCTGCTGGCTTCCTTCCGAAAAAGCACTCGAAACGCCGTTCGGCGGGCCATGGAGAATCCACACATCTCCCTGGAGGTGAAGGCGCTCAGCAGCCTCCAACAAAGCGGGGGCGAAAAATTGGAGGCCTTCGTCTCAGCCTATGACCAGTTTGCATCCCAAAAGGGCATTCAGCCCTGCAACCGGGAACTGGTGCACCTGCTGGCGGGGGAAGAACGACTGGCGCTGGCCACTGCCAGACTGGAAGAAGAAGTGTTGTGCCAGTTTCTGCTGGTTGAAGCAGACAAAAAAATGGTGGCCTATTATGGTTACAACACCCGTTTCTCCATTGAAGAAGATACTGAAAAAGTCAGTCTTATTGGCAAAATGAACCGGGCACTGGATTACCAGTGTATGCTGTATACCCGGGAGAGCGGGAAGGCCCACTACGATTTATGCGGACTGACCCTTGATCCGGAAAACCCGGAAGCGGGCAATGTGGACCACTACAAACTGGGGTTTGGAGGCGAGATCGCCACTGAATATCATTTCATGCAGCCGGTGACACTGAAAGGCTGGTTGTTTTGCCGGTTGAAAGCACTGCAGGGAGGCATCGGGTAAGGTGCCGGAAGAAATTGCTAATGAAAAATACCTTCAAAGGAGCGGAAAGCCATGTTTGAAGTGGGAGATCGATTGAAAGGATTTTTGCACATCAAAGATGTGTATTACGCCCCTGAAATCATGCGCAGAGATCCTGGTTATGATGTGGTCTATTATTTCTTCTGCCGTGAGTCTTATCCCGGTGCCCAGGAGTATGCCACAGCAGTCATTGATTTAAATCGTGATGAAGAGGCAATGCTGAGGTCATTTCGTGACAGTACCCGTAAGGCCATTCGACGGATGCTCCGGGATGAAGCCCTTGTCATTGAAATTGAAGAAACACCGACGAAAGAGCAGGTGGACGGTTTCCTGGAGAAATATGATGACTTTACCCGAGCGAAGGGATTTGAACCTTCAGAACGCCAGCGGGTGTACCAGCTGCTGGCCCATCACCGCATTGGCATGGTAACGGCATGGTATGAGGGTCGGATTCTGTTGCAGCGCATTCTGATTGAAGACACAGAAAAAGTGCTGCCCTATTTTGGGTTCACAGAACGGTTGAATGAAACGGAGGCACACCGCATTCAGTTGATTTCTGCCGTGAGTAAAACAGTGGAGTATCGGTGCATGCTTTTCTGGAAAGAAAAGGGCAAACATCTCTATGACCTGGGGGGGCTGCTGCCTGCTGATGGCGAACTTTCGTGGCAGCAGGTGAACCACTATAAGGAAGGGTTCCATGGTGAAATACTAAAAGAGTATGAGTTTTGCTATCCACTGACATGGAAGGGGCGGTTATTGTGCATCTTCAAGAAGTGGCAGAACTGGAATCAGAAGAGAAGAGAAGGGATATCTTATGTCACCTGGAAAGCTGGTTTTCATCATTAAAACAGAGGGAATAGAAGGAATCCTTCGGCGGATCCTTGGGCGTGTTTACCTGCGTACTCATGTTTACCGGGTAAAACTGAAGCATGTGGCGCCGGTGCCAGGCGATGAAGGATTGAAGCTGTCAGAGATGAATCACAGGCTGTTTCAGCGTATGATTCAGGCGTATCCTGACGAGATTCTGCCGGAAAAACTGGATAAACTGGCAGAAAGACTAAAAAAAGAGACAAAAGAGCGGGTGTATGTGGTAATGGACGCAGCAGAGCAGATTCTGGGGTATTATTGCCTTGCCTTCCGGGAAACTTATGATGAGTCCATGGAATACCTGGTACCGGATGAAGCGGGCAACGTGTTTCTTTTCGACGGCTATACGTTTAAACAGCACCGCAATCGGGGAGCACAAAAATATGCCACACAGGCGCTGCTGGAACTGGGAAAGAAAAAAGGCTGTGACACAGCCAGTACCATGGTGGATGAAGGGAACCGATTTTCAGAAAAAGCCATTCGGCGATATGGATTCCGTCGTTATCAAACCATTCATCATATCGATCTGCGATTTAAAAAAATCAATATGGTTCGAACATGGGAAGACGATGCATGAACAGAAGATTTGCGGGAGTAGCCTGCCGCATTTGAGAATGACTTGAAAGAGAGAGGGGTATCAGGTGTGAAGAAAACTCAGATCGCTTTTTTATCCGCCAATGCCTATCCCCTGTTTAATCCTGATGCACCTCCCGCCTTTGGCGGTGCAGAGGTGGACCAGTATAATCTGGCGGTGTATCTGGCGCAGCAGCCAGATTTCTCAGTGATCTTTTACGTGGGTGATTTTGGGCAGCCCGATGAACCGGAGATCAGGGATGGGGTGCAGCTGGAAAAAATCCGTTATTTTGGCTGGCACCAGAAAACGCCCAAACAGAAACTGGTCTTTTACAGCCGGCTGTGGCACACTCTGTGGCGGAGTCCGGCTCAGGTCATGCTGACAGAAATGGCCAATGACATGGTGGGATGGGCTGCGTTGTTTTTTAAAGTGTTCCGCAATAAATATATGATCCACCGGCTGGCCTCCGACAACGACACCGCTTTCACCAGCCCTTCAGCTGCCGGTGGCAGGCGCGCCTATCACCTCTACCGCCTGGGGTTGTATCGGGCCGATGAGGTGCTGACCCAGACGGTGCAGCAGCAGCGGCTTCTAAAAGAACGTATGCAGGTGGAAAGCCGGGTGGTGCCCAATGGGTTCCCTGCGGGGGATGCCATCTGTTTTCATGAGAAAAAAGACATTCTCTGGGTAGGCCGGTGCATTGCCCTGAAACGACCCGGGTTGTTTCTGCAGCTGGCACAGCAATTGCCTCATTTATCTTTTAAAATGATCATGCCGCCCCCTTCACCCATGGAACCACCGGCATTTCTGGCCCAGGCCGCAGAAATGATTACCCTGGCCAAATCACTGCCCAATCTCACTTTTTTGCCATCGGTACCTTTTCGAGAAATCCAGGCGCATTACAACAGTGCCAGGGCACTGGTGAACACCTCTGAATATGAGGGGTTTCCCAATTCTTTCGTACAGGCCTGCCTGGGAGGTGCTCCCATTGCCTCTCTAAAGGTGGATCCCGACGGCGTCATAACCCGCCATGGGCTGGGAATCTGCTGCCATGATGACATGCAGCAGCTGGAAAAGTTCCTGCGCCAGCTTGACAATGACACCCTGCGGCAGCTGGGAACAGGTGCACTGAATTATGGACGAGAGCATCACCAGATGGAAGTCATGGGGGAACCCTATGCGGCGATGATCCGGCAGCGGTTCGCATGATACGTTTCAGCCATTCCACAGGGAAGCACAGGTGAAAAAAATGGAACAGTCGCTTCGGCGGGATGCCCTGTCATCCTATACCAATTTATTCATCAATATTCTGGCTGCATTGATTCTGGTGCCCATTGTGGAGTCCCATGTGGGAAAAGGCCATTATGGCATCTACCAGTTTGTCATCAGCCTTACCATTTATTCCGAACTCATGAGCATGGGGCTGGGAAAAACCATTGAACGGTATGTGGCCAAATATGCTGAGGAAAAGAAAGAGGAGATGGAGGGCGCCATTGTCTCCATTGTGCTGACCCTGTACATAGGCACCGGTCTGGTTTTTCTTGGCGGTGTGGCGGTGCTGTACCATTATTTTGGGCATATTTTTGCTTTTACCGGCACTGAGCTGACACTGGCAAAAACCAGTTTTCTCATTGCGGCGGCCAATGCAGGGCTGAACATTCCTGCTTCCCTGTTTCAGTCGCATCTTCGGGGACGGGGGCATTTCTCCCTGCTGTTCAATATTGGAACGGTGAAAGCGCTGTTGAAACTGCTGACAGTAACAACGGTTCTGCGGCTGGGCGGCGGCATTGTGGCAGTGTTTCTGGTGGAAATGATGTTGGTGCAGTCGGCCAATCTACTCTTTGCGCTGGTGTCGGTGTTCAAGTATCAGCTGAAAATCAGGCTCTTTCATCTGGATAAGGCCCTTTTTCACAAACTGTTTCAATACACCACCTTTGTGTTTCTGTCAGGAGTGGCCCATACCCTCTACTGGAACACCGACAACATTGTGCTGGGCATGTTCACCAATGCGGAGGTCATTGCCGAGTATGCCCTCAGCCAACGGCTCATCGATTATTTCTATCGCTACAGCGTCGCTTTCTCCGGGCTGTTTCTTCCCAAGTTCATGGCCCACTACGTGGTGAAAGATCTGGAAGAGTCCAAGGCCCGGGCCAGCAGTCTCTTTACCCGCAGTTCCAGGGTGCTGGCCATTCTCATGAGCTTTGCAGTGGTCAATTTTTTGGTGCTGGGGCGGGATTTTGTCGTGCTCTGGATAGGTCATCGCTATCCCATGACCTATGTGTACGCCATTACCATTCTGATTCCCTATTGGCTGATTCTGGCACAGAGTACCGGAGTTGAACTGTTGTACGTAATGAAGCGGCACCGAATCAGCACCTATATCTATCTGGGAAGCGCCATTGTGAACATTGTTGCAACCGTCTATCTGGTCCAGCGCATCGGCCCCATGGGAGCAGCCCTGGCCACGGCCACCACCCTGTTTCTGGGATCCTTTGTCATGACCAACTTTTATTACCGAAAACTGCTGCAGCTGGATTTGATGCATTATTTTCGGGTGGTTTTCCTGAAAAACGGTGTGGTTTCAGGCCTTGCCCTGGCATTTGGATACGGGCTGAACCGGCTGCTGGACGGTACCGTCCTGACCGGATTTTTGACAAAGGGGATGCTGCTGAACCTGCTGTTTCTCCCCCTGATTTTTGCAGTGCTGCTCACACCTGAGGAACGCATAAGCATTCTGCGGCGGCTGGGAATGGGCAAACTTGTAAAAAAAGAGGCGCCGTAAAGGACATGACTGGAGGCAGCTGCACCGGGCACCATCGGTGGTCTTCAATTAAAACGTTCCACCCACGTCATTTTGGGTATGAAAAAAGCATGGATGCACAAAGGGGTGAAATCACCATGAACATCACGGGAACAGAGCTGCATGAAAAAGCAACAGTGTTCTTTCGGCAACGTCAGCAACCAGCTGCAGGAAAGCCGGGAGACGGCAGGCAACTGCTTGAAAAACCTGGTTTTCGGCGAATGCTGATAGTGATGGCAGTGCTGGCGGCCGCCGTCCTGCTGGTGAGGATGCCCCGAATGAACCGGCTGCAGGAACTGGAGGGGGCGCTGCCTGTGGCCCAATCCATCCGGCAGGTGATTTTTCAGGAAGACACCAACTATTTGCCCAATCCTTTTATGGGGGCAGTGGCCCCTGCCAAGTACCGCACCCGTTATGTGGAAGGTACGATGGTGGTGGCTGGCTATACCTGGCGGGAAATTGAAGGAGAAAAAGGAAACATTGATTTCAGTAAAGTGGAGGAGCAAAACAATTTCCGGTACTGGATTGAAGAACAGCAAAACCAGTACATGCTCATGCTGGTGATGGATTATCCCACCCTGAGCCGGGAAATTACCGAAGCACACATTGACATTCCTCTGTGGATGTATGAAGCCTTGAAAGAAGAAGCGGCGGCTGACTACAGTCGGCGCCTGGAAGAAGCCCGTCGCCTGGGGAACCAGGAAGCCGTGCGGGAGGCGGAAAGGGCCCTTCAGCTGATTCGCAATGACCGGCAGGTGATCCGTCAGTTTAACGCCACCTTTGCCGACACTGCCGATATCCCCGGCGTGGGAACCTTCTACCGATGGAAAATGGACCTGCCCGATGGCGGGGTGGAATACCGGGGCGGGTTCAGCCCCAATTATGCCAGCCCCCTGCTCATGGCATATCATCACCAGGCACTGGAAGCAGTGGCAGAACGCTATGACAACGACAAAACCTATGCCATTGTCATGGGAAGCCTGGGGCACTGGGGAGAGATGCACACCCATTTTATCCAGCAGGCGGGAGCAGCGGGAAGATACCCGGTGAAAGAAATCGCTTCCCAGTACGAAGAAAAGTATGCTGAAGTGTTTCAGCAGACACTGGTGAGCGTCCGATATCCCCGGCAGGTGGCGCTGGATCATCACTTCGGCCTCCACAACCATGCCTTTGGATCAGCGGTGGATACGTATCAGTATCATCAAAACTGGTATGAAAACGGATACGTGGATCATTACACGGGAGACACGCATCCGGCCATGCCGGATTTCTGGAGAACAGCGCCTTCAGGGGGAGAATTTCTCTACACCGGCGACCAGCGCTTTCTCACCAATGCCTACATTGACGCCACCATTCAAATGGCCCGGGATACGCACATCACCTGGCTGAATGAAGCTTTTTTCTACATGGACAATGAGACCCGGGTGAACCAGGAAAAGCTGTTCAGTCATATCGGTTACCGGTTCATGATACGTCAGGCCGCCCACAGCGACCGGGTGACAGCGGGGAATGCCCTGACGGTTCAAAGCACCTGGAGCAATGAGGGAACGGCCCCCTTTTATGAAGACTGGCCCATCGTGCTGCGTCTTCAGACGTCTGCGGGAGAAACAGTGGCTGAAGCAGTGGTGAGTGAGCGGGTGAGAACGCTGTTTCCTCAAATGGTGGAGACTCATGAAACCCGGCTGGAGGTGCCCGAGGAGCTGACGCCAGGCACATACGGTCTGTGGGTGGGCATCGTCAACCCGGAAACCGGTGAGGCACCGGTGCGCCTGACAGTGAGAGAAGTGCCTCAGCGAAACAATCTGGTCTATGTGGGCGAAGTAACCGTGACCCGCCGCAGTGCCCTGGCGGATATATTCAGAATGCTGAATTGAGTGGGAAACAGTGGAGAAACAGGGCAGTCCAGATACACAGCCACAAAGAGTTATCATAAAGAGTTTTCAAAAAGAACTGAAGAAAGACAGGTGAAGATTGATGTCAATTTTGGTGACCGGTGGTACCGGCTATATCGGCAGCCATACCTGCATCGAGCTGCTGCAGGCAGGGTATGAAGTGATTGTGATGGATAATCTTTCCAACAGCAAGCGGGAAGTATTGCGGCGCATGGAAGCCATCACAGGTAAAACAGTTCGTTTTTACGAGGCGGATTTACTGGACGAACCAGCCATGGAGGCTATTTTTGCGGCGCATCAGGTGGAGGCAGTCATCCACTTTGCCGGTCTGAAAGCAGTGGGGGAATCGGTGGAACAGCCTCTGCGTTATTACCATAACAACGTGACGGGCACGGTGCTTCTCAGCCAGGTGATGGCCCGCCACGGGGTGAAGCGGCTGGTGTTCAGCTCTTCGGCCACAGTTTACGGTATCCCTGTATCGGTTCCCATTTCGGAGGATTTTCCCACCAGTGCCACCAACCCCTATGGGCGCACCAAGCTGATGATCGAAGAGATTCTCAGGGATCTTCAGGCCGCCGATCCCCAGTGGCAGGTGGTGCTGCTGCGGTACTTCAACCCCATCGGCGCCCATGAAAGCGGCACCATGGGTGAAGATCCCAATGGCATTCCCAACAACCTGATGCCCTTCATCACCCAGGTGGCCGTGGGCAAACGGAAGGAACTCAGTGTTTTTGGCAGCGACTATGCCACTCATGACGGCACCGGCGTGCGGGATTACATCCATGTGAATGACCTTGCAGTGGGGCATCTCAAGGCCCTTGAAAAACTGCAGCACATCACCGGCGTCAGGGCCTATAACCTGGGGACGGGTATCGGCTACAGCGTACTGGATCTGGTCAACACCTTTCAGAAAGCGACAGGCCAGACAATTCCCTATGTGATGGCTCCCCGGCGACCTGGCGATATTGATGCCTGCTATGCAGATCCTGCTCTGGCAGAAAAAGAACTGGACTGGAAAGCACAAAAAACCGTGGAGGATATGTGCCGGGATTCCTGGCGCTGGCAGCAACAGAATCCGGAAGGCTATGTGGAAGAATAAAGATGTGGTGCTGACTTTTCGGCTCTGTTGCCATGAAAGGACCATTGGTGAAGGGAATTTTACCCAATGGTCCTATTGCGCTCATGAACTATTATGTTAACATAAAAAGTGTAATCAGTACGATCATGAAAAAGGCAAACCTGTCGGAAGGCAGGGACGCAAAATCACGGGTCTTGTAAGTCTTAAAAAACAAGACAGCCGGATTGCCATGATGTAACAGGCGCTTGACATTGCCATACATCTCTTTTTCAATCGTATCGATTTGAAATCAGGAGGTGTATTTTTATGTCAACAACATTCAAGCGAAAGACACAACGGGGCGCACTGCTCATGATGGCACTGGTCATGTTACTGTCCATGCCCATGGCGTCCTTTGCATCCAATAGCCCAGACGAAAATCTCATTGAAACCCATACATTCCAGGAATCCACCGACTATGTTGCCAACCCCTTCATGGGTGCGGTGGCCTTTGCCACCGACAGAAACCGAAACTATGACGGCACCATCGTTGTAGCCGGTTATACCTGGGCAGAAATTGAAAAGAACAAAGGTGTGTTTGATTTTTCTGGAGTGGAAAGCCAAAACAATTACAACTACTGGGTAAATGAGCAGAACAACCAGCTCATGCTGGGTTTTGCCATGGACTATCCCAGTCTTTCCAACACCATCGGCCTGAACCAAATGAGTATTCCCATGTGGTTGTACAACGAGCTGAAAGCTGAAGCCACTCAAACTTACACCCAGCTGCGGCAACAGGCACAGGCAGCCGGAAACCAGGCAAAGGTTAACGAATATAACACAGCCCTTGACCGCATTCAAAACGATCAGAAAGTGATTGATGATTTCAACAAGTCTTCAGCACTTACCGCCAACATTCCCGGGGTGGGCACATTTTACCGCTGGGGTATGGATCTTCCCGGCGGCGGCGTGGAGTATCGCGGCGGGTTCAGCCCCAACTACGCCAGCCCCTTGCTCATTCAGTACCATGAAAAGGTAATGCAGGCACTGGCCAATCGTTATGACAACGACAAGACCTACGCCATGGTCATGGGCAGTGTGGGCCACTGGGGTGAAATGCATACTTACTTCATCCAGGGAGCCAACGATGTGGGCCGTTATCCTCAGGCGGCCGTCGCTTCCCAGTATGAGCAGGCCTATGCCAGATACTTCAGAAACACCCAAGTAAGTGTCCGATATCCCAGAGCTGTTGCCCGTGACAACAACCTGGGCCTGCACAACCATGCTTTCGGATCTCCCAAAGATACCTATGACTGGTATCTGGACTGGATTAAAAATGGATATACTGACTACTACACTGGCGACCATCATCCATCCATGCCGGACTTCTGGAAAACAGCTCCCTCCGGTGCCGAGTTCCTGTACACCGGCGATTACCGTTACCTGAATAACAGCAATATCAATGCCACCCTGCAGCAGGCGAAAGACTCCCATCTGACCTGGTTGTTGGAGCTGTGGTACAATCTGTCACCGGAGGCCAGCCAGAACATGGATCGCCTCATGGCCACCATGGGATACCGCTTTGCCATCACTGAAGCCAGTTTCAACACTTCGGTGACAGCAGGAGAAACCATTGAACTTAGCACCCAGTGGCGCAATGGAGGAACAGCCCCCTTCTATCATGACTGGCCCATTCAGGTACAGCTGAAAAATGCTGCCGGACAAGCTGTCACCACAGCCACTGTCAGCCAAAGCGTTCGCAGCCTGTTTCCGGATACCAGTGAAACATTCACCACCGCCATTGATACATTGGAAACGCTTGAGCCGGGCATCTATCAGCTTCATGTGGGCATCATCGATCCCAAAACCAGCCAGCCGGCCATTAACCTGACCGTTGCCAATGTTCCCAACCAGAACAAACTCTACCACATCGGATCCCTTGAAGTGACGGGTCCAGCAGAATTGCCTCCGGTTGTTGAAGAACCTCCAGTGGTTGAAGAGCCTCCGGTTGTGGAAGAACCGCCGGCAACTGAAACACCTGATCCGGGTTCTCCCTATGCCAATCACAGTATTGCCATTTATGGTGACCAAAGCATGAAAATTTACGATGTGAATGTGAGCTCTCAGTTTGCAGCTGTTCTGAGAGACGGCGCAGGAAGAGATATCACCAGTCAACCCCTCACCTGGTCAGTGAATGGTGTCAGCGGCGTTTCCATCACCCAGAACGGTCTGTTGACAGTAGGCTCCAACGCCAGTGAAGGTACCGCAGTGATTACTGTCGCCATGACCAGCGACCCCAGCGTGAAGGGTGTTCATCATTTGCCCCTGACCCATTATCAGACTCAGTCAGTGCCACAGCCACCAGTGCTGGAAGAACCTCCAGTGGTTGTAGAACCACCTGTGGTCGAAGAGCCTCCGGTGGTGGAAGAACCACCAGTTGTTGAAGAGCCTCCGGTTGCGAACCCTTATGAGGGATATAACATCAGCATTTATGGTGATCAGAGTATGCAGATTTATGATGTTGACGTGAGTTCCCAGTTTGCCGCAGTGCTTCGTGATGACCGTGGACGGGATGTCAGCAGCGAACAGCTGGTGTGGTCTGTCAGTGGTGTCAGCGGTGTATCCATCACCCAGAGCGGTCTGTTAACGGTTCGTTCCAGTGCCGGTGAAGGGACTGCAGTGATCACTGTTTCCATGAAAAACGATGGCGCTGTCAAAGCCACTCATTCGCTGCCTTTGACACGGTTCAACAGTCAGACAACACAAGACAGTAATACCAGGGGCAACAGCGGCAACAACCGCAGAAGATAGCGGTAACGACTGCCACAACTTCATTTGTTTTCTCCTTACTGACCGCAGGTGTTCAAACGACACCTGCGGTTTTTCTGTCGAATTTATAATCTTTGGTTGAAACAATTCAAAAAGATTCGCGTATTGTATCAGGGAAAGCAGCTAAGAGCCGTAAATCCGATTGGCTGTGCAGTTATTTGACGAGGGAATGGCCAACCTCCAAGGTACCGTTTAAAGTATGTGGTTTAAAATGTCCGGCTTTGTCCAATGAATTTTCCAGGTGGTGTCAGTCATGGGAATTATCCTGAAATACATATTGAAAAATATTGCTGAGAAAAAGTTCCGCACCTTTCTTATCGTGATCTCTGTCACCTGCTCAGCTGCACTTTTTTTTGCATCCAGTGCCATTGCAGGCACCATGACAGTGATGTACGGCAACCAGATGCGCATGCAGACAGGTGAAGCGGCCTTGCTGATTCGTGCCAATGAACAGTCGCCTTCTTCATATTTTCGAATTGCTCCCGATGGGGTGGAAGGAGTGGCCCTGACGGCAGGTGAAATCTCCATGGGCGGTATCTACACCGTACCCCGCAATGGCGGCGAAGGTGCTGCTGCTGAGACGACTCAGCTTTATCTCCGTGGGTTTCAGCTGGAAGAACTGGAGGTCATGAATCCGGTCATCTTCAGAGAAAAAGCCGTCGGCAGGCCTTTTGCCGGAAATCACGTCATTTTAAGTCAACTATTTGCCGATCAACACGGTTTTCAAACGGGAGATCAGATTCAGCTGGAAATCAGCGGGGCCCAACGCCGGCTGACAGTGTGGGGAATTGCCCGGCCCACCGGACTTTTCAGGGATTCACCCCAGTCTGAAACCCGCACAGCGGTGATTCCGCTGGATTACGCCGCTTCCCTTACCGGCACCCGGGGCAGTGTGAGCACGGCTTATGTGGTGCTCACGGCAGGGGCAGACGTCACCACCGTACAGGAGCTGCTTCAGAGCCAGTATCCCCGGTATGACGTGCGGCCGCCTTTTTCAGAGGCAGACCTTTCTGGCATGCTGCAGATGATTGTGGTGCCCTTTTTTCTCATGACAGCCATGGTGTTGTTCATCAGTGTGTTTATCATCTATTCCACCTTTAAGGTGATAACCGTGGAACGTCTGCCGGTGATCGGCACCTTTCGAAGTATTGGGGCCACACGGAAAACCACCGATGGGGTGCTGCTGGGAGAAAGCCTGGCTTATGGGGTGCTGGGCGGTATTCTGGGAAATCTGGCAGGGATCGGAGTTCTTTATGCCATGACAGCCATACTGGCCAATGATCCCTGGAGCGGTTCCATGGATGTAGCCATGCAGTTTGGCCCGGAACATCTGGTGCGCGCCTTTTTTCTGGCAGTGGGCGTGGCAGTGATCAGTTCATGGATTCCCATTGCCCGGGTCTCCAAAATTCCCATTAAAGAGTTGGTGCTGAACCTGGTTGACAGCCACCGCAACCCCAAGCGCTGGAAATCTTTGGCAGCTGTGTTGCTGCTGGCAACCGGTGTTGCCCTGCCCCGACTGGCGCCCTACGCCATGGCCATGCCGGCCAGTCTGTTGGGGCTGGCAGCCACCAACACCGGTGTGGTCATGGCAGTGCCGATGCTGACTCGTATTTTTCTGCTGGTGTTTGGTCCTCTCTATGGGTTGCTCTTTGGTAACGAGGGCCTGCTGGCGGTGAAAAATCTGCGGGACAACAAAAACATCCTTAATAATATCACCCTTCTCACCATTGGCATCACCGTACTCCTGATGATCAACACCATCAGTTACAGCGTGGGAGTCGAAGTGCTCAATGCCTACAAAGACTGGCAGTTCGATATCATGGTCAGTATCAACGGGGCAGACCGGAGTACTGAGCAGGCCCTTCGGGCAGTGCCCGGGGTGGCCGCCACCTATGCAGCCCGGGAAGAGTGGGGAGAAGTACGGGTGACCAGTCACGACTATCCCATGCGCTATCTTCAGGGGATTGACCCGGTGAACTATCGTGACTATATTGCCTTTCGGCCCTTGGATGGTGCCGATGGAGATGAACTGATGGCCCGCCTTTCCGAAGGCCGGTACATTATTCCCGCCGGTATGATGCAGAAGGCCCTTGAGCTGAAAGTGGGTGACATGCTCACCCTGGAGATGCCCACCGGGCTCCGGCAATACGAAGTGATCGGATTTTACGACTCCCTGATGATGAACGGCAGCAATGCCATCATTCACCAGCAATATTTCCGCTCTGATATGAACAGACCCTATGTGGATACCTACTTTGTACGGGTGGATGAAGGGGCTGACGACGCTGCGGTGCTGGCAGCCATCCACAGCAAGTTTCGTCGGCGGGGTATCTGGGGACAGACCAACCGCATGATGGAAGAGATGAATACTGAATCCAACAATCAGTTTTTCGTGATTCTCAAAGGATTTTCTCTGCTGGCCATGGCCATCGGCGTATTCGGTGTTTTCAACAACTACGTGATCAGCTTCATGGAACGCCGTCGTTCCCTGGCCATTATGAAATCTGTCGGTATGAGCCGGCGGCAGGTGATTAAAATGATCTTTGCTGAAGCCATCACCGGGGGCTGTATTGCCGGGTTAACGGGAGTAGTGGGCAGTATTCTCATGCTTTTGGGAATTCCCGCCTTTATGGACGCCGCCGGCATCCCCATCGGTGTTCACTTCGTCGGCACTTTTTTTCTGGCAGCCATCATCGGAGGCATTCTCATTGCGGTATTGGCTTCCATCAGCCCGGCGCTGAAAAACGCCCGGATGAACATTGTGGAAGCCATAAAATATGAATAAAACCCAACAACACTGAGCTTGACACCAGCCGGATGGAAAGTCAAAAAAGCAGACAAAATGGACAGTCGAATCAGCTGGCATAATGGGAATGCGAGCAAATGGAAATGATAGAAAAGAGGGAAATTGATGACCCCCATGATTGAAACAGAAAAACTGTATAAAACCTACCAGCTGGGAGAAGTGGCGGTGGAAGTGCTGAAAGACATCAATCTCACCATTCATCAGGGCGAGTTTGTCACCATCATGGGCCCTTCCGGCTCGGGCAAAAGCACCCTGCTCTATCTGGTGGGAGGACTTGACCAACCCACCGCCGGCACCATACGGCTGGGAGGCACGCTTCTTTCCGGCCTTTCAGACAAAGAACAAAGTATCATGCGGCGGCGTCAGGTGGGGTTCGTCTTTCAGTTCTACAATCTGGTGCCCAATTTGACGGTGGAAGACAACATTCTGCTCCCGCTGCTGTTGGACGGAAAAAAAGTGAAACCCCATCGGGAACGCCTGGAAAACATTATGGAAACGGTGGAACTGAGTGACCGAAAAGACCACACCCCCCGGGAACTTTCCGGCGGGCAGCAGCAGCGGGTGGCCATTGCCCGGGCGTTGATGAACGACCCGGAAGTGATTCTGGCAGATGAACCCACGGGAAACCTGGACAGCCGCACCACTGAAGAAGTGATGCTGTTGTTGTCTAAAATCAATCGGGAACAGGGAAAAACCATTGTACAGGTCAGTCATTCAGTGGAAACTGCCGCCTATGGCAATCGAATCATTCAGGTGAAAGACGGAAAGGTGTGGGATGAGAATGAAAGCAACAATTGAAAGAGAAGGATATGGTAACAGCGAAAAAGTCATTCTCCCGGAGACGGGCAGCAGCCATCCCCGGCGGAAAAGCAGACGGGTCACAGGTCTGGCCATGATGATGGGAGTCGTGCTGCTGCTGTCAGGTTGCGGTGGAAATGGCGGAGAAGAACCGGTGCAGGAAGTGGATCTTTCAGAGATCAGCCGCCAGGTGGAAGCCTTTGGAAAAGTGCGGGCTGCCGATGAAATGAGTGTTTCGCTGGAAGTTCCCGCAAGGATTCAAACCCTTCAAGTGAGGGATGGCCAGCAGGTGACTGCAGGCCAGCAGGTGATGACCCTGGCGTTTGCGGGGTTGGAAGAAGAAGCTGATAACCTTCGGGGAGAGTTGGCAGTGGTGCGGGCAGAGATCAACGCCCAAGCGGCAGAAGTCAGCGGTGAAACAGCCCGATTGCTTCAGGAACTGGGGTATGCGGAAAAGCAATTGGAAGAAGCCCGGGAGGATGCAGAAAACCGACAGCGGCTCTATGAAGCTGGTGCCGTTCCAAAAGAAGAAATGGAGCGGTATCAGCGGGAAATCACCTCCCGGGAAAGTCAAGTGGAAAATTTACAGTTGCAGCTGAACCAGCAGGCAGGCACCCATCAGATCCAGGTGCGCAGGGAGCAGGCGGCATTGCTGGAGAACCGGTTAAAGCGGCTGGAAGCCCGTCTGAACCTGCCATTTTTGGAAGATAATGCGGTCATCTGCCCCTTTGACCGGGCAGTGGTATCGGGCCTGGAGATGAAGCCTGGTGACCGGTCAGAGGCCTACCAGCGTCTGTTACGCTTCATTGACCTGGATACCCTCCAGGTGGAGGCGGATGTGCTGGAAGAATTCATTCGCCAGGTGGAAGTGGGCGCTTCTGTGACCCTCATTCCCGTGGCCGACCGTTCCCGCACCTACACCGGAAGGGTGGAAACCATTGCCGATACAGCTGTTGTGGTGAATAACGAGACAGTGGTGCCGGTGGTGATTTCTCTGGAAGATGCCGATGAATTCCTGCGACCCCAGTTTAACGTGGATGTGTTCATTGACGTTGCGGATGAATAGACGGGAATGTCGAAATTCCCTGTCTTTATTGGATGTTGCCGACAGTCTGACACCTCTCAAAAGTCACTTTGAGAGGTGTTTTTTAGTGCGCGCGCTGCTTCGATTTATAAAACATAACGGTTTCTTGCGTGGAAGTATTAAATTGACATGAATCGTATTTTTTTGACAAAAAATACCAGCAAGATTCCCTGGGGATTGATTAACAATTTTGAAGCGAGATCTCGTAAACTGACAGAGAAGACACGAATGGTGGAAATGTGCAGTTAAAGGAAAACGATACACTATTTCTCAGACCAAAGACAAAAAACGCAAAAGGAGAAAACAAGAGCAAATGGAAGAAAAACTAAAAACAGATCAGGAGTGATGTGAAAAATGAAACAGGCAGCAAAATTAATTTCCAAATATTTCGGACTTTTGATCATTGCAGCAATGCTGTTGGGATTTGCCGTTCCAGGGATGTTCTCCTGGGTGGTTTCCCGGTTTATGGGGCAGCCGGTGATCAATCTGTTGCTGGGTGTCATCATGTTTGGTATGGGAATGACACTGACAGTCGCCGATTTTAAGCTGGTACTGGAGCGCCCGCTGGATGTGTTGAAAGGGACAGCGGCACAGTTTATCATTATGCCGCTGATTGCTTTTGGTCTGTCCATGGCGTTTGGGCTGGAGGAAGCCCTGATGGTGGGAGTGGTGCTGGTGGGTACCTGTCCGGGGGGAACGGCTTCCAATGTGATTACCTTTATGGCGGGTGGCGACGTGGCCCTGAGTGTGACCATGACCACCGTTTCCACCCTGCTGGCCCCCTTTTTGACACCGGCGATCACCTATCTGCTTATTCAGCAGTCCGTCAGTTTCAATCCGGTGAGTATGTTTGTGAATATTGTTCAGGTGGTGCTGGTACCCATTCTGCTGGGGCTGGTGATCCGGTCAGTTCTGAAAGAAGGCGTTAAAGTGGTGGAAACCTATATGCCTGCGCTTTCAACCCTGTGTATCGCCAGCATCGTTGGAGGTGTGATTGGAGCCAACGCCACCAGAATCTTGGAATCACTGGGAATCATTGTGGTAGTGGTGGTGCTTCATAACCTGCTGGGATACGCCCTGGGCTACCTGGTGGGTCGTCTCACAGGAATGGAAAGACGCAAGTGCATTACCCTGGCAGTTGAAGTGGGTATGCAAAATTCGGGGTTGGCAGCATCGCTGGCAGCCGGCCAATTTGCCACCATGCCATTGGCCGCCGTCCCCGCTGCTCTTTTCAGTGCCTGGCACAATATTTCCGGTTCCATTTTCGCATGGCTGGCCAGAAGCAGGGAATCCAAAACAGAAGAGCAGCATCGGCAGGTAGCAGCAAGCATCGGTGAATGATGACGGCGTTGTTATTGCCTGTATACCAACATCAATCCCAGTGAAAACCATCTTTTCAACAGGCATTTCCGAGAGACTGTCTGTGAACAGTGATGCCAGAGAGACTACCCATGAATAGCCATCCCAGAGTTTTCTTTGCATGAATGACTTCTGTCAACTATAATAGGAATCATAACAGGGTACGGAGAAGCCATCAGGCAAACTACCACTGCGAAGAGACCTGAAAATCTGCAAAGAAGGCTGCGGCCTGTGAAAGGGATTGCATTTGATGAAAACGCTCCATCAAAAACAATCAACAGATCGTCAACAGTTTGATTGGGGAAACATTCTCTGGCTTCATGAGCCGGAAATGGCTTCAGACCGCCGGGTGAGTGTGGCTCGGGTCACCATTGAAGCCACCTGTTTTCAGGAAAGACACTTTCATCTGGGAGAAGAACAGCTCTTTTATGTCATTCGAGGCAAAGGGCTTTTTATCACAGACCGGGGGCAGGAAACCGTCTCACCGGGAATGGTGGTATATGTGCCCCCCTATTCAGAGCATGAAGTGCAGAATACCGGAGAAACACCCTTGGTTTTTGATGTGATTTATGTGCCTGTTCGTCTGAAACAGCCTGAAAAGCCCATGATCTACAGTAAGTTTCAGTCACTTCAGGAAGTGGTTTCTCAGGAGATGCTGCAAAGCATCTGTGACCAAATGAAAGAAAGGCTGAAACTGTCCATTGTTGTGATGGATGCTGATGGCAGTCGTCTGACAAAGCCGCAGGATGAATCAAACCTGTGCCAATACTGCGAAATGAAGTCAAAACAGCAGAAACAGAAGCATCAGGAAGCAGCGGAGTGCCTTGACCACCATTCATTTCAGGCACATGAAAGAATCTGGCACTGCCAATGCGGGCTGAAAAGACTGTATGTGCCGATTCTCATGGGTGACCAGGTGGTGGGCAGCATTCGCAGTGAGCGCTTTCTGTTTAATAATGAAGATGTCCATAGGAATATGGTAGAAGCGCAGGTGTTTCAGGAAGACATTCCCAAAATGATTAAAAGCAGGGTTCATGTGATGGTGGACCATCTGGAGACAGCGGCCAACTTTGTGCAACTACTCATGGAACGACAGGTGTTTGACCGGGAACTCACCGAGAAAGAAAATGCCCTGGTACGTCAGGCGCAGGAAAAACTCCAGCTCATGGACGCCTTAAAAAAAGCCAATGAAAAACTGGGATACCGCACCATTTTTGCAGCAACACCCATGCTGGCCCAGGAGGCGGTGTATCCTTACCCGCTGGAAAAAAAGCTTGAGAAAGCCATTGAAACAGGCAGCATTCACACGATTCGCCAGGAAATTGCCGATGCAAAAGCCCTGAAACTACCAGGAGAAGCCATTGTTCCTGAGATGATTGCCGTGCTGCTGCGGGCGGTATTAAAGCCACTGGAAGATATGAATGTGCTGATGGAACTGCGGGGGAAATACCACCAGTTGATGAAAGAGAATCCGGGAGCGAAGGCCTGGCGAGTGCTGGAACAGTGCTGCCTGGAATGCGTGGAGCTGCTGCGAC
Organism: Anoxynatronum sibiricum; assembly: GCF_039414295.1. Lineage (NCBI taxonomy): Bacteria > Bacillati > Bacillota > Clostridia > Eubacteriales > Clostridiaceae > Anoxynatronum > Anoxynatronum sibiricum. Next base: position 59,607 of record NZ_JBCITM010000008.1, on the reverse strand, counting down.
ATCACCAGGAATACCAGTCGGGAGAAATGATTGAAGGCATCAACCGGTACCTCCGGCACCATTTTCGAAGAAACGTGACGCTGACAACGGTGGCAGAACAGTTTTATGTGAGCCCCAACTACCTGAGTCACCTCTTTAACGAGCAAAATCAGGTCTCCTTCAGCGAATATGTGCAGCGGCTGCGGGTGGAAGAAGCCAAGGAAATGCTGGTGAAAAGCCGGATGAGAGTCAGTGACATCGGAAAGCAAGTGGGTTTCAATCACGACAGTTACTTCGTCAGCGTCTTTAAAAAACACACAGGCACCACGCCCAACGAATATCGAAAACACCATGGTTCCACAAGCACGATGGTCAATGAGGAAAACAAGTGAAGCAATGACAGATCAAAAAATGAAATGACACATCAAACTTAGCAATGGCCTGTCATATGAAATAAGAGCCTATCAATGATGAGATCAGATGTATTGAAAGGGGAAGTGCACATGAGAAGCGAACAAATCACCAAAGGCGTCGAAAAAGCGCCCCACCGGTCGCTGTTGAATGCTCTGGGAATGACCGGGGAAGAAATGAAACGGCCTAAGATCGGCATTGTCAACTCCTTTAATGAAGTGGTGCCCGGTCACATGAACCTGGATAAAATCGTGGATGCCGTCAAAATGGGGGTGGCCATGGCTGGCGGTGTCCCCATGGAATTTCCTGCCATTGCCGTTTGTGACGGCCTGGCCATGGGCCATGCCGGCATGAAATACTCTTTGGTCACCCGGGAGCTCATCGCCGATTCCACAGAAGCCATGGTCACTGCCCACGCCTTCGACGGCCTGGTGATGGTGCCCAACTGTGATAAAAATGTGCCCGGCCTGCTCATGGCGGCGGCCCGGCTGAACATCCCCACCATTTTTGTCAGCGGCGGCCCCATGCTGGCGGGTAAGGTGAAGGGGAAGAAAACCAGCCTTTCCTCTGTTTTTGAGGCCGTGGGAGCCCACTCTGCCGGCAATATGAGTCTGGAAGATCTGGAATGCTATGAAAACCAGGCCTGTCCCACCTGTGGTTCCTGTGCCGGCATGTTCACCGCCAACAGCATGAATTGCCTCACCGAGGTGCTGGGCATGGGCCTCAAAGGAAACGGCACCATTCCCGCCGTGTATTCTGCCCGTATTCAGCTGGCTAAAATGGCCGGTATGCAAATCATGGCGCTGGTGGAAGCAGGCTTGAAGCCCCGGCACATCATGACCAAAGCCGCCTTCAACAATGCCCTTACCGTGGATATGGCTCTGGGTTGCAGCACCAATACCATGCTCCATCTGCCGGCCATTGCCCACGAAGCCGGGGTTCCCCTGGATTTGGAACAGGCCAACGCCATCAGCGCTGTTACCCCCAACCTGTGTCACCTGGCCCCGGCGGGGGATGCCTACATGGAAGACCTGGAGGAAGCCGGCGGCATCTATGCTGTGATGAACGAACTGGATAAACTGGGTCTTATCGAGAAAGACGTGCTTACCTGCACCCGAAAAACCGTGGGTGAAAACATTGCCGGGCATACCAACCGTAACCCGGACATCATTCGCCCCGTGGAACATCCCTTCAGCAAAACCGGCGGTATTGCCGTGCTGAAAGGCAACCTGGCCCCGGATACCTGCGTGGTGAAAGCCGCTGCCGTGGCACCTGAAATGATGCAGCACACCGGCCCGGCCCGGGTCTTCGACAGTGAGGAAGAAGCTGCCGCAGCCATTGCCGGCGGCAGTATTGTGGCCGGTGATGTGGTGGTCATCCGTTATGAAGGCCCCAAGGGCGGCCCGGGGATGCGGGAAATGCTCAGCCCCACGGCAGTAATCGCCGGCATGGGCCTGGGCAGCCAGGTGGCCCTCATCACCGACGGCCGTTTCAGCGGTGCCACCCGGGGAGCCTCCATTGGTCATGTGTCACCGGAGGCGGCTGTGGGAGGTCCCATTGCCCTGGTGGAAGAAGGCGATCTCATCGCCATCGACATCCCTGCCCGAAGCATCCAGCTGAAGGTGGATGACGCTACCCTGGCCCAGCGCCGGGAAGCCTGGCAGCCACGGGAACCCAAGATCAAAGGCGGTGTGCTGGGACGGTACGCCCACCTGGTCACCAGCGGTAACCGGGGCGCCGTGCTGGAAATTCCCCGGCAGGAAAAGTAATCACTGCGTCTCACAACATCCCTGCTCTCCATCGAGAGGAATCAACAATTGCAAACGCCGGTTTCCTCAGAAAAGACACGGTGGCAGAGTAAAGACAAAGTGAATGACCAGGCCATCTTATTTGCTGACAGTTTCACGCCGTTTCCCAAGGATGGGAGACGGCGTTTGATTATGATCATCACCACCTGTTTTTCCCGTAACCGGTGCCAAAATGCCAGTGATATGATACAATAAACTTCATTGGAAAGAAAGGCAAAAAACAGGTTTGATAACCCCCGGGGCGTCTGAAAAGACACCTGGTGAGAAGGAAGGAACTTCATGAATCAGGAATCATTGGAACAACAGGACAACCTGGCCACTGCTGAAGTGGATCAACAGACACCACCGGTGGTACTGCCCCCGGAGCTGGAAGAGGCGGTGACCCGCCTGACCCTGGGAGAGAAAGAAGTTCTTCTGGTGGGCACTGCCCACGTTTCCCGTCGCAGTGCGGAGCAGGTGAAGGAAATTATTGAGCTGGAGCGGCCGGATGCCGTCTGTGTGGAGCTGGATGAACAGCGCTACCAGTCTATTATTTCCGGCAATAAATGGAAAGAAACAGATATCTTCAAAATCATCAAAGAGAAAAAAGCCACCCTGCTGCTGATGAATCTGCTCATTAGCTCCTTTCAGAAGCGGATGGCCAAGCAGTTTGGAGTCACCCCGGGGCAGGAAATGCTCCAGGGCATTCAGTCGGCCCAGGAAACAGGCGCTGCACTGGTGCTGGCAGACCGGAACATTCAGGTCACCTTTTCCCGCATCTGGCACGGGTTGGGGCTGAAAGGACGGGCCCAGCTGATTCTTCAGATTTTCATGAGTCTTTTTGAAGGAGACGATATCACCGAAGAAGAAATGGAAAAGCTGAAGTCCAAAGATACGCTCAACGCCATGCTCAGTGAGTTCACCGAACATTTTCCCCAGTTAAAGGTGCCGCTGATTGATGAGCGGGACCAGTACCTGTCCCAAAAAATTAAAGACGCCCCCGGTCGTAAAGTGGTGGCGGTGCTGGGAGCCGCCCATGTGCCGGGCATTCAGGAAGAGATTCACAAAGACCACGATCTGGCGGCTTTGTCTCGCGTTCCTGCCAAAAGGAAGGGCCCCGGCATGATCGGCTGGCTGATTCCCGCTGTAATCCTTGGCATTATTGGCTACACCTTCTATCTCAACCGGGATGCCGGCATTCGCCAGTCCATCAGCTGGGTGTTGTGGAATGGCTCGTTTTCAGCTATTGGGGCCACCCTGGCCTTTGCCCACCCCCTGGCGATTCTCACCGCCTTTCTGGCAGCTCCCATCAGCTCGCTGAATCCCCTGCTGGCTGCCGGCTGGTTTGCCGGCGTTGTGGAAGCCTACATTCGCCGCCCCAACGTCCAGGACTTTGAAAACCTGACCGACGATGTCACCAGCCTCAAGGGCTTCTGGAAAAATAAAGTGACCCGCGTTCTGCTGGTGGTGGCTCTCACCAATGTGGGAAGCAGCCTGGGCACTTTCATTGGCGGTGCCGACGTGATTCGCCTGTTTCTGGAGACGTTGGGCAATCGATAGCACTGAAATTAAAGGACGTCACTGTGGCTCAGGTGAATCGTTCTAAAAAACCTGGAAGACCATATGGTCTTCCAGGTTTTTTAATGGGAGCATTTGCGGTAAAGGGTGCGCAGGCTGATGCCCAGCTCTTTGGCGGCTTTCTCTTTGCCGGCCCGATCCCATCCATACGCATCAAGGAGAGCGGTGATGGCTTGTTGTTCATAGTGCTGGAGTTTCTTTTTCATGGGTGGAGCAGCGCTGCGAGCTGTCAAGATTTGCCGCAAGCGGGGAGGCAGACAGCTGATGGTCAATGGGCTGGAAGAAGTTATGTTCACAGCATATTCCACCGCATTTTCCAGTTCTCTTATATTGCCCGGCCAATCATGTTGCCCCATCAAATCCAGCATTTCTTGAGAAAACGGCGGTGTCGGCTTGTTCACCCGCTGTGCATACCTGGCTAAAAGGTGTTGACATAACTGGGGCAAGTCTGCCAGGCGCTCCCGTAGAGGGGGCAGGTGAAGGGGGATCACGTTGATTCGGTAGTACAGATCTGCTCGAAAGGCTTTTGTTTCAACTAAATCTTCCAAAGACTGATTGGTGGCAGCGATGATTCTGACATCGATGGGGATGGGTTGCGTGCTGCCAACGGGTTCAATGACATAATGCTGCAACACCCGTAACAGTTTTGCCTGAAGGGCCAGGGGCATTTCGCCGATTTCGTCCAGAAAAAGGGTGCCTCCCTGGGCCGTTTGAAAACGGCCGGCTTTTCCGCCTCTCTTGGCACCGGTAAAGGCGCCTTCCATATAGCCGAAGAGCTCGCTTTCGAAGAGGGTTTCCGGAACGCTGGCACAGTTGACAGCCACAAAGGGGCCATTATGGCGGGGGCTGTTGGCATGAATGGCTCTGGCCACCAGTTCCTTTCCTGTTCCCGTCTCGCCGGTGATCAGGATGGGAGAAGGTGTGGGTGCAAACTGGAGCAAGTCTTTTTTTAACTGGATGATGGAGGGGCTGTTCCCCACAATCTCATTAAGGGCACTGCTCCCTGGACTTTTGGAAAAATCTGCCGGCTTATCAGAGGGGTGATGGGAAACGGTCTGTCGTATGGTGAGAATGGCTCCGGCGAAAGTGCCCTCCAATCGAACGGGCGTTGCAGTCAAACGACCATGAAAGTGAGGGGTGTTCACAGATCGGTTTTCCAGCGCTTCTCCGCTGAGAATACCGGAAAGAATGGCGGGAGGCAGAATTTGTTTAAGAGAAGCTGCTGAAAGATTGCAAAAGGAAAAATGAGTTAGGGCTGCACGATTATAGTGGGTGATCTGACCGTTATGGTCGATGGCAATCACTGGGTCCGGTGTTAGGTGCATTGCAGAAAGGAGCATTTCATCCAGGTAGTGAAATCGAGTTTTACTGCCACCCTGGACGGTGAGGACAACTGCGCTCACCAGGCCCGCAATTTCCTGCGCAAGTGACCAATAGACTGCAGGATTTCCAGACATCATGGTGTGGCCTTCTTGCGTAAAGGAAGTGAGGGCTACCACACCGAAGGTATATCGGTTGACTTTTATACAACTTAAGATTTCGATGGTGGCAGGACATTTATCTTTGAATCGACACCCTTGACAGGAAGGCATCCGCCCAGGTTCATTGACAATCATTTTCCCCTCCTGCATCACTTCTTCAAGGGAAGGTGTATGAACAGTTCTGCCTTTGTGATGAAGATAGGAAGGTGTATATAAAATAAGTTGACAGTTGTTATCAAACACTGCGATTTCGATGCCTGCAGCAGCTGCAAGACGGGTAATGATTTTTTGAAGGTGATTGAGGATATCGTGATCTAAAATCATGGGGCACCTCCTTTGGTAATAAAGATGATTCAATAGTGACATATATGGCGAAGAATGGCAAGGAAAAGTGTCAATATTGACAATAATCTCATGACAAACAGCGCTGGCACTGCATGGATCCTCAGGGGATGACAAGGTGAGGGGATAAAAAAGCACATATTTCCAGTGCTGCAACAATAATCATTAAAATGAGCATTGAAAAGAAAAGTTGGCATGACATTTGCTCATAGTAACAAGAAGAACATCAATTGAAGGAGGGAACAGGATGCTACAGAAAAAAGATGTATTGAATCTGGAAGGCAAAGTTGCAGTGGTCACGGGAGCAGCCTCTGGAATTGGCTTGGCAACAGTGGAACTGCTGTCGGCCTATGGGGCTTCGGTGGCCATGCTGGATGTGAATGGGGAAAAAGGTGGTTTAGAAGCAGACAAACTAAGCCAGGCAGGTAGAAAAGCAGTTTTCTACCTCTGTGACATTAGGTCCAGTGAAGCTTGCCAGCGCACAGTGAAAGCCATTGAAAAGGATTTTGGAAGCATTGATATTTTATTCAACAACGCAGGCGTTACTTTTCGAAAAAATGTGGTGGATTTAGAGGAAGAAGAGTGGAACAAGGTGGTGGATGTGACCTTAAAGGGTGCTTATCTGATGGCCAAGTACGTGGTGCCGGTGATGACCCGTGGAGGGGGTGGCAGCATTATCAACACTGGTTCAGGATGGGGCCTCAAGGGAGGCGATCTGGCGGCGGCCTACTGCGCAGCCAAGGGTGGATTGGTGAACATGACCCGGGCCATGGCCATTGACCATGGACCAGCCAATATTCGGGTGAACAGTGTGAATCCGGGAGATACAGATACGGCAATGCTTCGTGAAGAGGGGCGACAGCTGGGGTGCGAAGAGAACAGTTTCCTGGTGGATTCTGCCAAGGGTAGGCCTTTGGAGCGACTGGGGACACCGGAAGACGTGGCCAATGCCGTTCTATTTCTGGCCAGCGACTTGTCTAAGTGGATCACTGGCACGGCGCTGGTAGTGGATGGTGGCGGCATTGCCTAAAGCAGTTTCGACAGCTTTCAAAGCTGGATACTCATAAGCAGGATGCATGCAGAAAAACGAAGGAGGAATACACATGTCAGTAAAAGGATTCAAGCATCACCCTTATATCCCCAACTCTGTTCCGGAAGTGCAGCAGGCCATGCTTCGGGAAATTGGGCTGGAAACCCTGGAAGACCTTCATGTAGAGGTGCCGGAGGAGCTGAAGCTGAAGCGGAACCTGAACTTGCCTCCTGCGCTGAAGTCGGAAGCGGCACTGCGGCGCCACGTGGAAGGCATTTTGAGGAAAAACAAGTCTTGCGGAGAGCTTTTGAACTTCCTGGGGGCAGGCTGCTGGCAGCACTATGTGCCGGCGGTGTGCGATGAAATCAACTCTCGGGGAGAGTTTCTCACCGGCTATGCAGGAGAACCTTACAATGATCATGGTCGCTTTCAGAGTCTTTTTGAGTACCAGAGCATGGTGGCAGAACTGGTGGATATGGAAGTGGTCAATGTGCCCACCATGGACTGGGCCCAGGCGGCTGCCACGTCCATGCGTATGGCTGGTCGGATGACAGGGCGGCGCCAGGTGCTGGTACCGGAACTGATGGATCAGAACCGGCTTCTGGTGGCTAAAAATTACTGTGACCCTGACCTGGATATCATCCCTGTGTCTTATCATGAAGAAACAGGACAGCTTGATTTGGAAGACCTTCAAAAGAAGCTGTCAAAAGACACGGCAGCTGTTTACATTGAAAATCCTTCTTTTTTCGGATTTTTAGAAGAACAGGGAGAGGCCATCGGCAAGTTGGCAAAAGAGCAGGGGGCCGTGTTTATTGTAGGCGTAGACCCCAGCTCTCTGGGCGTTGTAGCACCGCCTTCTCATTACGGTGCTGACATCATTTGTGGAGATCTTCAGCCCCTGGGCATCCACATGCATTTTGGCGGCGGTCAGTCCGGCTTTATGGCCACCCGAGATGAAGAAGCTTATGTCATGCAGTACCCTTCCCGTCTCTTTGGCATTGCCCCCACCTCGGTGGAAGGGGAGTATGGTTTTGGAGACGTGGCCTATAACCGCACCTCCTTTGGTGACCTGCGAGAAGATGCCAATGAATACGTGGGAACCCAGTCTGCTCTCTGGGGCATTACAGCAGGGGTGTACCTGGCCCTCATGGGACCGGAAGGCATGCGTGAGTTGGGGGAAACCATTCTTCAGCTGTCAGGCTACGCCATTCACCAGATGAACCAGCTCTCTGGGGTGACAGGCTCTCGGTTCAAAGCATCCAGCTTCAAAGAGTTCGTGGTGGACTTCAACGGCACAGGCATGACGGTGGCAGCCATCAATGAGCACTTGCTGAAAGCAGGCATTCTGGGAGGCAAAGACTTGTCTCAGGATCAACCCCAGCTGGGCCAGTGCGCCCTCTACTGTGTGACAGAAATCCATACACGAGAAGACATCGACGAGCTGATAGATGCCTTGGCAGCCATTCTTAACACCCGGTAACGGCGGGAATACCCATGGAAAGGAAGGAAAAACCATGAAACGAATTAATCGAAATTACCTTGTGCGCAACTTTCACCAGGCCAAGTGGGACGAGCCTGTTATTTTTGAACTAAGCCAAAAAGGGGAGCGGGGCATTGCCGTGCCTCAGGCAGATGAAAAAGTGAGGGAAGTGGCAGGCGACGGCGTTTCCTCATTGCCTCCTCATTTGCGGCGAAAGACGCCGCCGGCCCTGCCAGAAATGGCCCAGCCTCGGGTACTGCGCCACTACATGCGGCTTTCCCAGGAAACCCTGGGAGGGGATATGAACATTGAAATTGGCCAGGGAACCTGCACCCTAAAGTATAATCCTAAAATCAATGACCGGTTGGCAGGTCTTCCTCAAATGGCAGCCCTGCATCCAGAGCAGCCTGTGGAAACGGTTCAGGGAGCCTTGCAAATTTACTATGAAATGGATCTGATGCTGCGGGAAATATCCGGCATGGATCAGTTCACTTTTCAAACTTCCAGCGGCAGTCAGGCGGCTTTTGCCATGGCGTCCATCATCAAAGCTTGGCATCGCCATAAGGGCGAAGATGACCAACGGGATGAAATCATTACCACCGTGCATTCCCACCCTTCTGACGCAGCCTGCCCGGCATTGAAAGGATATAAAATCATTACCATTTACCCTGATGCAGAGGGTTACCCAGACCCAGAGGCGTTCAAAGCAGCTGTTTCTCATCGGACAGCTGGGTTTATCTGCGCCAACCCAGAAGACACAGGGCTTTATAACAAGCGAATCAAAGACTTCACAGATCTGGTGCATCAGTATGGGGGGCTTTGCGGCTATGATCAGGCCAATGCCAATGGCTTGTTTGGTGTCACCAGGGCCAGGGAAGCCGGGTTTGACATGTGCTTCTTTAACCTTCACAAAAGCTTCGGAACACCTCATGGGTGCGGAGGGCCTGGGTCAGGTGCTTTAGGGGTGACCGCCCAGTTAAAAAGCTTTCTGCCAGCCCCTTTGGTGGACTTTGATGACGACCAATACTTTCTTGACCATGACCTGCCCAACAGCATTGGCCGTACTCGGTCATTCCATGGAGTGCCGCCGGTGGTGCTGAAAGCCTACGCCTGGACCCGTACCATGGGGGCAGAGGGCCTTTATGAAGCGGCCAAGGTGGCGGTGCTGAACAACAACTACCTTTACCGAAAGCTGTTGGAAATCAAAGGAATCGATGCTCCCTATGATCCAGAAAAGCAGCGGATTGAACAGGTGCGTTTCACTCTGAAAAAACTGGCAGATGACACGGGGGTGACCACCGCTGATATCCAGCGACGCATGCTGGATTTCGGACTCCATTACTGGACCAGCCATCATCCCTATCACGTGCCGGAACCAGCCACTCTGGAGCCCACAGAAACCCCTTCAAAAGCAGATTTGGACGAGTACATTGCCACATTGACCCATATTGTTCAGGAATCTTACGAGAATCCAGAGCTGGTGAAAACGGCTCCCCACAACAGTGTTATCCATCAAGTGGACGAATCAGGAATGGATGACCCGGATGGGTGGGCCCTCACCTGGCGTACCTATCTGAAGAAAAGCCAGCCGGCTGATTAGCATTAGTTGGATATAACTGTTTGCAATACCATCTGAACTTGAAGGCTGCTTAAAGAAGAGCAGACCCTTATCAGAAGGTGCAGTTTAAATCCCGGAGGGTGTTTGGCCGGGCGTGATGATGTTATCCTGACAATCATTGAAGGAACAGGGTGGCTTTTCAGTGGAAACATAAAAAGAGAATCACTGACGGTTGCAGAAAGGCTTGGGGATAGCAGCAGGGGACCTGCGATAACAGATTTTCCAGGGAGGGATGAGTTTGTTGAAACTGGGATTGATCATCAATCCAGTGGCTGGAATGGGCGGGGCTGTTGGATTGAAGGGAACCGACGGGGTGCTGGAAGAAGCGCTTGCCAGGGGGGCCGTTCCCCGGGCGGGAGCAAGAGCCTCCAGGGCTTTGGAAGTACTCCTGTCACTAAAAAAAGAAATGGTCATCCTCACCCCTGCTGGCGATATGGGAGAAGTCATTGTCAAAGAACTGGGTTTTGGCTGTCAGCTGCTGTCGCCTGGCAACAGTAAAAGGATCAATGACGTTGGAATGAAGAATGAACCGGGGGCCAGTCACAGCACCACATCTGAAGATACCCGCCATGCTGCCAGAGAGCTGATGGAAACAGGAGTATCGCTCATATTGTTTGTGGGTGGTGACGGAACTGCCAGAGATGTGTATGCGGCTGTTGGAGAAAAGGTGTCGGTGGTGGGCGTTCCTGCCGGCGTGAAAATCCACTCTCCGGTATATGCCCTAAGTCCGGAGAAGGCAGGGGAGATGGCCCGACGGTTTCTGAGGCGGGAGATCGCTCAGCTGAAATCGGAAGAAGTGTTGGACATTGATGAAGCGGCTTATCGAAGGGGCAGTGTCAGCACTCGGTTATATGGATACCTGAGGGTGCCAGACGAAGCCCGGTTGATGCAGGGAAGAAAGAGCGGCAGTTCTCTGGCAGACGAAGGGGCTCAAAAAGCCATTGCCCTCAGGGTGGTGGACAGCATGGCGCCGGATGTGGTTTATGTGATTGGGCCTGGTTCCACCACAAGGCAGGTGATGGCGGCCCTTGATCTGCCGGCCACTCTTTTGGGGGTGGACTTGGTATTGAACCGGCGGTTAGTGGGCAGTGATGCAACGGAAAAAGAAATTCTCACAGCCATAAAAGGCAAGGAGTGCCGACTGGTGATCACACCCATTGGCGGCCAGGGTTATATTTTTGGCCGGGGCAACCAGCAGTTGAGTCCAGCGGTGATCCGTCAGGCAGGGAGAGAGCACGTGACGATCATGGCAGCTCTGACAAAGATCAATGCCCTTGGCGGAAAACCGCTGATGGTGGATACGGGAGATGAAAGTCTGGACTTGGAGCTGGAGGGCTACTATAAAGTGATGACAGGCTACAAAGATTCGATCATGTATTCGGTGAAGCGTTCCTGACAGCAGCATGAGCCTAAAAGAGATGGGAAAAAGGAAGGACGAAATGGACTTGCAGTTGGTCAATGGGCACCTTGTCACCATGGATCCCAAGCTGCCCCGGGCAGAAGCGGTTGCCCTTAAGAATGGCCGCAAAAGAGGGGAGCTCCAAAAAACTATCAATACTGACGTCATATTGATACTGGTGGGGTCTGCTTCTGCATCTTTTGATAAAAGAAGAAAGGCGCCATCTGCGAAGGGATGCTGGCTGACTTGATCAAGTTTCTGTGTCTTCAGTCTTGTGTGATGTGCTTATAGAGCCGGTTTATGGTATAATACTCTCATTCATTACTTAAATGAGGGAGGAATCCATATGAGTGAAAAACAGAACATCGTGAAGCCCTCGACCCTGCCGGGATTCATGGAACTGCTGCCGGCAGAGCAAATTCGCTTTAACCGGATGATGGACACCATCCGCCGGGTGTATGAGCGTTATGGCTTTGCCCCTCTGGACACTCCGGTGATTGAAAAATCGGAGGTGCTCCTGGCCAAGGGCGGCGGCGAAACAGAAAAACAGGTTTACCGCTTCATGAAAGGCGACAGTGACCTTTCCATGCGGTTTGATCTCACGGTGCCCCTGGCCCGTTACGTGGCCCAGCACATGGGTGATCTTACCTTTCCCTTTCGACGGTACCAGATTGGCAAGGTCTATCGGGGGGAGCGGAACCAGAAAGGGCGTTTTCGTGAATTCTACCAGTGCGATATTGATGTCATTGGCCGTGAAAAACTGAGCATTGCCACTGACGCTGAGATCCCGGCCATCATTTATAATGTGTTCACCGAAATCGGCCTTCCTCCCTTTGTCATTCGCATCAACAACCGAAGACTCATGAACGGACTTTTTGCCCACTATGGCGTGGCAGGAAAACCGGAGATGCTCCGGGCCATTGACAAGCTGGAAAAAATCGGGCCCGAAAAAACCCGAAAAGAGCTGGAAGAGGCTGGTATTGACGCAACCGCCATCAGCGGTGTCTTCGATTTCATCGCCATTGAAGGCACCAACTCAGAAAAGCTGGAAGCCCTGGCGGCGCTGGGCATCGACAATGAACAGTTTCGGGAAGGACTGGAAGAGCTGAACACGGTGGTCACCCTCATTCGGGCCTTTGGGGTGCCGGAAGAGAGCTTTGCCATTGAACTGAAAATCGTCCGGGGGCTGGACTACTACACCGGCACCGTCTACGAAACCCTGCTGCGGGATTACCCGGAAATTGGGTCTGTATGCTCCGGCGGCCGCTATGATAATCTGGCTGAGTATTATACAAAGGAAAAGCTTCCTGGCGTGGGCATTTCCATCGGCCTTACCCGGTTGTTCTATCAGTTGAATGAAGCCGGGATTCTGGGAGAAGAGAACATTTCATCGTTATCTCAGGCGCTGGTGGTGCCCATCGGCAATACCCTTGAAACCTGTGCCCGTGTGGCCAGTCGCCTGCGGAATGCCGGCGTGGTGACAGAAGTTTACCTGGAAGAGGCTAAAATTGCCAAGAAGATGAACTATGCCAACAAACATGGCATTCCCTATGTGGTGCTCATTGGAGACGAAGAAGTGGCCGACGGGCTGCTTACGCTGAAAAACATGACCGACGGTGAACAGCAGCGCCTTTCCTTTGAAGAAGCTGCAAACATCATCAATCAATAAAGACGTGATCATCCTGCGCCTGCAATGCCTTTTGGCAAATCAGGCGCGTTTTCATTTTGCTGATGTTGAAAAATGATTGGCGTAGGAGCGGAGCATCTAAAGCTGTATGTACAAGAGATGCACCTATTAAAAAATGGACTGAAACAGATGATAGTAGGAGTTTGCAAGGAGTCTATTTTATCTTAGGCAGTAAGTATCATGCATAGAAAAGGAGTAGATAAAGTGATTTCAATGCTTTTCGTTTTGATTTTCATTATTCACTATTCCTGACCATGATCAATGAAAACCCTGTGGAGGCAGTTTTGTTCACATGCCGCGTTATGACCAAGGCTTGTTGGGTATACTACCCATATTCAGACAGTGAGGAGGGTGGGCAAATGGCAAAGCAAACTCCGAAGAAGCATCAGTCACCCTTTCGGATGTCCTGCCGGGAACTGGTGGTCCGTCCGGAAGACAAAAAAGAAGTGCCGGTCATTCGTGAAGTCATACGCGAAGCATTCGCCCCTATGCCCTTCAGTACCGGTCAGGAATGGCAGCTGGTGGAAAAGATTCGTCAGAGTTCCGGATATTTGCCTTCGCTGGCATTGGTGGCGCTGTGTGATGGCGTGTTGGTGGGTCAGAGTATGATTTCGCTGCTTGAAATTGAAGACAAAAAAAAGCCCCACAACGCATTGGTGCTGGGGCCTGTTTCGGTCTTGCCAGATTTTCAGCGGCGGGGCATAGGTCAGGAACTAATTCGAATTGGTATTGCTGCAGCCAAAAGAATGCCGCTGCCAGTCATGGTGGTGGTGGGAGACTTGGCCTATTACAGCCGTTTTGGTTTTGAGCCGGCTGTTCCCAGAAGCATTCATATGCCCTTTGGGTTCGATGAGGAAGACTACCTGCAGGTGCTGGAGCTGAAAAAAGGCGCCCTGAAAGGGGTGCAGGGTGTCATTAAGTTTCCTCCCAGTTTCTTCGACGAAAAAGGGGATTTGCTGTAGCGGGTTGTGCTTTAGAAGTTCCAGCAGTATTCCCGCTTCAGGTACGAAAGCACCACTGAGGTTTCTGTCTGCTCGATGCCGTCGATGGGCCAAATTTTCTTTTCCAGCAGCTCGTGGAGCTGGTGAATGTTTTTGACGTAAACCTCAATATCAAAAGTGGATCGGCCTGTGGCAAGGGCGATGTACCAGATTTCATTGATTTTTCCCAGTTCCGCTGCCACATGGTCTACTTTTTTGATGTCAGAATGAATCTTGATCATGGCTGCCACATCCAGTCCCAGCTTGAACGGGTCGGCAACGGCAACGATCTGCATGACTTTATTGTCAATGAGTCGCGATATCCGGTTGCGAACGGTGGATTCTGAGACGCCCAACTCTCTGGCAATGTCTGTGTTGGGGGTGCGGCCGTCCCGTTGCAGCATCCGGATAATCTTCATATCGACATGATCAAGGCCATAGGGGTTTTTCATACACATCATCCCTTCCGTGGTTTCGATGAACGAAACAATCTCAGTCTATTCCATTATAACTGTTGATCATCGAAAATTCAAACAATACCCGCAAAAAATCCGATTTTTCGTTTTATTGCGAAACAAAAAACAGGGAATCGCAACTTTCTGTCGGTGATTTTTGGATCAATTGGATGAGGGCAGTCGCTGCAGTGCCTGAAGAGATAAAAGAGATCAAAGAATGCCTGGAAACAGAGGCGGAGAGGACGATGGCAGGATGGCAGAAGAAACAAAAATCCCTTCGGTTAAACCGGCGAATGAAGTGCCGATACTGGGAAAGCCTCTATACTATGTGGGAATCGGTGCTTCTGCTGGAGGGTTGGAAGCGCTTCAGGATTTTTTTAAGTTCATGCCCAGAGATACGGGAATGTCCTTCGTTGTGATTCAACATCTGTCACCGGATTACCGCAGCATGATGGACGAACTGCTGGCCCGTCATACGGCTATGGCCATTCATATTGCAGAAGATGGTATGCCGGTGGCTCCCAACAACATCTACCTGATACCTCCCCGTAAAAATCTGATGCTTTTTCACGGCAAACTCTATCTGGAGGAACAGCGAAGCCAGAAAGCTCTGAATCTTCCCATAGATGTGTTTTTAAGATCCCTGGCAGCAGATCAAGGTAAACAGGCCATGGCTGTGATTCTTTCCGGCACTGGAAGTGACGGCACGCTGGGAATCAGGGCGGTGAAGGAGGCTGGGGGGATCATTGTGGTGCAGGATGAGCAGACTGCCAAGTTTGACGGTATGCCCCGCAGTTCCATTTCCACGGGGCTGGTGGATTTTATTCTTCCGCCGGCTCAGATGGGAGAGGCGCTGCTTAACTATGTGAAGCACCCCTTTATTTCCGACAGTAAAACCCTTGAAAAAGTGCTGCCGGAAAACATGGATACGCTGGCAAAAATCAATTTGATTCTTCGGGACCACATTGGTATTGACTTTTCCTACTACAAAGAGAATACCATTGCTCGCCGGTTGGAGCGGCGGGTGAGTATCAACCGGTGTCACAGCCTGGAGGAGTATCTGATTTTCCTGATGGAGTCAGACAAAGAGAAAGATACGCTATACCGGGAGATGCTCATTGGCGTTACCCGTTTTTTTCGGGATGGAGAAGCTTTCGAAAGTTTAAAGGAGAACGTGCTACCAAGCCTGAACTGTCAGAAAGGCCATTTACGCATCTGGTCGGCCGGTTGTTCCACTGGGGAGGAGGTCTATTCCCTGGCCATGATGTGTCTGGAAGAAATGGAAAAGCGCCGATCCTCCTGTGAGTTGAAAATTTTTGCCACTGATATTGACCGAATTTCTCTGAATGTAGCCAGTCAGGGGATTTATCCTGAAAGCATCGTGGCCGACATTGATCAGGAAATGCTGTCCAAGTACTTCGTTCGTCTGGAAAATGGCTATCAGGTAAAGGAAAACCTTCGAAAAACAGTGGTTTTTGCAACTCATAATCTGCTGAAAGATCCTCCTTTTTCACGACTGGATCTGATGGTGTGCCGCAATCTCTTCATATACCTTAAGCCGGAAATGCAGCAAAAAATTCTTAACATGTTCTACTATTCGCTGAAGCCTGGAGGCTTTCTTTTCATGGGAAACAGTGAAACCCTGGGAGAAATGAGCGAAGGCTTTCAAACCATTGACAGCAAATGGAAAATCTATCAGTACCGGGAAGGTTTTCGGCCGCCATTGATGCGGGATATCCAACCCCTGCAGCCCATGCAGGCTGCATCTGTTCGTCAACAGTTATTGCCTGCCAGCACTCGAACTGGAGCTGAAAACCTGCGGCAGTCCAGGTTACTGGAAAATGCACTGGAAGCCTACCTGCCTCCATCGGTGATTGTGGATCAACAAGATCGCATCGTTCAGGTGATCAATGACATGAACCCATTTTTTCAAGTGCGGGCAGGACAGTTTTCTGACAGCATTTTGCAGCACCTGCCCAATGATTTATCCCTTTATGTCAGTGGATTGCTGCGGCGATTGAAGCAGGGTCAGGCGCATCTGGTGTATGAGAACATAGAACACATTCCCGGGTTTGAAGACAGGCAGGTGGCCGTTGAAGGACGAAGGTTGGAACTGGATCAGGTGCACTACTTCCTCATCAGCTTCAGGGAGATGTCGGTGGCTGGTGATCCCGTGGAGCGAGGCGGTTCACACTCGGAGGTGGGACAGGAAATGAGCCAACGGGTGAAAGAACTGGAGAATGAGCTTCAAATCAGCCGGGAAAATCTCCAGGCAACAGTGGAAGAACTGGAAACTTCCAATGAAGAGCTGCAATCTTCCAATGAAGAGCTGATTGCCTCCAATGAAGAGCTGCAAAGCACCAATGAAGAGCTTCAGTCAGTGAACGAAGAGCTTTATACGGTGAACTCTGAATTTCAAAGCAAGATCGATGAACTGACCCAGGCCAACAATGATCTGACAAATTTGCTTCATAATACTGAGGTGGGAGCCATCTACCTTGACCGGAACCTGTGTATACGACGCATCACTCCTGTGGTGAAAAAGATCACCAACTTGAGGGAGTCTGACATTGGCAGACCTATTTCTCATATAGCTGCTATTGAGACCCACTCGACACTCATGAAGGATGTGAACCATGTGTTGGAGAGCCTGCAGCCCATCGACAGAGAAATGGTGGATGAAAGTGGTGGCGCCTGGTTTGTGAGAACCCGCCCCTACCGCACCTCCTACCATGCGGTGGAAGGGGTGCTGGTCACCTTTGTTGAAATCAGCCGCCTGAAGCATTTGGAGGCTGAAGTGCACAACTGCAATTATTTGCTGGAAACGGTGCTGGATCACAGCCCGGTGGCCAAAACCATGGTGGATGCATCTGGTGATCTGATATACGTTAATCAAAAAGCTGAAATCGTCTTTGGTTTAACCAGAGAACAGTTACTGAATCGAACGTATGATGACAACCAGTGGAAAATCACAGACTTAAACGGGAAACCCATTCCTCCTGAAGAACTGCCCTTTGCACAAATGAAAAAAACACATCAGCCTGTCAGCGGCTATCAGCATTATGTGGACATACCGGGGAAGGGAAAGCAACTGCTGACCATCTATGGCGTGCCGGTGATCCGTCACAATGGGATTTTTGAAGGCGGTGTGTTTACCATTGAACATGAAAAAGCAGAATGATCGGGGTGAAGGAAAATGAGCCACAACCATGAGCAAGGGAAACAATTGCAGCAGCGTATCGAAGAAGCCATTAAAAAAAGGCACATAGATCCCGATTTTCTCAAAAGCAAACCCGTGGAAGAGTTAATGCAGGAAGTCAGTATCTATCACCAGGAGCTGGAATATCAGAACCTGGAACTAATGCGGGTACAGGAAGAACTGGAGAACTCTCAGATTCATTATATCAGCCTGTTTCAGGATGCGCCGGTGGCCTATGTGGTCATCGACAGGCACCATTGCATTCAGGCGGTCAACCGGGAGTTTTGCCTGCTAACAGGAGCACAAGAAAAAGAAACTCTGGGAGAACGGATCGAAATATTTATTATGCCTGAGAGCCAGGATGCCGTGTATCATCATCTGCGAAATCTGACACATGTGGCACAAATGGACAGCCTGCAAATACAAATACAAACACATCAGGGTGTTCGCACGGCAAAAGTTCAAAGTAATTTACTTTTGAAGAATGGAACACCTCAAATTCGAATGAGTCTGGTGGATCTTACGCCGGAAAAAGAACTGCAGGATGCGCTGGAAGAAAAAGGCCGGGCGCTGGAACAAGCCAAATCGAAAGCGGAAGCTGCCAACGAGGCGAAGAATCGGTTTTTGGCCAATATCAGTCATGAAATTCGCACGCCCATGAACGGCGTCTACGGATTTCTTCAGCTTCTGATCAACACCCAGGTGGACGAGGAACAGCTGGACTATATTGATCATATGATGATTGCCAGCCGGCGGATGCTTCGTCTGATTGACCATCTGCTGGATTTTGCCGCCATGGAAGACGGTGACATACAGGTGCACCATCAGGAAATGGTGATGGCAGACTTTTTTCAAACGCTGGTAAACAGCTGGCAGGGCGAAGCAGAAGAAAAACATTTGGAACTGGCGATGGAACAGGAGGCGGGCGTTCCGCTTATTCTCCGGGGCGATGCTTCCCGGCTGCGGCAGATATTGGATGGCCTTGTGGAAAATGCCATTAAATTTACGACACAGGGAAAAATTCGACTCCGGGTATACCTCGTGGAAGAACAACAAAAAAATGAAAACCATAAGGAAATCGAAGCACAGAAAGAACGAGTGGTTCTTGGAATAGCAGTGACAGATACAGGCATTGGGATCCCTGTGGAAGATCAGGAGCGGATTTTTGAATGGTTCACCCAGGGAGATTCTTCCAGCACCCGTCATTTTGGCGGTGCAGGCATCGGGCTTACCGTTGCCCGGCGGTTGGCAGGATTTTTGGGTGGAGAGATTCGGGTCGCCAGCCGGGAGGGAGAAGGCAGCACCTTTGAGCTGCGGGTCCCTTTTGACAAACTGTCGCAAGAGGAACTGGAGGCACTGACAACATAATCAGGAGTGGCGGCAAAGAAGAACCATCAACTGAAAAGCGCAGATCAGACTGTAGACAAAACATGATGAAGACAAAAGATTTGGTAAAGGACAGCCTTGGAGATCTTGTCAGTGTTTTTTCGAAAAGATGAGAAAACCGCCAGTGCCTGCTGTTTGAGCGCAGCGAGTTCAGGCGCTGTTTTCGAGACTTTCGGCTAAAAACACAAGATTGGAGTCAGCTGCCCTGGCCAAATCCCTTTGTCTTCAACCTGAGGTGTGTCGCGAAAGCGTACACACCTCTTTTGCTGGAAATTGAAGTTTGAGGGCTGATGAGGGAGTTTAGAAAGTGGAGAA
The DNA here is from genome assembly GCF_039414295.1 of Anoxynatronum sibiricum. Classification (NCBI taxonomy): domain Bacteria; kingdom Bacillati; phylum Bacillota; class Clostridia; order Eubacteriales; family Clostridiaceae; genus Anoxynatronum; species Anoxynatronum sibiricum. The sequence goes on along the minus strand of NZ_JBCITM010000008.1, from coordinate 40,480 downwards.
GCCGCTCCATTCCTGGAAACGGTAGAGCCACTGGCGCCAGACCCGGCTGTCTTCAAAGGCTTCGTAAGGAAGGGTGTATTGGCCGCCCCGGTTGCCCCAGAGCCGCCTGAAGTAGTCGGTGACGGTCGTGGAGAGTTCACCATTGCGGGGAGTCTCCACTTTGATCATGGTTTCCAGGTTGTTGTCTCCCAGATTCCGTTTCGTCAGATTGGCTGATCCTCCAAAAAGAACACTCTTCTCACTGCGGTGAATGAGAGTCAGTTTGGTATGATATTGTTCTCCCTGGGTGTTGTACCAGCGAATTTCAATGGCACCCTGGGAAGCTTCCACCAGTTCGGAGGCCGCAGGACGGTTGGGAATGCCGCTCTTTTCAATACCAAAGGCATCCCGGTTGGGGTCGAGAATCAAACGGATGGTCACCCCTCGCTGGGCAGCTTCCAGAAGGGCCGCTGACACCAGGCGGTCACCAATATAAAACTGACCCATCCAGATGCTGTCACCGGCAGTTGTCTCATTGATTTCAGCCAGCAAATGTTCCCTGATTTTACCCTCCGTCAGCACCCGGGCCTGGGTATCACTGTGGGTTTCGGTGGCGATGAAGTCCACCTGGGGCAATGTGGGAAACCGGGAACTGTCGTAGCCTGACAAAACGGCCACTTCCCGCTCTGTCTCCAGCAGATCTGCAGCCAGTGGTCCTGAGAAACGAAAGGCCATATTGGAATGAAGCGCACTGGCATCATGGGGGTTGGCTGACATCACCAGGGCTGCTTCTTCGGTGATCAGCACCTTCCGGTGATTGGCCTTGAAATTCGCCAGCCGCAGGTAACTTCGCAGGGTGACCCGGGGGGCGTCGGTGCCAAAAGGATTGGGAAGGAGACCGAAATCGCCGCTGCCAAAGTGAGTGATTAAAGTGTTCCAGATGCCGGTATAGAGGGGGTTGGAATTCCCCATGACGGTCGGGTCGGTGACCACCACATCGATGCCGCCTTCCTGAAGCCGTGTCAGATGGTGGGCTTCATAAGAGCCGTAAAAATTGTTGATTTCGTCGGTGATGAGCACCACTTGCAGCTCTGGCACCGCCTTCTTTCGGGCAATGAGGGCGTCTGTCAGCTGACGGGTTAAATCAGGGTAGCTGTTGACAGATCGGTCATAGACATCATTGAAGAGAAAAAAATCAGCCACAATAAAATCGGTGGCATTGGCCACCAGGGTGATCATTTCTTCGAAAATAACCTGCTCATGCTGAATTTCACCGCCATGGATCCAGGAGAGGTCTGCCAGGAAGGTCAGGTCTGACACCGGCTGCAGCGGTCCTTCGTAAGAAAGGGAAGGTGCCAGGGAATGGAGAAAGCCCGTGATTACCACCGAGACCATTATAACCAGCACCAGGATGCCTGCCAAAACTTTGAAAATGAGCCCGTAGTTTCGTTGTTTTCCACCATATTTGGTTTTCACCATCATTCTGCCCAGGGGCAGCGGTTTTTCTTTCAAAAGGGTTCCCGCCTTAAAGTTGGTATTTGAAGTGCCGTGTGCAGGCGGTCAGAGAAAGGTTTCACTGCCCATCTGCCGCCTCCTCATCATACCATAAAAGAGTGGCTCTGACAATTGAAACAACAACGTTGCAGCCCTCGAAGAGCGGGCGGATGGTTCTCAAAAGCAGGGGGATCTGGTAGAATAGCAGAAAAGCCTTTGGCCTGGCGGGAAAGGTCTGAGGAAGGAGGGACGGCCATGAAGTTCCACGAAACGGATGTGCGTCTGTTCACCGACATGATGATGGAAGGATTTATTTTCATCGACCCTCAGGGGATCATCCGTCTCTACAATCAGAAGGCCAAGGAGATTTTCGGCGTGGTGTATCACCAGCCCCATGAACACCCGCCGGGGCAGTTGGTCACCGGAGATCTGGTGATTCTGGCAGATAACTGTCTGGGTGAAGATGACGGCGGTTTAAACGCATCCACCCTGGCTCTCATGGGCGTTGCACCGGGCACTGTTCGTCAGGGCGATGCGGTGATTGCCGCAGGCATCATGGGAGGCGCGCCCGGCAGTGCCAAAGTGCTGGTGCATTCACCGGAGGTACAGCGTCAGTCTCTTGAAATGACCACCACCCTGAAAAAGCATCGTCTTCAGGCGGCCATTCACTATCAGCAAAAAAAGATCTGTCTCCAGGTGGATGACCATCTGTTTGAACTTCCCTACAACAGTGCCATCGGTCATTTGGTGGCCCTTGACGGTGCGGCGGGAACCCTGAAGTTTTATCAGGAGCGGGGCTATTCGGTGCGAAATGAAGCGCTGCGGCAGCTGCTGGAGGGAAGCCCCTTTCGGGGAAAGGGGCGGCACGAAGCCCATCTGGATGTACTGGGCAAGCACCTGACAGAAATCCATGAGCCCAGCGATGTCATCCGGGAATTTCTGGAAACTGCCGCGGGCCGTCCTCTGGGCTATTGTGATCATTTTGCCGAGATCAACGGCAGGCAGACCCTCTGCTCCCTTTTTCCTGTTGACAGGGATGGTTACCGGCAGGGGGCCGTTCTCAAAGTGGAGGATGTGACAGAAATGAAAAAGGCCCTTCAGGAACGGGATGAAGCACTGCGCAGCTTGGAAATGGCTGAAAATCGCCTGAAAGCTCAAACAGCAGTTACTGTCACTTTCGCCGCAATCATGGGGGAAAGTCCTGAAATTCTGCATACCCGAAGACTGGCCATGAAAGCTGCTGCCAACAAATCAACTGTTTTGCTGCTGGGAGAAAGCGGCACAGGAAAAAACCTGCTGGCCAAAGCCATTCACGAAGCGGGCAGTGATCCTCAGGCTCCCTTCGTGCAGATCAACTGCGGCTCTATCCCGGAAAACCTGCTGGAAAGCGAGCTTTTTGGGTATGAAAAAGGTGCCTTCACCGGTGCCCGGGATGAAGGTAAGCAGGGTCTTTTTGAACTGGCCGACGGCGGCACGCTGCTGTTGGATGAAATCGGTGAACTGCCCCTGGCTCTTCAGGTGAAAATGCTGCAGGTGCTGCAGCATAAAAGCTTTTACCGGGTGGGGGGCAATGAGAAGCGAGAGGTACAGGTGCGCATCATGGCTGCCACCAACCGAAACCTGGAAGAAGAAATGCTGCAGGGACGCTTTCGGGAAGATCTTTATTATCGTATCAATGTATTCCCCATTTGGATGCCTCCTCTGCGGAAACGGCAGGGAGATATTGAACTGCTGGTGAGGGAGTTGCTCCCCCGGATCTGCCGGGAGGCAGGGGTGGCTGAAAAGCGTATTTCGGCAGAAGGGCTGCAAAAACTCATGGAGTACCACTGGCCGGGAAATGTGCGGGAGCTGGAAAATATCCTGGAACGGGCTGTTCATCTTTGTGAAGGGCCGGTGCTTCTTTCAGGCCAACTGATGGTGGCACCTCAGCAGGGTAAGGCCAAAGAAGCCGTGGAGGAACCGGGTGACAAAAGCCTGAAAGTGGCTTTGATGGAAAGGGAAGCAGAGTTGATTCGGGAAGCTCTGACCCGGTGTGAAGGCAGCCGCCGGCAGGCGATGCAGCAGTTGGGCATTGGAAAAACCCAGTTTTACGAAAAAATGAAACTCCATGGGATTGAATAACAACAGGATGATATCGAACAATAGGATTGTTACAGCACCAACCGCTTACGTACCGATGGTGATGGCGAGCGCGCTGAATCTGCTTTGAACGTCCGGCATAACGGAATAAAGTTCGATAAAACGAACTATTGGATTGTGCGCCAAATCGATTTAAGAAGTTTCTGAAAATGCTGGATTTCAGACTTGGCTTGTCATCATTCGAGACGCTGATTAATGAAACGTCGGCATATCAGTCCGGAAAAGCGGACAATAACACTGGGATGAATGGTCGCTGTGACTGGCGTCGCCATGAACCGTTCTGCTTAAAGCGGTCTTGAAAGACTGGAAAGACAACGGCTTGCAGGTGTGGAGCTGATGGAAAGCGGCAGCTGTCTCATGGCGGGAGAATGTTGGCATGATAATTGCAATGTTAATCATTGAAGTAGGGAGTACTGCGATTCACTTGATCAGTCCCGAAAATTTCTTGAGGAGTCTCGCCGGCCGCTCGAACCGTTTTCTGATAGTGAACAGCTTCTTCTATTAGTGAGATTAGTGAACAGTTTCTTCATAAAAGGAGTGACCCTGTGAAAATTACTGACATTCAAGTCAAGCGCCTGCGCATTCCGTTGAAAAAACCCTTCAAAACCGCCCTGCGCACCGTTGAAGCGGTGGATGACATACTGATCACCATTCACACTGACACTGGTGACGTCGGCTATGGAGAAGCACCCCCTACAGCTGTCATCACTGGAGATACCAGAGAAAGCATTGAAAGTGCCGTGATGGGATTCATCAGACCCCGGCTGCTGGGGCTGCCGGTGGTGGAGCTGGAAACCATCATGGCACGGCTGCACACGGCACTGGTGGGCAACACCAGCGCCAAAGCAGCGATAGATATGGCTGTGTATGACCTTTTTGCCCGTTATCATCAGGCTCCCTTGTTCCGGCTGCTGGGCGGTGCCCGTCAGACCCTGACCACCGATCTGACCATCAGTGTCAATGATCCGGCGGAAATGGCGGAAGACGCCCGGCAGGCGGTCTTATTGGGGTACGATACCCTGAAAATAAAGGTGGGAAAGGATCCGCGCCAGGATCTGGAAAGAATCAAAGCCCTTCGGCAGGCCTTGGGAGATGGGGTGACCCTGCGGCTGGATGCCAACCAGGGCTGGACGCCCCGGGAGGCGGTGAAGCTGATTCGACAGATGGAAGAGGTCGGCCTGGGTATCGAGCTGGTGGAACAGCCGGTGAAAGCCGGTGACCTGGAAGGTCTGAAGTATGTCACCCAGCAGGTGGAGACCCTCATTCTGGCAGATGAAAGTGTTTTTTCGCCCCGGGATGCCCTGCGCATCATGCAGGAACGGGCGGCAGACCTGATCAATATCAAGCTGATGAAAACCGGAGGTATTTATCAGGCATTGAAAATCTGTGCCCTGGCAGAAATCTACGGCATGGAATGCATGGTTGGATGCATGCTGGAGAGTCGCCTGAGTGTGGCTGCGGCAGCTCATCTGGCAGCAGGCAGAAACATCATTACCCGCTGTGATCTCGACGGCCCCGGCCTCTGCGCCGCCGACCCCTGGCAGGGCGGGCCAGCCTTTGAAAATGCCGCCATCACCATGAGCAAAGAGGCGGGTTTGGGCATTGTCCCGGGACCAGTCTTTGACCAATACATTTCGTAAAAGAACACATGTGAATGCACCGTATCTGGGGCATGGCCCTGCCGAAACCAAAGGCGGTACCGGCAGGCGCTGAATGGGTGCCCATGAGCGGAAGCAAGGGAGAACGAAGGAGGGGATGCCTCTCGACACAGCAGGGCAACAAACAGTAAACAGACAAAGGGAGGAATTGAATTGAACAAAAAAAGCCTGTTATGGATGTTGACCGTAATATTGATTATTTCCATGGTGGCCCTCAGTGCCTGCGGTTCTTCTGATCCTGCGCCCGCACCGGAGAGCGGCAACGGAGAAGCTGCACCGGCACCGGGTGCTGCTCCGGGTGCCCGCACCGACCTGATCTGGGGTGCCATGCAAGACCCGGATTCCCTTGACCCCCGTCTCACCACCTCTTCATATGCGGAAGAAGTGCTGGAGCTGGTGTTCAACTCACTCATCTACCCTGATGAGAATCTGGAAATGCAGTTTGACCTGGCCACAGGAATGGAAACCCCCGACGACCTGACCTATATCTTTACCCTGCGGGAGGATGTCACCTGGCATGATGGCGAGCCGTTGACAGCCCACGACGTGGTGTTCACTTATGAAACAATTCTAAACGAAGATTTTGGTTCTCCCCACCGTACCCGTACCCATGTGTCCACGGTGGAAGCCCTGGATGACTACACGGTGAAATTCACCACAGAAACACCCAACGCTGCCGCCTGGACCAGCCTGCGCCGGTTCATCGTTCCCCGGCACCTGGCACCTGCCGAGCCTTACGAAGACGGTCAGGGCACCTTCGCTTTCCAGCCGGTGGGCAGTGGTCCTTTCAAGCTGGTGGAATGGATTCCCAATGATTACATTCAACTGGAACGGTATGATGACTATTTCGAAGGCCCAGCCATTCTGGAAACCATCCTTCGCCGTGAGATTCCTGAAGGGGAAACCCGGTTTGCCGAGTTGTTGGCAGGGAACATTGACTTCACCTATCCCCCTGAGCGGGAAATTGACACCCTCATTGAAGACCCGGATTTTACGCTGGTGATGTCCCAGACGCTGAATTACTTCCCCCTGGCCATCAACCATGCCTACGCAGGCAGCGATGTGCTTAATGACGTGCGTATTCGTCAGGCGCTGAACTATGCCCTTGATAAAGAAGCCATTGTGAAGCACGTGTGGCCCACGGCCTCTGTGATGCACAATCCCATTATTGCGGGCACCTGGGCCTACGACGATGAAGCCACCTACAAGTATGAGTACAACCCTGAAAAGGCAAAGCAACTGCTGGAGGAAGCCGGTTACGGCGATGGCCTTACCCTGACGGTGACCATGTCCAACAGCACTGAGAATATCGAGTTTGGTGAGCTGGCCCGTAGTTTCTACGGCGATGTGGGCATTGAACTGGTGCTGGAAACCATGGAGTTCAGCTCAGCCCTGGCGAAGATTCTTGACGGTGATTTCCAGTTGTATCATATGGGTTCCACCGGCATGTATGATCCCCACGATTTCATGAGCCGTTTCATCAACGGAACAGGCACCACCGCTTATAATCACCCGGAAGTCAACCGTCTGGTGGAAGAGGCTGTTCAGATCATTGGTGACCAGGACGCCCGTAAAGCCCTTTACTCAGAAGCTCAGCGGATCATGACGGAAGATGCCTACAATGTACCCCTGCGCAACAGCCAGATGTGGATGGCCTGGAATGCAGATTTTGAGTTCGACTATAACTTTGTGGTGCGCAGTCGAAACTTGAAAGACGCCTACTGGAAGCAATAGCACCCGCTCCTGATCAAAAGCACAGGACTAAGGTACAGAACCAAGGACGCGAAAGAAATTCATGAATGAACTGCTGTGGGAGCAGGCGTGGACGCCACCCTGCTCCTTTTCTCTGAAAAAATCATTCCGTAAGGAGTGTTACCATGCATATTTACATCATGAAACGACTGCTCCAGGCCATCCCGGTCATCTTCCTGGTGACGGTGCTCACCTTTTCCCTGGTGCATCTGGTGCCGGGGGACCCGGCTCTTATGCGGGCAGGAGAAGACGCCACCGCCGAACAGGTGGAGGCCATTCGGGAAGCCATGGGGCTGAATGAACCCATTCACAAGCAATATATCAAATGGGTCAGCGGCATCGTAAGAGGCGACATGGGCTACTCGCTGCAGGACGGCCGCCCTGTCTTTTCCACCCTGATTCAGCGGTTGCCCGCCACCATGAAGCTGGTGATGGCTTCCTTCATTGTATCCATTGGCATTGGCGTTCCCGTGGGCATTTTATCAGCGGTGAAACAAAATACCTTTGCCGACTCTTTTGCCCGGGTGTTTGCCCTGCTGGGCATTTCCATGCCCAATTTCTGGATGGGGCTGATGCTGATGCTCATCTTTTCCTACTCTTTGCGCATGCTCCCCGCCAGCGGCTCCGGCACTCTGGCCCATCTCATCATGCCTGCCATTGCCCTGGGAATGCCGGGAGCGGGCATCATCACCCGCCTCACCCGTTCCAGCATGTTGGAGGTGATGAAGCAGGATTATATTCGCACCGCCCGGGCCAAGGGATTGCGCCGCCAGCTGGTGATCTACAAACACGCACTGAAAAATGCCATGCTGCCGGTGGTCACAGTGATCGGGGTGCAGCTGGGTTCCCGGCTGGGCGGGTCGGTGATCGTGGAAAGCATCTTCGCCTATCCGGGCATCGGCCGTTTTGCCTACACCCGGCTGCTGGCCAGGGACTACCCCATGATTATGGGCAATCTGTTCATCTTCGCCATGATTTTTATCCTGATTAATCTCATCACCGATATTCTCTACGGATTCCTGGAACCTCGAATCCGTTACGACTAATGAACCGACGGGAGGGAAACGTCCATGACATCATCCAATCTGCAATCACCCATGCCTGAACCGCCGGTGATGCCTGCTGAAGTCACCATTCAACGCAGTACCAGCTTTCGGGATGACGCCCTGCGCCGGTTCAAGAAGAATCCCACCGCCATCTTTGGGCTGGTGATTGTGATTCTGTTCCTGCTCCTGGCCATCTTCGGGCGGCAGCTCACCCCCTTTGATCCCTTTGCCCAAAACATCCGCAATGCTCATCAGGCCCCCGGGGGCGAACACCTGCTGGGCACCGACTTTTTCGGCCGGGATGTCCTGAGCCGTATTATTTATGGGGCCCGCATCTCCCTTTTTGTCGGTGTCAGCGTGGTAAGCATTCAGGCGGCCATCGGTGTGGTGGTGGGCCTGGTGGCCGGCTACTACGGCGGAAAAATTGAAGCCGTGATGATGCGGCTGGTGGATGCCTTCATCGCCTTTCCCGGCATCATTCTCGCCATGGCCATCATGGCAGTGCGGGGACAGGGGATCGAAAACGTGATTTTCGCCCTTTCCTTTGCCGGGTGGCCCACTTTTGCCCGGCTGGTGCGCAGTGAAGTGATTTCCCTGAAAGAGCGGGAATATGTGCAGGCGGCCCGGGGGCTGGGGTTTCATGACGCCAAGATTATGTTTAAACACATTCTTCCCAACTGCCTGGCCACCATCATTGTGTACGCCACCATGGGAATTGCCAATCCCATCATCGCCGAAGCCGGCCTCAGCTTTCTTGGGTTGGGAGCCACTTCAGAACAGGCCACCTGGGGCTTTCAAATGTCCCTGGAACGCCAGTACATGCGCACAGCCTGGTGGGGAGTCACCTTTCCCGGGCTGGCGGTGATGATTGTGGTGCTGGGTTTTAACCTGCTGGGCGACGGACTGCGGGACGTGCTGGATCCCCGCATGAAAGAATAGCTGGAGGAGGGGTTGACATGCAGACGCATTTATTGGAACTGAAAGACCTGACCACTGAGTTCAGCACCCCCGACGGCGTGGTGCGGGCAGTGGATCAAGTCAGCTTTTACATCGATCAAAAAGAAACTGTGGGCGTGGTGGGCGAATCGGGCTGTGGCAAAAGTGTCACATCCCTGTCCATCATGGGCCTGGTGGCTCACCCGGGAAAAGTGAAGGGGGAAATCCACTTTGACGGCAAAGATCTGACCAAGCTGTCGGAGCGGGAAATGCGCCGTATACGGGGCAATGAGATTTCCATGATTTTTCAGGAGCCCATGACCTCCCTGAACCCGGTGTACACCATCGGTAACCAGTTGTGTGAACCCCTGCGCCTTCATCAGGGAATGAGCCGAAAGCAGGCCTGGCAGACGGCCGTTGAATACCTGGCCCTGGTGGGCATTTCCTCGCCGGAAAAGCGGGTGGCGGAATACCCCCACCAGCTGAGCGGCGGCATGCAGCAACGGGCAATGATCGCCATGGCCCTCACCTGTAACCCCAAGCTTCTGATTGCCGACGAACCCACCACCGCCCTGGATGTCACCATTCAGGCCCAGATCCTGGAACTGATGAAGGATCTGAAGGAACAGCTTTCCACCTCCATTATGATGATCACCCATGATCTGGCAGTGGTGGCAGAGATGTGCCAGCGGGTGATTGTGATGTATGCCGGTCGGGTGGTGGAAACAGCCCCCGTGCGCCAGATTTTCCGTGAGCCGGGGCATCCCTATACCGAAGGCCTCATCCGTTCCATTCCCAAACTCCATGAAAAAGAACAGCGCCTCTACGAAATTAAGGGAGTGGTTCCCAATCCCCTGAATGCCCCCAAGGGCTGCAAGTTCAACAACCGGTGCGAATTTGCCACCGACAGGTGCCGTGAAGCAGAACCAGCCTTGCTGGAAGTGGCGCCGGGCCATGAGGTGCGGTGTTTCTATCCCCGCCATGGGAAGGAGGTGGCCCAGTGAATCCAGACGGAGAAATGATAAAAACAGATCAGGAAATCAACGCGCCGACCCCAAAGGCCGCTGGCGAAACCATCATGAAGGTGTCTCATCTGAAGAAGTACTATCCCATCAAGGGGGGCGTTCTCTCCCGGGTAGTGGGTCACGTGAAGGCTGTTGATGATGTGAGTTTTGACATTAAGGAGGGGGAAACCCTGGGACTGGTGGGTGAGTCGGGCTGCGGCAAAACCACCACGGGAAAAACCATCATGCGCCTGGTGTCCCACACCGACGGCGAGGTGCTTTTTCGGGGAAAAAATATTTTCACTCTTTCTAAAAGTGAAATGAAGGCGTATCGTAAAGAAGTACAGATTATTTTTCAGGACCCCTACGGTTCTCTGAACCCCCGGCAGACGGTGGGAGACATGCTGACAGAAATCATCACCTATCACCAGCTGGCCTCAGGCGAGGGTGTGCAGCAGCGCATCCGGCAGCTGATGGAGATGGTGGGATTATCTGATTACCACATCGGCCGGTATCCCCACGAATTCAGCGGCGGCCAGCGGCAACGCATCGGTATTGCCCGGGCCCTGTGCCTCAACCCCCGCATGATCATCTGTGACGAGCCGGTGAGCGCGCTGGATGTCTCCATTCAGAGTCAGATTCTCAACCTTCTGAAAGACCTGCAGGCAGAGTTGGGACTCACCTACCTCTTCATCGCCCACGATCTGTCGGTGGTGAAGCATATTTCCGACCGGGTGGGGGTCATGTATCTGGGAAGACTGGCGGAACTGACGGAAACAGACCGTCTTTTTGAAAATCCCCTGCATCCCTACACCCAGGCCCTGCTGTCTGCCATTCCCGTGGCTGATCCGGACCATACAGCGGTGAAGGCGGTACTGAAGGGCGACGTGCCCAGCCCCAGTAATCCACCGAAAGGCTGCGTGTTCCACACCCGCTGCCCCCAGTGTATGCCGGTCTGCTCTCAGGAGATCCCCGTGATGACAGAGCCGGAGCCGAATCACTACGTGGCCTGTCACCTGTACCCCGCTGAACAGCAGCACCAGGGGAAGCCTGAAGAAAACCAGCATTAGAATCATCATCAGTATCAGATTAGAATCAGTACCGGTATCAGATGAGAATCAGCATCAGAACTGGAATGAGGATCAGAAGGAAGCGGCTCAGGCCGCAGTGTGAGGAGCGGTTTCAATGAACAATCAAGCCAACAATCATTTCCACTTTGCCGGCCAAGACATGGTGAAGCTGGCCGGTACCTACGGAACACCCCTGTACGTGGTGTCGGAAGACCTGATTCGGCAGCGGTGCCGGCAGGTGAAAACAGATTTTCTCGATCAGTACCCCGGCAGCCGGGCCGCCTATGCCAGCAAGGCCTTTCTTTCCATGGCCATGTGCCGCATCATCGAAAGCGAAGGACTTTGCCTGGATGTGGTTTCCGGCGGTGAGCTTTACACAGCGGTGCAGGCTGGTTTTCCCATGGAACGGGTGATTTTCCACGGCAACAATAAAAGTCTGGAAGAATTGGAAATGGCAGTGAGCCACCGGGTGGGCCGGGTGGTGGTGGATCATCCTGAAGAAATTGACATGCTGGAGGCGGTGGCCGCAGCAGCAGGTGCCGCCATGACCATTCAGCTGCGGGTGGTGCCGGAGGTGGAAGGGAAAACCCACCGGCACATCATGACCGGCCAGAAGGATACCAAGTTTGGCATCCCCCTGGCACCCGCAATCATTGAAGCCGCCGTCAAAAAAGCTATGGAGAGCCCTCACCTTGATCTGGCGGGCTTCCACTTTCACATTGGTTCCAATCTTTTTGAGCAGGAAGTGTATGTGGCAGCCGTGGAACGGGTGATGACCCTGTGCCGTCAGCTGCAGGAAAGCCTGGGACTGACTGTGCGGGAACTGAATACCGGTGGTGGCTATGGCATTCAATACACCACCGAAGACAGCCCGCATCCTGCCTCCTACTATACCGATGCCATCATGGAAACGGTGAGTGCCTGCGCCGACAGGCTGAAACTGCCGGTTCCCCAGGTCACCATTGAGCCGGGCCGGTGGATTGTGGGAGAAGCGGGCATTACCCTCTACACTGTGGGGGCGGTGAAAACCATTCCCGGAGTACGCACCTATGTGAGTGTTGACGGCGGTCTGCCTGACAACATCCGCCCGGCTCTTTACGGTGCTGTCTATGGAGCGGTGGTTGCCAACAAGATGGATCAGCCCTGCAGTGAAACTGTCACCGTGGCGGGCAAGTGTTGTGAAACCGGTGATATTCTCATCTGGGATCTCAAAACCCCGCCCCTGGAACGGGGAGATGTGCTGGCGGTGCTTAGCACCGGTGCCTACAACGAATCCATGGCCAACAACTACAATCGCCTTCCCCGCCCGGCCGTGGTACTTCTCACCGGAGATCAGGCCCGCCTCATGGTGGACCGGGAAACCCGGGAAGACCTGCTGATGCGGGAACGGCGGGCAGCGGAAATTGCCAATGGATCACTATAATCAGTATGAAATCAACATCAAAACAAAATGAACTTAGAATGAACTTAAAGCGCACCTAAGCTGAGTAAAAACGAAGTCAAATCTGAAGAAATAGGGAGGACAATCATGCTGACACAACAGATCCATTCCCTGCTGCAAAAAACCAACGCCCAGGTGGCGGTGACGGTGAAGGATGTGAGCCGGGGTCAGTGGTTGATTCAGCTGAATGACCATCAACCCATGCCTTCCGCCAGCACCATCAAGCTGCTCATCATGGCAGAGGCCATGAACCAGGTGGCAGAAGGACGGTTTGCCCTTGATCAATCCATTGAAATTCAGCCGGCAGAACAGGTGGCCTACAGCCTGGTGACCGATCTGGCTGCCGGCAGCTACCAGTTCCAGGATCTGGTGCAGCTGATGATCACTGTCAGTGACAACACTGCCACCAACGTGCTCATGGATCTTTTGGGAATGGAACGGATCAACGGCCTGGCGGCAGCCCTGGGATTGAAAAACACCCGACTGCAGCGAAAAATGATGGACTTTGAATCGGCCCGTCAAGGGCGGCAAAACCTGACCACGGCAGGTGATATGGTGACCCTGCTGGAACTGATTCTTCAGGAAAAACTGGCTACTCCTGCCCTGTGCCGGCTGATGCTCACCTTTTTGGAGAACCAGCAGGATCGGGACTCACTGCGCCGCTACCTGCCCAAGAAAGTAAAGGTGGCACACAAAACCGGGGAGCTGCCCACGCTGAACCACGATGTGGGGCTGGTGAGCCTGCCTGATCAGCAATACCTCATCGGAGCTTTTGTGAACGATGCAGTAGATAATCTGGAGGCCAAGCGTCTCATCGGTCACATCTCCCGGTTGGTGTATCATCACATGACCGCCGCTGCCCCTGCCCTGGCCGTGGTCACACCCACCACCGCCCCCATTCAGCTGCATCCCCATTTTCAGAGCGAAATGGCTGATGAGGCCATCAGCGGCATGGTGGTCACCCGGCTGCGGAGCATGGGAGGCGGTTGGCATCACATTCGCACCGACTATGGCTATGAAGGCTACCTCCACGAAACGCAGCTGGTGATGGATGAAAGCCGGGCAGACCGGTGGCAGACCCTGGCGGGGCACCTGATCATGCATCCCCTGGCAGACGTGATGGCCGGCCCCAAATATCAGTACCATGTGATCCAAACCCTCACCCGGGGAAGCCGGGTGCAGTTGACGGGCCGGGTATCGGAAGACTGGTCAGAGGTCATGCTCCCTGCAGGAGAAACCGGCTGGGTGCGCACCGCCTTTATCAGCCCCATGAAGCCTTTGCAACCTGCAGGAACCACCCTGAACGGCGAAGAAGCAGCGGCCCTGCGGCGTAAGCTCATGGAAACGGCGCTGGCCTACCAGGGTGCCCAATATCGCTGGGGTGGCCGCACCTCCCTGGGCATCGACTGTTCCGGACTCTGCTCCATGGCCTATTTGCTCAACGGCCTGGTGATCTACCGGGATGCCGTCATGAAAGAAGAGTACCTGAAACCCATTTCTCTGGAAGCTGTTCAGCCGGCAGATCTGATTTTCTTCCCCGGCCACATCGCCATGTATCTGGGAGAAGGCAAATACATTCACTCCCGGGCCTCTGCCAACGGTGTGGTCATCAACAGCCTGAACCCCGGTGACAGTGAATACGACGGACCACTGAAAGAAAGCATCACCGGCGTGGGAACCATTTTTCGGTGAAAGATGAATCAACCAGCTTGATCCTTTGATGGTTATAATCTAGAAAGCAGAAAAGCCGGGGACTGGTTAGGTTCCCGGCTTTGGTTATTTCCAAGGCTGGCCTTCACCAGATCCCTTGTCTTCATCTATTTTATTGACAGTCTGAGCCGGGGATTGGTTATGTCCCCGGTTTTTCCACTAAATGCTTCCAGTACTTCTTTGGCATGAAACTCCGCTGTACTGTGGGATTGGTCCGCTGGCGGATGGCAATATGCTGGAAATAGGCCTGCCAGAGCTGCTGCAGCTCCTGTTCATCACTGGATATTTCAGGGGTTTCGGCGGCGGGGAGATCCCGCAGTACCCACTGGTGGGTGTCCCAACAGGCGGCCAGTTCCCGGCGCAGGTCATGAATGATCCATGGGTGGGAACTCATGCGCTGTGCAAAATGAGGTGCAATGAGGGATGTCTGATGAAAATCAGGCTCGTAGCGGGCGTAGAGCAGCCCGCCTTTCAGTTCCTGAAACCGGAGGAGGCCCAGCAGGCGGTGGCTTTCCCGGCTCACCTGCTGGCTCATGGTCAATATCGGATGTACCTGAGGATGGGTCATGAGCCCATTGATCCCCGGCCCAATGCGAAAGCCCAGCTGGAGAAAGGGGAGTAGCAAAGTGCCGGCATCGGGTTTTTCCGACAGATGGAGACGGTACACATGCCGCAGGGTCATGGGAGACATTTCCTGGCGGATGAGGGCAAACAGCCGGTCGGCCAAGGCCTGATCGGTAGGGTGAAAGATGGGTTCATCAAAAAGGGCGGGCTGATGAATGTCTTCGGCTTCAATGCGCAGGTTTTCGGTGTTTTCCCGAAGTCCCAGATAGAGGGTGGAGAGAAGTCCTTCGAAAGTGCCGTCATAGAGAAAAACCTTCATGGGAAAGAGCGCCTCCTTTCGTGGGTAACAGCAGCGGACTTTTCAAGGCTGGCCCACTGGCAGGTGGCGGGGAGTCGGTGGCCGGAAGAGGTGACATAATGGCACTGGTTACGCTGGGAATGTCATGAAACCGGCTGAGTATCACTGAAGGTAGTTTTTCTTCGGTGCTTCTTCTGGCGTTCTCACCTGTGCTTCCTGTGATAGTTCCTCCCAAGAGATCCTTCAATCCCCCGCTAAAGGGGGCGGCAGGTGTTTCCTGATGAAGCAGGTCTTCCATCGAAAGCTGGATACCCTGATACCCCTGCTGGGCAAAGGTTTCTTCTGCGGTGAGGAGGCTGTGGATCCGCCGGGGATTAAAATCCCGGCCGCCGGCATATTTTCCCTGGCAGGTGATGAAATACCGGGCCCGCTTCAACACGGCACCGGTGCGTTTCAGGGTGTCATAGGTGAGGGGGCCGTAACGGCGGGAAGAAATGATGCGCCGGGCGCTGGTGGGACCGATGCCGGGAATGCGCAGCAGGATCTGGTAGTCGGCCCGGTTGATCTCCACGGGGAAGATTTCTGGGTTCCGCAGTGCCCACATGCATTTGGGGTCCAGTAACAGGTCCAGTTGAGGGGCTTCATCATGAAGAAGCTCTTCGGCGTCGAAATGATAGAACCGTAGCAGCCAGTCTGCCTGGTAAAGGCGGTGTTCCCGCAGGGTTGGGGGCGGTCCGCCGGGTACCGGCAGCAGGGAAGAAGTGTTCACTGCCATGTAGGCAGAGTAATAAACCCGCTTCATGTGAAATTTTTGGTAAAGCCCCTGAGAGAGGCGGAGGATTTGCCGGTCAGTCTCTGGTGAAGCCCCAATCATCAACTGGGTACTCTGGCCTGCGGGCACAAAAACCGGGGCTTTGCGGTGCTGCCTCTTTTCTTCCCGGCGCTGCAAAATGCCCTGGCGGATTTGATTCATGGGAAGCAGAATGCTCTCCCGCTTTTTTTGGGGAGCCAGCAGGTGCAGGCTTCGCTCTGACGGCAGTTCAATGTTGACGCTCATCCGGTCTGCCAGGCGTCCGGCCTGGGCAATGAGCAGGGGATCGGCCCCGGGAATGGCCTTCACATGAATATAGCCGTTGAAGCGGTGTTCTTCCCGCAGCAGCCGCAGCATCTCCACCATGTCTTCCATGGTTTTGTCCGGCGAATGGCGAATGGCCGCACTGAGAAACAAACCTTCTATATAGTTACGCAGGTAAAAGGCAATGGTCAGGTCTGCCAACTCCCGGGGCGTGAAACTGGCCCGGGGAATATCGTTGGATCGGCGGTTGACACAATAGGCACAGTCATACAGACAGTCGTTGGTCATAAGAATTTTCAGAAGGGAAATGCAGCGGCCGTCATCAGACCAGCTGTGGCAGATGCCTGCCGCCGCTGCGTTGCCGATGCCGCCGGGAGTGTTTTTCCGCCGGCTGCCGCTGGAAGAACAGGAAACATCATACTTGGCACTCTCGGCCAGAATGCTGAGTTTTTCGGATAGCTGCATGAGAACACCTCCGGAGATGGGTACAGTTAATGACCATACATGCCGACGTATGACGTATAAGGCAGGTAAACAGTTGAGGTCAGTATATCACATTTTGCGAAGGGTTAAAAGCGGATGCTTGCAAAAAGCGAACACCCACTGTTCCTGATTTTCCGCCGCATGGAACGAGCTGCGTATGGAATCCTTCGTTGATGCATAAGTCTGGTCTGGATGGGCTGTGTTGTCAGGGGTGCTGCTGGAAGGTGTTTAATGGCTAAGAACCGGTCGTTTCAGGGAGGCAAATGGATGGTGGCACGCAGCATAAAAAATGAAAGTGAAATTGATGCTTGCTTTCCCTAAAATATTATGTTATGATTGAACACGAAGTTAAAAAGTAAAAGAACACAATCATTTGAAGGCCTCTCTTTGCAGGGTATCATCAAATCGGTTTGGACGTGATTTTGCTTTTAACGGAAAGACAAAGGAGGCCAACATATGACTGGCAAAGTAAAATGGTTTAATGCAGAAAAAGGTTTTGGATTTATCGAAAGAGAAGACGGTGACGATGTATTCGTACATTTCTCCGCTATCCAAACCGACGGGTTCAAAACTCTTGACGAAGGTCAAGAAGTAGAATTCGAAGTGGTTGATGGTAACAGAGGACCTCAAGCAGCTAACGTTACAAAGCTGTAAGATAAAAGACCATGAGAAAAAAGGCAATCCGGTTTTCGGAATTGCCTTTTTTTTAGCTCAACCCACCAACTACTCAACTCATCAATTGCCGGTTTTGCCGGTGAAATGAGAAGTGCCGCAAGGACACTTCCAAAGGGGACCGGCTTAAAATGCAGCGTTGGTAAGCATCAAAAGCTGCCGCTGTATTTTTGGCCAGGCCCCCTTTAATGGCAGTGCTGGCTCATTCGTTGACCAGAAAAGAAGCTGTCGGAACCTCCCAACATATCCATGTGGGAGCGTGTGTGATGGAAGTGTAGGCACACAATGAAAATGGATCTTATGACGCAAACGGAAAATACCGAAGGAGATGAATCGATTTAATGAGATTATTTGAAGAACTGGGTGTCAGTGCCCAGATATTGCAAGCGTTGAAACAAATGGGATTTGAAGAGGCCACTCCCATTCAGGAGTCCACCATTCCCCTGTTAATGACAGGCAAAGACGTGATTGGACAGGCCCAGACAGGCACCGGTAAAACCGCGGCCTTTGGAATTCCCATGATTGAAAAACTGTCACGAGATGAAAACTATGTTCAGGGACTGGTGGTGGCACCTACCCGTGAACTGGCTGTTCAGGTGGCAGAAGAACTGAACCGCGTCGGTCAGGTGAAGGGCATTCGCGCCCTGCCCATCTATGGCGGCCAGGAAATCGGCCGGCAAATCAAAGCACTTCGTGCTAATCCCCAAATTGTATCAGGAACACCGGGACGTCTGCTGGATCATATTCGTCGACGCACCCTGCGCCTTGACGGCATTAAAATGGTGGTGTTGGACGAAGCGGATGAAATGCTGAACATGGGCTTTATTGAAGACATTGAGGCAATTCTTAAAGAAGTGCCCCAAGAGCGGCAGACACTGCTGTTCTCTGCCACCATGCCGGCTCCCATCCGCAAGCTGGGCGAACGGTTCATGAAAGAACCGGAAATGGTGAAAATTGAAGCTAAGGAAATGACAGTGGATCTCACTGATCAATGCTATATTGAAGTGCTGGAACGCAAAAAGTTTGACATTCTGTGTAATATGCTGGACATCCATTCACCTGAACTGGCCATCGTGTTTGGCCGTACCAAGAAACGGGTTGACGAAGTTTTTGAAGCCCTCCAAAAGCGGGGATATTCTGCTGAGGCGCTGCATGGCGATCTGACTCAGTCCCGGCGAGACCAGGTGATGCGCCGTTTTAAGCAAAACCGGGTGGACATTTTGGTTGCCACCGATGTGGCTGCCAGAGGACTGGATATTTCTGGAGTGACTCATGTATACAACTTTGACATTCCACAAGACCCTGAAAGCTATGTGCATCGGGTGGGTCGAACCGGCCGTGCCGGTAAAACCGGAGAAGCCATTACCTTTGTCACCTCCCGTGAAATGGATCATCTCCGGTTGATTGAAACCAGCATACGCAAAAAGATTCAGCGGAGACAGGCCCCCACACTGACCGATGCCCTTATGGGGCAGCAACAGACGGCTGTGGAAAAGCTGCTGGAGAGCATTGAACGGCAGGACTATCTGGAATACCAGGAAACCTCCCGTCAATTATTGGAAGAGCATGATTCCACTGCATTGGTGGCTGCGGCTCTGAAGATGATCACCAAAGAACCGGTGACAATTCCGGTGAGTATCACTGAACATGCACCCCTGCGCTCCAAAAAATCCCAGCAAAGCAGCTGGAAGGGCGGCAGTAAGAGCAGCGGCGGCTATAAAGGCAAGAGCGGCGGCAGCACTGGTGGCGGTGGCTACAAAGGTAAAAGCACCGGCGGCTATAAAGGCAAAAGCAGCGGCACCGGCGGCTACAAGGGTAAAAGCAGCGAGCGCAGCCAGCGTGACGGCAATTATTCCCGCAGCAGGAAGCCGGAAGACGGCAGCCGTGGTTCCCGCTGGGAGTAAACATTCACAGCTTTCACCTGCTGACTCATGAATCGAACACACGGGAAATGGCCAGTAAAAGCCTCCCGTGTGTTTTTTCGGTTTTAAATGGAATGCTTGGCTGAAAATGGTATAATTGAATGAAATCTTCAATCTCGCAGGTCGGAGCTGCCGGTGGAACACGGAACAATGGGTTGGCAGCCGGAGGAGGCACAATGCATGAAGACAACCAATAGGACGAAAAAGCTGGAGCAGATGGAGCAACTGAAGCTTTTTCAGAAGATCGTCAATGGACTGGATTATCCCTTCTATGTGATCGATGTCAACAACTATGAAGTGATCATGGCCAACAAGGCGGCGCTGGCAGGACGGGAGCACCTTCCTGAGAAAATCACTTGCCACAAACTGACTCATGGCACCGATATCCCCTGCGACCCCGAAGAGCATCCCTGTGCCCTGTTGGCGGTGATAAGAAGCGGAAAAGCGGTTGTGCTGGAGCATATCCACGTTGATGCTAAGGGAAATTCCGTTGATGTGGAAGTGCATGCCCATCCGCTTTATAATGAAGAAGGAGAAATCGACCAGGTGGTGGAGTACAGCCTGGACATCTCTGACCGGAAAGAAATGGAACGGCTGTTGGCAGAGAGTGAAGAAATAGCCCGAAAACTGACGGCTGCCATGGACCAAACGGCTTCAACGGTGGTGATCACCGACAGAGAAGGACGCATTGAATATGTGAATGCTGCTTTTACCCGAGCCAGCGGGTATACCCTGAAAGAAGTGAGGGGAGAGAATCCCCGCATATTGAAATCGGATGATAAGTCTTCCCATGAATACAGGGAACTATGGGAGACCATTTCTGCCGGAAGGGATTGGCGGGGGCGGTTCTGCAATCAAAAAAAAGATGGCGGACTTTATTGGGAAGAGGCCAACATCTCTCCCATTTTCAACACAGCGGGGGAAATAACCCATTTCATTGCCGTCAAAGAAGATATCACTGAACAGCGCAAAACAGAAGAAGCGTTACGAAAGAGTGAATCCCTGCTGCGGGCTTCACAGACCATCACTCGCACCGGTGCCTGGGAATGGGATGTGGAAAATCAGACCATGTATTGGACGGATGAAACCTACAGGCTTCATGGTATGGAACCAGGAGAAGTGAAAGCTGGTTCGCCGGAACACATTGACCAAAGCCTTGCAGGCTACAACCGAGAAGATATTCCCCGCATCTCCGCTGCTTTTCAGGCCTGCCTGGAGGCTGGCAAACCTTATGACATGGAACTTCCCTACACCACCCGAAAAGGAGAAAAGATCTGGATACGCACCTCAGCGGAGCCGGTGATTGAAAAGGGTCGTGTGACACGGGTGATTGGAACCTTCATGGATATTACCAGGCGCAAATCAGTGGAAGCAGAACTGAAGAAAGCCCGTGACGAAGCCCAAAAGGCCAATGAAGCCAAATCCCGTTACCTTGCCAATATGAGCCATGAGATTCGCAACCCCATGAATGCGGTGATCGGCTTGACGCATCTGGCCCTTCAAACCCAGTTGACACCTCAACAGGCTGAATATCTGCACCGTATCGACCAGTCGGCCAAAGCTCTGCTGGATCTCATCAATGATGTGCTGGACTTTTCCAAAATCGAAGCAGGGAAAATGGAGCTGGAATCTGCGCCGGTGGATCTGGAGACCTTGGTGGAACAGGTGAAGACTGTTGTGGAGACCATGGCCCGGGAAAAAGGACTGGCCATTCATTTTCAGATAGCACCGGATGTACCCCAAAACGTGAAGGGTGACGCGGTGCGTCTCAGTCAAATCCTCATTAATCTGATGAGCAATGGGGTGAAATTCACAGAAGCCGGCAGCGTCAGTCTTTCTGTTCGTACCGGCGGCTCACTGAAGCCTGGCGAAGAAAAGCTGGTGTTTGTTGTGGAAGATACCGGGATTGGCATGACACCCCTCCAGTTGAAGCATTTGTTTAATCCTTTTCGACAGGGAGATGTATCCACTACCCGGCGCTTTGGGGGCACCGGGCTGGGACTTTCCATCTGCCGCCATTTGGCAGATCTCATGGGTGGAGAACTGCTGGTGAAAAGTGAACCGGAAAAGGGGAGCACCTTCCAGTTCAGTGTGACACTGCCGTTGGCGACTACCCTGGAAGCACCGGCAGAAGCTGTCGGCATGGCCACTCCCGAAGAAATGTCCGAAAATCTTGTAGGGCTCCGGGTGCTGGTGGTGGAAGACCTGGAGGTCAACCAGATGGTAGCCAGGGGAATTTTGGAAAACTGGGGCGTTGCGGTGTCGGTGGCTTCAAGTGGTTATGAAGCACTGGAAATGCTGAAAAAGGGCACTTATGACCTGGTGCTCATGGATATTCGCATGCCTGGCATGAGCGGGTTGACTGCAGTCCGTCGAATTCGGCAGCATGATCAATGGAGAGACCTGCCGGTGATCGCCATGACTGCAGAGGCCATGAGCGGAGACCGGGAGGAAAGCCTGGCAGCGGGCATGAATGACCATGTGCCCAAACCCATTGAGCCACAACAACTGTATCGCACGTTACTCAGGTGGTGTCTCAGAAAGCAAAGCGACATCATCGGGGAAGCAACAGAAGATGCCAGTCTGGCAACCACTGCCATGAAAGTGACAGATCTTTTGCCGGAGAGTCTTCCAGGCATCGACGTGGCAGAAGGTCTGGAACGATTTCTGGGAGACCGGGAAGTGTTTATCCAGATTCTGGAACATGTCTATGAACATCGATGCAAAGAGCTGAATGCCCTGCGCCAGGCCGTTGATGAAGAAAATTACACAAATGTTCGTTTCCTGACCCATCGCATCAAAGGGATGGCCGGCAATATCAGTGCTTATCGTCTTCACGAAACAGCCCAGGAACTGGAAAAACTCCTGGCTGACCAGCAGCACACCCATCTGCCCGCTGCTTTCGGAGAAATGGAAGAAGCCATGATAGAAATCATTGAAGGCCTTGAGCCGTTGGTGGAAGGAAATAAACGAAATCAGGAGCGTTGGAATGACACAGATAATCTATGATTTTGAATTTAACACTGCTTTTCGCATTGACAGACAGACCCGCAGGCTGCTGAAAGGTGATGCTCATCCGGAGTGCCCACAGGAAATCATTGAAATTGGCGCAGTCAAGCTGAATGATGAACTGGTCATCGAAGACACTTTTCAGATGATGATCAAGCCCACACTCTACCATAAAATGCATCCGAAAATCCGGCAAAAAACCAAAATTACAGCTGAAGAACTCCAATATGGGGTGCCTTTTCCCGAAGCCATTGAGGCTTTTCGGGAATGGATGGGTACCGGTGAAATCGTGATGGGCTCCTGGGGCATTGATGATCATCAGGAACTGGTGCGAAACTGCCGGTTTCACCGGCTGAATACCGACTGGTTTCAACAGCATGTGGATATTCAAAAACTGTGCATGCGGCATCTGGAGATGCCCAAAGGTCATCAGGTGGGGCTGAAAAAAGCAGTGGAGCACTTTCATATTGAACTGGAAAACAGCTTTCATAAAGCCCTCCATGATGCCATCTATACCGCCCACGTGTACCGTGCCATGAAAACAGCACAGGCAATCGGCCGGCCATCGTGTCAAACATAGCCACAGCAGGAAGGAAGATGCGGGATGGAAAAACACCTTCTCTTTGATTTTGACGGCACATTAGTGGATTCTCTGGGAATCGGCCTGCAAGCCATGAACACCATTGGCCATCGCAAGGGATATCCCCGGGTGAACAGTGAAGACTTGGATGCCTTGTTGCGAAAGCCCATCCGGGAACGATTTCGCCATTACGGCGTACCTATGGTAAAATTGCCGGCCCTGGCTCTGGAATTTTACAGAGAGTACAAGAAAGGCCTGCAGGAGCTCCGGTTTTTTGAAGGCATTCCCGACATGCTTCATCGGCTTCATGAGGCTGGTTGCTGCCTGACGGTGATTTCTTCCAATGACCCGGAAATCATCAAAAACTACATGGTACATCATAACATGAATCTTTTTCATAAAATCATCGGTTCCAACCGTATCTTTGGGAAAGATAAAATCATTCGCCGGTACATGAAACAGGAAAAGCTGGCGCCGGAACAACTTATTTATGTGGGAGATGAACTGCGGGACATTGAAGCCTGCAAAAGAGCGGGCATACCCATCATTTGGGTTTCCTATGGCTTCGACCACGAAGAGCTGGTGAAAGCCGCGGGCCCGGAGTTCGTGGCTCACAGCCCGGCAGAGGTGGTTTCCATCATCAATGGGCTGGAACACACGCTGCTGAAGTAAAGCAATGAATGGTGTGATCTAAAAGGAAGTGTGGCAGATGAGACCTCAGGAAACGATCGTATATTACCTGCTCTATGGATTTGCTTTTATTGCCATGGGTTTGGCAGCATGGCTGCATCAAAAAGATGAGCAAATCAGCAATCTTTCCCTGGCCAATGCGCTGCCTGATTTGGCGGCTTTTGGTGTGATTCATGGAATGACGGAATGGATGACCATGCTGCTGGTCACAGGTCTTTATTCGGATCTGGTGCCAGTCGCTGTGATCATTCGCAGTTTTTTGAAGGTGTTGTCTTTTGTCTTTTTTCTCCGTTTTGGCATGCGTGTCCAGTGGCATCAAAAAAGCATCGGCAGCTTCCGTTTTTGGGTTCCATGGTTTCTTTTTGCGGGGTGGATCATCGGTCTCTGGGTGCTGCTATTACGATTCTGGGGTATCTCTGGATCGGTCGACCTAAGCCTGCTGAATACGCTGGTGATGCGCTACGGCATGGCTTTGCCCGCCGGTATCATCACCTTCGCTGCTTTTCACCGGGATGCCCGGCTGCTGAAACAGAAGCACCGCCACAAGCAGGCGCTGTATACCCGGCTGCTGTCTGTTGCCTTTCTGTTCTATGGGTTGCTGGACGGACTGGTGGTGCGGGAAGCGGCTTTTTTTCCTGCCAGCTTCATTAACCATGCCCTTTTCCTGCAGGTGACGGGATTACCGGTACAGCTCATCAAAGCAGGCCTGGGCGTGCTCATTCTGTGGGGACTGACACATTTATTGAAAGCTTTCCGTGAAGAGGCTGCTTTTAAAATTAACCAGATGGTTCAGGAACGGGCGGCAGTCGAAGAACGACGTCGCATCGGCATGACCCTCCATGACGGCATCATTCAAAAGTTGTATGCCAGTGGGCTGAAAGTGGCTTATCTACTGAAACAGCAGTCAGCGCCTGCACTGGTACAACCGTTGACTGACGTGCAGGATCGGATCAATGAATCCATGGAAATTGTCAGAGAACTGTTGAATCAAGACCATTCAGAACTCATGGAGCCGGAAGCGCTGATGGTACAGATTCGCAGGCTGGTGGAAGAATATCGGCAGATGACCCGGCTAAACATCCACCTGGCCAGTCGCATTCCGCCGCTCCAGCTGGGAAAATTCAGCCCTGAGCAATCAACACATCTCTACTACATCCTTCAGGAAGCGCTGTGCAACATTGTGAAGCACGCAGACGCAAGCCAGGTGCAAATCACACTGGAAGCGACCCTGGCAACGCTGGTGATACAGATTCGCGATAATGGACAGGGCTTTCAGCCAACAGCTGGAACTGGAGAGGGTAAAGGACTTGCCCTCATGCGTCAGCGTGCCCGTGAAGCCGGCGGTTTTCTTGAGGTAAAGAGCACCACCGCCGGTACGCTGGTAAGTCTCCAAATACCATGGGAGGAATGATGTCAATGACAACTGACAACGTGAAGCAGCCCATCGGCCTGATGATTGTTGATGACCACAGCATTGTGCGTGAAGGCCTGCGGTTTCTCATTGAACTGAACGATGATTTTCAGGTGACGGGAGAGGCTGAAAACCTGCCCCAGGCATTGGAAAGGCTGTCAGAAAACCTGCCGGACATTATCATCCTTGACTATCAACTGGCCCAGGGTGACGGCGTCTTGGCCTGTCAGGAGATTAAACGACGCTACCCTGCATTGAAGGTGCTGATACTGACTGCCTTTGCAAAGCCCCATGTGGTGCTGGAAGCGGTGAAGGCGGGAGCAGACGGATTTTTAGTGAAAAGCGTGGACCACGACAGCCTCATGCGGGCCCTGTACGATCTTCATGAGGGCAAGTCGGTGCTGGATGCCGTTGTTACCGATTACGTGCTGGACCGCATTCGTGTGAAACCGTCGAAAGCCGAGTCAATGCTCACAGAACGGGAAGAAAAGATGATCAATCTCATCAGTCAGGGCCATACCAACTACGAAATTGCGTCAGTTCTGGACATCTCAGAAAAATCGGTCCGCAACGGAATCAGCACCATCTTCAAAAAACTGAACGTGTCCAACCGGACAGAAGCGGCCGCATATTGGCTGAAACATCAATATCAGGATTCTTTTCCAGCCGGTGAAAGTAAGCCCGGCGGCGAAATCAAATAGCAAAATCAAATAAGAGGGACATCTCGCCCAGCTGTGGGACATATGCACAGATGTGCAGGGAGTCTCAACTATGATACCCTTAAATCAGGAACGCATGAAAACGTTTGTCGGACAATTAACAATTCATGCCAATTGAATGAAGGGGGAAGAGATCATGAAAAAACATGGATTAGTGATAATGATCATTTTATTGACAGCCGCACTGTTACTCACAGGATGTGGCGATACCGGCACTACGCCGGCCGAGACGCCAGCCACGGGTGGGGAAGCATCCACAGAACCAGCTGAAACTGCTGAAGCGGGAGAAGAAAGCCAAACTGAAGCACCTGCTGAAGCTGCCGGCGACTATGACGACGGCACCTACCGTGGCAATTATAACGATTCCGGTGTGATGCAGGTAGGCGTTCAGTTTCGGCTGACAGAGGGTGTCATCAGCGATGTGCGATACCGCCATCTGTCTTATTCAGGTACCGATTATAACGCTTTGGAAGAGGGTGATCCCTTCCACGGCATCAAACTGCAGCACCAACAGGTGGCAGATTATCTGGAAGGCAAACCGGTGACAGCCATCAACGATCTTTATGCGCCCGGTGATTTTGTGGAAGATGTGGACACCTTCACAGGCGCCACCATTCGCGGCAATAAAATCTTCTCAGCGTTTCAGGATGCGCTGAACCGGGGCGTTTACGGTCCGGACAATGGGGTTACCCGTTCCATGGGCAGTTACGACGACGGCACCTACCGCGGCATTTACAGTGACGCCGGAGAAATGCAGGTGAGCATCCAGTTCAAGCTGGCGAACAACACCGTCAGTGACGTGCGCTTCCGTCATTTGGCCTATGGGGGCACCGATTTTAATGCCCTGGAAGAAAGTGATGCCCTTTATGGGATTTTAAGCCAGCATGAACAAATCGTTGATTATCTGGAGGGCAGGGAACTGGAGCAGATCTTTGACCTTTATGTGCCCGGCGATTTTATTGAAGATGTGGATACCTTTACGGGAGCCACCATTCGCGGGAACAAAGTGTTTTCAGCCATGAAAGACGCGCTGAACAGAGGACTCTATCAGCCAGCAGGCAGCTACAACACCGCCATCAATGCGCCTGACGGCCGTTATCGGGGAACGTATGAAGATAGCGGTGAGCAGCAGGTGAGCATCCAGTTCAATATCGAAAACGGCAACTTCACAGATATCCGTTTCCGACACCTGGCCTATGGCGGCGTGGACTATAACGAGATGGAAGCGGGAGACCCCTTCCACGGTATTCTTCAGCAGTATGAGCAGGCAGCAGCCTACCTTGAAGGAAAACCGGCGGCAACCATATTTGAGTTGCACGCCCCTGGTGATTTTGTGGAAGATGTGGATACCTTCAGTGGAGCGACTCTTCGGGGAAACAAAATGTTCTCCGCCATCATGGATGGCCTGAACAGAGGCATTTACTAAAACCTGACAGCACGATAACTCCGGCCGGAAGCCTTTTCTTCCGGCCTTTTGACGTCTCAGAATAACTGGGTGAATGACAGTAACAAAGAAATAGAGAAAGAAGCTTGCACATTGAAGGGCTTCAGTATATGATGAAGGCTGTCAATGACCAATGGTACCATTAGAACAGGAGAAATAACATGACCACCAAAGCAACCACTTTTCAGGCCTTGGGCCTGCACCCCCAGTGGCTTCAGCAACTGGAAAAACAACAGATCACCCAGCCTACACCGGTTCAGGAAGCGGCTATTCCCCTGCTGTTGCAGGGAGACGATGTGATTGCCCGTGCCCAGACAGGCACCGGTAAAACCCTGGCCTTCCTGCTGCCCATCATGGAAAAGATTCAGACGGAGCAGCGCGTGGTGCAAGCCCTGGTGGTGACCCCCACCCGGGAACTGGCCATACAGATCACCCAGGAAGCCAAGAAACTCACCGAATCCACCAATATCAATCTCCTGGCTGCCTATGGCGGGCAGGACGTGGAAAAACAGCTTCACCGCCTGAAGGGAAACATTCATCTGGTGGTGGGAACACCCGGACGGCTGCTGGACCATCTGCGCCGGGGCACCCTTAATCTCTCAGACCTGAGCATGCTGGTGCTGGATGAAGCAGACCAGATGCTCCACATGGGGTTTTTGCCTGAGGTGGAAGCCATCATTAACCAAACGCCCCCCAGTCGGCAAACCATGCTCTTCTCTGCCACCATACCCGAGGGGGTCCAGAAGCTGGCCAAGCGGTTCACCCAGTCGGCCCGGCAGGTGAGCGTCAAAACCGAAACCGTCACCCTGACTGAAATTCAGCAGCTGGTGATTGAAACCACCGACCGGAAGAAACAGGATGCCCTCTGCCAGATCCTGGGGGAATCCCCGCCCTTTATGGCTATCATCTTTTGCCGCACCCGGCGCCGGGCGGCCGCCCTCAATGAGGAACTGCAATCCTGGGGGTATCTCTCCGATGAGCTCCACGGTGATCTGACCCAGGCCAAGCGGGAAAAAGTGATGAAATCTTTTCGTAAAGCAGAAATTCAGCTGTTGGTGGCCACAGACGTGGCGGCCCGGGGGCTGGACATCGAAGGCATCACCCACATCTACAACTACGATATGGTGCAGGATGTGGATAACTACATTCATCGCATTGGCCGTACCGGTCGTGCCGGGCAGGTGGGCACAGCGGTTACCTTCGTGACACCCAGAGACCGTCAAGTGCTTCATGAAGTAGAAAAAGGCATTCGCATGACCCTCCCCAAGCGGCAGATCGGTCTGAAATTTGGGCATGGCGAAAGAGATCCAGGAGATGCGAAAGAAAAGCAGGGCCATCAGCCGAAAACCGGGAAAGCATCGAAAGACGGAAGTACCGGAAAAAATCGTGGCAGCGCTGGAAACAAAAAAACAGATCGGAGCAAAACCTTTGATAAAGGCAAAGGTAAAGGTAAAGGTAAAGATCGAGATCGAGATAAAGACAGAGACAGAGAAAAACGCAGAGACAAAGATAAAAACAAAGCCTTTGATAAAAGAGACAGAACCAAAGATGGAGAAAAAAACAGGCCTGCTGAAAGGAACAAGAATAAGATGACAGATCAAAACAAAACAAAAGACGGCAAGCCCAGTGGAGAAGGCGGAAAGTGGACCCCAAAAGCAGCGGGTACAGGTGGTCAGGGCCAAAGCAAAGGCAAGGGAAAAGGACCGTGGACATCTGGGCCAAAGGGCAACGGAAATGGCTCTGGTGGAAAACAGCGGCGAAGTGCCCGTTCCAGATAGTGACAAAGAGCACGTGGTGCGTCAAGTACCACTGTGAAAAAATATCAAAGATTATGAAAAGGCCATTCCGAATAATACCGGAATGGCCTTTTCAAGTGGTGATTTGTCCGATACTGATGATGTTTAAGCGCGTGCCAGTTTTTCAAGGATTGATTTAGTCATCCCGAAACGGGCGGTGAGCAAGGGATCCACCACTTGGCAGATTTCTGCATTGCCTGCTGCACTGAGAAGCATGCCGGCTTCATTAAAAGAAAGGTCAGAATGAGCCATCACCCATTGGTGCATGCATTCAGTAGCCATTTTAACAGCTGTGAGCAGATCCTGGTGAGAAGCCACTGTGTAGAGATGGGTCTTTGTCTCCAGCATGGGATGTGCCAGATGAAAGTCTTTGAGTATGGTTACCCGAACGGTGACGCGACCAGCCACTTCCAGCCCTGACACCATAATTTCACCGTCGCCGATGAGCCCATGAAGATCACCCATGGCCAGCAATGCTCCTTCAACAAACACGGGCAGGAAAAGCGTGGTGCCGGCGGTGGTTTTTCCGTTATCCATGTTCCCGCCATGGGGGCCAGGCGCACCGCAGGGAACAGCGCCTTCTGCAGGCGCCACACCAATGACGCCAATGGTGGGAACTACCGGTAAACTCAGTTTATCGCTGAAGCGGGCCATGCCATTCTCAATGGGCATTACTTTAATCTGAGAGGTTGTCACCTGGTCTCCCAACAGTCCTGCACCTGGAATGGCAGCCATCACTCCAAAGGAATCAATGTCGATAGCCAATATGTCCACTTTCAGCACATCGCCCGGCTGAGCATCGATGACATAGAGGGGGCCAGTTGCCGGGTTAATGTGATCCCAGTTAAGGGTGTCCACCGATTGAGCCTCGCTGGTGATTTGATTTTGAAAACAGTCGCAGGTTTGGAAAATGACTTCATTGCCGCTGTCTGTCTTCAAAACGGGGGTGTTGGCGGCATCCATGGCGTACACCAGCTGATGGTTTTGGATGATGTTCATAAAAGCACCTCCTGTTGGATATTGTGAATCTCGGCGAATCCAAATGATCATGTCAGCGGATCAGACGGGTGATTAGTCCGGTGACAGGTGATGAGGGGCATTTTGGTAGGTAATGGGTTCTCCCACCAGAAAATGCCCAGGCTCCAGATTGTGGCGGTAGTAAGACATGGTGAAATGCAGATGGGGGCCGGTGGAGAAGCCGGTGGTCCCCACGGTGCCGATGATGTCTCCCTGTTCCACCAGGTCGCCGGTTTCCACCATTAACTCATGAAGATGAAAATGCACACTGAAAAGTCCCTGGCCGTGGTCGATGACCACGGTTTTTCCCTGCATGATCAAGTCCATGGACAGGGTGACCCGTCCCCGGTTGGTGGCAGCCACGGGAGTACCTGTGGGAGCGGCAATATCCAGGCCGGAATGGCGGTACGACGTGGGGGCATTGTTCACATAGCGGGTTTCGCCAAACTCAGTGGTTAAACGGCCGTGTACGGGAATGATAAATGGCTCCGTGTAATATCGTTCAGAGGCACTCTCGTCCCGGGAGGGGGTGAAGTACTTGGCCGACTGGGCGTAGGCCGCCTCATTTCGGGTGGCGGCTGCCACACCGGCATCAATGGCCAGGTGCTGAATGTGAAACTCCCGGGGCAGCAGGGTGAGTTTCGATTCCTGCAGGGGTTCACCTGTCAGGCCGTAGCGGAGGGTATGGTCTCCTGTAGAAGTGCCGTAGTGAGTGGGCAGGTAGGCCACATACCCGTCTTCCAGGGGAAAGAGGCGCACATTGGACGCCAGTTCCTGTTGCAGTTCCACTGTGGCGTCTGGTGGTAAATGCCGGGCGCGAAAAGTGAGCAGTTCTCCCTGCAGGGCGGTGGGGCCGGGAAGTTCAAAGACGGGGAGCAGGTCCATTTCCAGCACAAAGGCGGTGGAAGCGGCTCCCTGATAGGGCTTGTTTTCGTCTGTCCAGGCCATTTCCAGTGCATACTGGTGGGTACCATTGTAGGGAAACAAGGGCAACTCAGGTGTTTCCAGCAATCCGTCGTAGCGAAGGGTGCCGGCGGGGTCCGTCACCCGCAGCATCAGGTGATCGGGAAAGGGATCCAGTGACAGGATCAGGGGAACAGTGGCTTCACTGATGGAAAAAGTCGCAGGCTCAGGCAAGTCCGCCTGAAACTCATCAATGATGCCGGAGTTTGTTGATGGCCACACGGTGACCCACGTGTGATCCCAGCGTTCAAAGGCCCATTCAGCCAGGTGGAGATCACTTTCAAAAGGAGCAGCAGCACCTGTGATGTGCAGACGGGGCGGGCGGGAGTAAGGATACATGGCACTGAAGGCAGGGTGTTGATGGAAAAAAGCAGGCTCATCCACCTGCCTGTAGGTGTCATTTCCCTGGCTGATAAAAAGGTGGCCTTCATCAGTGGCCAGGAGGCGATACTCACGATGCCAGGGAATTTTCAGATGGAGTGTCAGCTGAAACTCGACGGCTGAGTCCATGGGCACTGGTAATTCCCGCGCTGTTAAGGCTGGGGAGGATTGACGAGACAAACCACTTCGAAAGGTGAGGGCTTCTGAAGCACTCAGCGCATAATAGGTATGCTCATGTTCATCGGCATGAACCACTGAAAATCCGTTTATGAGGGAAAGAGGCATGGGAATAATGTCCCAGATAAGCGCCCCGGCGACTGCGATAAATATTACTGCCGGCAGTAATAAGAAAATGATTCCGCGACGTTTCATAGACATACCTCCGTTGATATTATCCAGTGTGGCTTTGGATTTCAAGAACTGCTTCAACGTGACTTGCTCTGGCAGGTGAAAAGATCAGCCAATGAGCAGGTAATGATGGGGAGCGTGTACTAAAAGAATACCCTGATCCCCGGCTTCTGTCAAATAAGACAGAAGTCCTGCGAAACCCTGAAGCCAGTCCCATTAAGCCGTGGCGTCTCCCAAGGTGGTTCGATTGATTCAAAGGAAAGTGTAATAGTGGTGATTGAGTGGGAGTGATATTTACAAATAGCCGGACGATTGTTATAATATCGTCATAGTATGGCTCTTCGAAATCCGCAACAATTCTCACTCAATCACCACCCAACTGTCTGCGGTAAATTTAATCCCATTCGTTCCAACTTATCCACTGATTAAGCGCTGTTGTAGTACTGATTCTCCGCCAACTGTCAACGGATGTTTACGCATGCCATTTTTGATACGACTAAAATAAGAAAATACGCCTATTCAAATGGAAAGACGATACTTGACGACAGCGGCATATGTGACAGCCGTGACCATCGCCAGCCACATGATGGTTGTCAGGGAGGATGGAGCCCATTGATTATTTACACCAGTGAAACCATGGAAGTAACGGTGGAGGAATCTGCCGGACAGCAGCATGTGTGGGTGAACGTCTTGAAAGGCGGCTTAAAGGTTGGCGCCTTTGAAGAAGCATGCAGATGCTGCCCACGCATTAAAGTTACTAATTTTCCCGGTATGAAGGAAGCCTTTGATGCCCCGGGGGTTAAAACCCGGATCGGCGAATATCGCCCCCTTGTAGAGTTTCTGGCTTCAAAAGATCAGATGAAAGGGTTTCTGACACTGAATCAGCGCCAGGATACTCCCTATGCTGAAGACAAGGAAACAGTGAAGGCGGCCGCCAGACAGGCACTGGTGGAAGCAGGAGTCACCACCGGAATCATGGATGAAGTGCTGGAGGAAGGCCTCAGACCGCTGGAACAGACACAGGTTGCAGCAGGAATTCCGCCTGTACAGGGAACGGACGCAAAAATCACCTATTTTCAACTTACCGACAAAAAACCGGTGATTACTAGTGATGGAAAAGTGGACAACTATGAAGTTAACCTGTTTGATCGGGTGGACACGGGAGCATGGCTGGGAGAAAAAGTGCATGCCACCAAGGGGATGCCTGGCAGAACCATTTTCGGCGAGTCCATCCCGGCGAAGCCGGGACGGGACTATCAGCTGAGATATGACCCCAAATCAGTGATGGAGCTGAAAGAAATCGGTAAAACCATCCTGAGAGCGCAGACTAAAGGCGCTGTTCGATTTCTTGAAGGAAAAATAGGGGTGGAGAACCACCTGGTGATTGAAGGCAATGTGGATTACAATACAGGACACATTCGTTTTGATGGGTATGTCACCATTAAAGGAACGGTTGAAGATCTTTTTTCAGTGAAAGCGACAAAAGACATTGCCATTCAGGGGCCCATGGGAATCGGTGCAGTGGGGCTCATACATTCAGTGGAGGGCAGCGTATCGGTCACAGGCGGCATGAATGGCAAAGGCAAAGGCAAAATTATTGCTGCCAATCATGTGTATATCAAATACGTGAATGAAGGCGACATTGATGCTGGTGGAGAAATCAATATCGGCCTGTATGCGCTTGACAGCAAATTGAAAGGCGGTCGTATCGTTGTCTCTCAGGAAAGAGGACGCATTATAGGCGGCAGTATTGAAGCCGAACATCTGGTGGTGGCGGGAACCCTTGGAAACAGCACTGAAAAAGCCACGGTGGTGAAAGTGGCGGGGTTTGACCGAACACTGATCAGACAGCAAATGGATGTGATCAAAGCCAGCTTTAACGAAACCATCGTCAAGGCCAAACGGTTGAAAAAGCAGCTGGAAATTCTGGAATCCAATCAAAGCAGTCTTGATCAGCGGGCAAAGGCAACCTACGAGGGGCTTCTCTTTACCTATGAGGGCTTGATCGATGAAATTAACCGGCTGAACAGTGCCTATCAGCGGGTGGAGGAGATGCTGTCAACCAGGGGTGAAGGAGAAGTGAAAATCATGGGGAATGCCTACCCCAATACCACTCTGGAAATTAAAAACCTTCAGAAGGTGGTTAAATCAAATCTAACTGGATCCCTCTATTTCAAAGACAACAAAATTCACCTAACAGAACTATAAACAGCTGGTACTCTCAGCATTATATCATCATTATAAAAGCGGCAGCCCTTGGGGCTGCCGCTTTTAGCGGGTCAATGGTGTTTCAGCGCACGGCCAGTAATACCAGCAGGTAGTGAAAAATACCACCGGCCAGAATAAAAAAGTGGAATATTTCATGGAATCCAAAGCCGGGGAAGCATACCGGCTTTTTAATCATGTAGAAAACAGCGCCAATGGTGAAGGAGACGCCGCCCGCAAATAGCAAAAAGAAAGACCAATTACTCATGGCGGCAAAAAGTGGCTTGATGGTGAAAATGGCCGACCAGCCCATGAGCAGGTAAATGGTGGTATACACCCAGCGGGGAGCTTTCAGGTAAAAAAACTTGAAGAAAAACCCGGCCAAAACCAGCGACCACTGAAAAATCAGAATGCCGGTGCGAAGCCATCCCGTCAGGTATACATAAGTCACCGGCGTGTAGGTGCCAGCGATCATGACGAAAATCGCAAAGTGATCCAGTTTGCGCCAAAGGGATACTTCGCCTTCGGCTTTTTTGAAGTAATGGTAAAGAGAGCTGGCGGTGAAGAGAAAAATCACCGACAAGCCATAAATGGCCGAAACCGTCATCAGGGGCCAGTGCTGGCGGCTGAGAAACAATAACAGAATGGTTCCCGGCACGAAGAGCAGGGCACCGGCCAAATGGGAGTAAAAGGAAACGCGTTCAGTGGGTTTCATGGCTTTCTTCCTTCCTGAAATACGTACTGGAATCCGATAAACAATAAGTAAAGAAGGGACTGAAGGATATTGAACCAATTGACTCTTTGATTATACCATATTCAGACGT
Organism: Anoxynatronum sibiricum; assembly: GCF_039414295.1. Taxonomy (NCBI): domain Bacteria; kingdom Bacillati; phylum Bacillota; class Clostridia; order Eubacteriales; family Clostridiaceae; genus Anoxynatronum; species Anoxynatronum sibiricum. Next base: position 5,850 of record NZ_JBCITM010000008.1, on the reverse strand, counting down.
GATGAAAAGCAGGGTATCGGGTCAGGTATTTGTCAAGAAAGCATAAGTTTACGGGCATGGGATTTGTACTGGGCGATAGTATAGTTGGACACCAGGCCGCTTGCCTGCATGGTAAAAAGCGATGATACATGAAGCACGGAATGGCAACCTTTTTACTCATAAAAAAGTTGCCATTCCGGCTGTTTTGTTGACCGTCACAGATTCAGGATATGGATAACCTGATCTTATGTCAGTATTAAGACAGACATGGTGAGCAGACTGTTGATAGAATGATAAAAAGCCATGGGGGTTATACTATGAAAAAGATGACATTTTCAATGAGTTTTTTGATGGCCATCGGTAGTATTGTGGGTGCAGGTATTTTTGCTAGAACTCCGGTAGTTATTCGTCTTGTAGGGGATGGTTTGGTATGGGGATTTTTGTTGGCTGCAATTTTCGTTTTTTTCAAGACGGTTCCAGAAGTTGTGTTGAGTTCTGCCTTGCCAGCAAATGGAGCAAGCTATATGCATTTAACACGATTGTTGCATCCTGGATTTGGAACGGTGTATGCATTCAATCAGCTGGTATTGGGAACTATGAACGTGGCAGTGATGTCGTTGGTATTTGCAGAGTATTCTGTTGTCTTATTTCCAGAGATATCTGTAAAACTGATTGGCGTATCCATTGCACTGATCTTTACAGTGATATCCACTTTTGGTATTAGAGTGAGTGGATGGGTACAGAATATTTGTGTTACAATTCTAATGATAGCATTGGGAGTCTATATTTTTAGTGGTTTACCCAATGGCAACATAACGTTGGAGGCGGTTCTAAAGCCAGCAGTTTCGGTCACTAGATTATGGGCGGCGATGGGCATTCTACACGGGAGTTTAATAGGTGCCAATGTGTTAATGTTTGTAGCGGATGAAATAGAAAGACCAGAAAGAAACATTCCCATTATATTTGTGCTCAGTACCATTTCCTGCTCTATCTTATTTGCCATTGTCGGATTTGTTGCGATAGGCAATATTCCATTGGATCAATGGGCGGACAGGTCTGTTAATCTAGCCACCGTTGCCAGTCAGTTTCTCAGCCCAACAATGTTGACGTTTTTCATTGTAGCAGGTCCGCTCCTAGCTGTTTCTACGAGTATTAACGCAATGATACTAATGTTTTCTCGGTCTCATTTTGCTGCAGCAAGAGATGGGCTCTTTCCTTTGGCAATCAGCAAAATCAACAGGTTCGGCGCACCTGGGATATCTATTTGGATGAATTCGATTGTGGGTATTGGGGCTATTCTTGTAGGATTTGATTTGAACGATGTGGTTTTAATGGTTTCCATCCCAGGGCTATTGATTGCACCTATTGTTCATTTATCAGTGTTCTGGCTTCCCAAGAAATTTCCATTGTCCTACAAAAATTCTTTCTTGCAAATCCCGCATCGCGTCACACAGATCGTGGTGGTTATGGCAATCATACTCAGCTACTTACTAGGTGTTTCAGTGGTTTCAAAGATGCAACCCAAAAATTGGATTGCCATGATTTTGTTCTACTTAGTTGCCTTTATCTATACGCTTGCAAGATTAAAATACATGAAAGAAAAACACAATGTCGATATTTTTGAAAACATGCGAAAGCCCTATGAACCATGGATGATAAAAGAGAAAGAGTTGGGGAGAAATCAAGAAAAAGAAATGGCGTAGATATGGAGTGAGAGATGATGAACAATGATGAAATTAAGAAACTTGAAATCTTTCAATTTCTGGAAGAGGCATCATTACATTATTTAACTGCTCATTCGGTTCTCAAAGAACATAAGAAAGGCGATGTTATTTGCCGTAAAGATGGTCATGCCAGCGCGGTATACTTTATTAAGCAAGGTGTTATTTCGGAATATGTCATGGATGGCAATGGCTTTAATATAAATGTCAAAATGAGCGGAACAGGAGAATGCTTTGGTGAGTTGGGAGTACTAATAGGAAATGGATACTATACCACAGCGATTGCAGCTACAGATGTTGAACTTTTCATGTTTCCTGGCGCCGTTTTTGAAGAAGTAGTGTGGTCAAACCAAAAGATGGTGAAGCATATATTGGCTAGATTAATTTTAAAACTGCAGAAATCGGCTCAAAAATCCATTTCTTATACATTATTCAACTCGGAAGGTAGATTGGCCTACGTATTGTCCACTATGAGCAATGAGGACTTACATAAAAAAGAAATTGGAATTACTCAGGAAGAACTTGGATTTAAATGTGGCATTGCAAGACAAACAGTATCGGTGACGTTAAGCAAATGGAAAAAACAAGGAATCATTAGTTTGACAAGGGGCAAAATAAGAGTGTTGAAACCGGATTTGTTGACGGAGGTAGTCATGAATTGCGCAAAAGAACATTGAGCAGGTGGCAAGAAAAAAGGACAGCTTCGTTATTCAGAAGCGGTCCTTTTTAAAAGACAAATGTACTCATATTTTTCAATGTCAGTTTACAGACAGACACAGAAAGAAGTATCCGATAAAATGAGATTAATCATTGTGCTAGGAGGGGAAGTATGGAGAGTAAAAGTTTCAAAGAGGTGACAGGATTGGATAGAATACCTGTTTATTGGGACAAGCGGTACACTAAAAATTTAGAAAATTTATCAAAACCTATTTATACGGTCGAATTAATTGAAAATGTTCCGATTGTCTTAAAAGATGGGACTACGCTGTACACAGACATTTACAAGCCCAAAGAAGTACAGAAAGCACCGGCACTTTTGGCTTGGTCTGCTTATGGTAAAACCATGCAAGCAATGAAGCGGGGTTCTTTGCCTGGATCATCGAACTACTTTGATCATAGCTTGGAAGCAGGAGATATAGATTTTTTTGTGACGAGAGGGTACACATTTGTTATTCCAGATCCGAGAGGGATAGGTGTATCGGAAGGTGAATTTTCAGGTGTCTATAATCCGCAAGAGCAACACGATTGCTATGAAGTGATTGAATGGCTTGGAACAGAATGCCCTTACACGAACGACAAAGTATCTATGATAGGTTATTCTTACTTTGGGATCATTCAAATGTTGGTAGCTGCTTTAAATCCACCGCACTTAACCTGCATCATGCCGCTTTCATATACAGATGATTACTATCAACATGGTTACTGTGGCGGGGTGGGCAATACGTATATGAGCATGTACTGGGAATTGTGTCCCTCTAACAATCCGACCCCATGGTCACTCAAAATGTACGGGGAAGAAGGGTTGAAAGAGCGGATGAAGAAAGCCAACGAAGACCCTGATATTGCAATTATCTCATATTTTAACAAGATTTTTAATACATGGCCAGCAAAGTACCATACTTTTCTTTTGGACTATCTGATTCATCCGGAAGACGGTGAGTTTTGGGCTCAAAGATCGGCTAAAGAAATCTACGATAAAGTCAATGTGCCTGTTTATTTGAAATGTGGATGGGCGCCCACCGGGCGTTGGAGTGCACCTGTTTTTAATGCTATGAACAGCGATAATCTCAATGTTTTCAAAAGGTGCGGAGTGATGGAATCTTACGGGGGCATGGAGTTGCCTTATCGTTTTATGAATGAAGAGTGTTTGAGATGGTATGATCATTTCATGAAGGGCATTGATACAGGGATGATGGACGAGCCAAGGTTTAAGCTCAATATCATAGGCAGAGGCTATCGGTATGAGAATGAATATCCTCTTGAGCGTACAGCGTGGAAAAAACTCTATCTGAGGACTTTCCATCAAATGAGATGGGAGTCGGATCCGGAAGATAATTTGCCGCCAGACAGCTTCACCCATAGACCACCTAATATTACCAATGAAGTGGAATCACTAACTTATCGAACAGATCGATTTAGTGTGCCTACTGAATTCACAGGGCCGGTAGAACTGCATTTATTTGCTTCTATCGATGCAGAAGATGCCAATATTCATGTGAAATTATGGCAGATAACGCCTGGGGGAACGCGGATGCCGCTGTGCAGAACAGGTTCGTTAAAGATGTCTCATGAACTTGATAAAGAAGAATCAAAAATAGGAAGACCAGCACATGATCATACAAAAAGAGTAAAAGTAGCACCCGGAATAATCAAGGAATATGTGATAGAAGTTAACCCTATGGGCATGGTGTTTCCACCAGGTTCTAGCCTGGAACTTGAGATCAAAGCAATGGATAACTTCGAACATCAGGATAAAGCATGGCAAGGAAAACTAGGTCACCTAGGTCCGATTCCAAGTGCCAATACGATCAACTACAAAATATACCGAGACAAGGAGTATCCATCGTATATATTAATGCCATTTATTCCATCTACAAAACAAGAGCAGTGGCTACAACCATTCGATAATACAACATCATTTGGCACATCTGGTTCAGGAAGTACACATTAATGGAATGGGGCTTTGAAGAAAGCATGTTACTGTTGGTGGTGTTGATGGCAGCTGGTCAATGGATGTCATCTAAAACCAGAGGCATGGTATCACTTCAGTTTACATTTGGAACAGCATGTATTGCATTGGCAACAGCAGGGATTCTAACCCCTGCTGTTGTCCAGTTATCCAAGTTAAACGAGATTGGGGTGATGGCCTTTTCGGTCTTAATGATCAATACGGGAGCATCTTTGTCCTTAAGAGAAATGAATCAAAAAAAGAGGATTATGGTAAGTTTAGCAATGCTGGTGATGGTATCCATGATGATGTCAAGTGTGGGTCGTTGGTTTGGCTGGTATACATTTGAAGAACAGTTTGCACACATAGCCCTTTATGGAAATGGTGCTGTTGCAGCCATTGCGTCTAATATAATGCACCGAAATGCTTCGCAGATTGCGTATTTGCCCTGGTTGTTTTTTATGGCTCAAAGCTTTCTGGGCATCATCGCCTTTAAGTTTTCATGCGGCAAAGTGCTTTCCTGTGATGTGCAGAATGAAAGCAGTTGTTCACCTGCGCCTCAGGCGGAGCTGAAAAAAATACCACTAACGTATGTATTTTCCTTGCTTTTTATAGGCACATTGATTAATAAAACCGTGATTGTTCCATGGAGCCCGTTTCATCCAAGTTTCACAGCTATTGTAGTGGGATTGATGTTAATGAAAACCAGACTGTTGCCTAAAAACCCCCTTGATCGAACAAGTTCAATGGAGTTTTTAATGATGGGGTTGATTTCATTGATGGCCTTAAGTTTGTCGTCCGTGGAGTGGTCAATGATGATTGAGAAACTGGGTATTGTGTTGTTATTATCCATAAACTCTATGGCAGCCCTTGTTTTGACGGCCGGACTGTTATCGGCAAAATCCAAAAAAACTTTTTATAAAAACATCATGATGCTGTCTTCTATGTATATGGGCTTTCCCTATCTATTAATGAAATACAAGAAACTTGCTATCCAAAAGAATCAACCACCAATGATGGCAGGTGAAATCAGTGATTTTTGCAGATTCGGATATTATGTGGTACCCATTGTTTTAGTGGGATTGATGTCTGTTTTGATGTAGGCATATCAACATACTGATGAACTCGATGGATCACTGTTGGTTTAATAGACAATACTATCATGGAAATACTGACTCCTATGAGTTCTGGAGATGGTCTGCTTCGACGGCAGTCATTCCTGGTATTTCTGCAACCGGCGAAGCAGGAGCTGTCATCACAAGAGCTATTATTGGCTTTCTTAAACAATCCATCCATTGCTTGTTCAGAATTCATAGGGTAAATTCGAAAAGGTTCTTGAAGGTTTTCAAGAACCTTGAGGTTGTTGAAAAAGTCTATGAAAATAGGCTTTTTTTCTTGCAATCAAAAAGGAGATTCGCCCCTTGATGTCGAATATAGATATAAGGGGTGATTCGAATGATGACAAAGAGAGACCATGTTCAG
>NZ_JBCITM010000007.1:0-191756 GCF_039414295.1 Anoxynatronum sibiricum | reverse complement strand
GCCACTATCCTTGATAATAGAGGATAGGAATACCCTTTCTCAAAGCAATATCACCCCTCAAAACTGATTCTAAGCGCAAAAAAGCCATGTTTCATCTCTAAAACATGACTTTTTCGACAACCTCAAGCCGTCGCCAGACGGCTTTTTTAATTTGAGATCAGCAATGGAGAAGAGTGTTCACTCGGCAAAAGAATAGTGTAATGATATCAACGAATTCAGAAAAAACTTTTATTTAAACAAGATCAAAAAAATTGTCGATATACTGTTTGAACAATTACAAAAATGGTATAATAGTACTAATTAAATCACTAAAATAAAGAACGTCGAGATAAGACACAGAGGAGGTGGCTGCACCTGTCAATGGCAGCGGGTTATTGACGAGACGGCGGCAGTGAATTGAATGAAGAGAGAATCATAGATAGAAAACATCTTTGCGGCAGAAGCAGATTTGTTGAGAATATCAGTGGTGGATCACTCACCAGTCAACGCACTCGCAGCAACAGTAGAGCAGAAGCAATCGACACATGCCAAATCAATCAAATTTTAATGTCGCAGGAGGAAAATAATTGAAATCAATTAAAAGCAGATTAGTCTTATCATTTGCAGCCATCATTCTGGTCATTTTAAGCAGTATTGGGTTCATGACCATTCGCATCACATCATATACAGTGATGGAAAACAGTTATGGAGACCTGATGAACACAGCACGACAGGAAGCGCGGCTCATCGAAGCTATTCGGGATGGGGAGCTTCAGTATATTGCCGGGCTTGCCCAGAACTCCATTATTACGGATGAAACCGTCTCTGAGGCAGAGCGGGTGGCTTTCTTGAAGGGGGAAGCCCAGCGGGCTGGGTATCTATCTTTTGCATTGGCTGATCGCCAGGGAAACAGTATCTCCCTTGATGGCTCCGGCGATACCGCCACTATCAGTGACCGTGACTACTTTCAGGGAGCCTTGCAGGGAACACCCACGGCTTCAGATTTGTTAATCAGTCGGGTTACCAATTCGCCTATTGTGATTTTTGCCGCTCCCATTCATCAGAATGGCCAACAGATCGGTGTTTTTTATGGTCGAAAAGACGCCATGTTCATGAGTGAACTGGCTACGGATATTTCCTTTGGAGAGACAGGTTATGGCTATATGGTCAATGATCAGGGAACTATTGTAGCTCATGAAAATCTTGAATTTGTTCTTGGACAGGTCAATGTGATTGAAGGAGCCAAAGAAGATCCCGGTATGCAGGATCTGGCCGGTTTGATTGAGAGTCAGGTATTGAGACGAGTTCCTGGTAACGGTACTTACACACTGGAAGGTGAATCTCGTATTGTAGGATTTGCGCCGGTGGAGGGGAGTCCGTGGAATGTCATCGTCGGAGTGGAAACAGACGAAATCTTAGCTGAAGTCAACGCATTGCGAAATATCTTTGTCATCGTGGTGCTGGCAGCACTGCTCATTGGCATCGCAGTGGTTTATGTGGTCAGCAACAATATAGCTAAACCCATTCTAGCAGTGACAAGCACCATTCAAAAACAGGAGCAGCTGGATTTCCGGCTTGACGAAACATCGCCTGCGATGCGGTACATGGATCGGGCCGATGAAATCGGCACTATCACAAGAGCCATCAAGGCCATGGAGGATAATGTGCGCAGCTTCGTTGTCAAAACGGCAGGTGCTGCAGAGCAGGTAGCGGCATCGTCGGAAGAGCTTTCGGCCACCTCTGCCCAGTCGGCTACGGCTTCTGATGAAGTGGCCAAAACCATCGAAGAAATTGCCCGTGGGGCCAGTGAACAGGCAAAAGACACAGAAATTTCAGCGGAGAATGTGGATGAAATGGGACGTATGCTGAATCAGAATCAACAACTGATGCTGGAGTTGAATCAGGCAGTGGGAGAAATTGAAAAAAACAAAGAGGAAGGGTTCATCATTCTGAAAGATCTTGTGGCAAAAACTGCCCAAAGCAACGAAGCCAACGAGACTGTGGCTGACATTATCAACAGCAACCATCATAATGCCGAACGTATTGAACAGGCCAGTACCATGATTCAGAGCATTTCCGATCAGACAAACCTGCTGGCACTGAATGCAGCCATTGAAGCGGCGCGGGCCGGCGAAGCGGGCCGGGGATTCGCAGTGGTGGCCGATGAAATTCGAAAACTGGCAGAGCAATCCAAAAGTTTTAATGATGAAATAAAAATGGTGATAGATGAGCTGCGAAATAAGTCCACCAATGCTGTCGGTACCATGCAGCAGGTGAAGGAAATTGTCGCATCACAGACGAAAAGTGTTCATGAAACAGAGCTGCGCTTCAATACCATTGCCGCTTCCATTGACACCAGCCAACAGGTGATGACACAGCTCAACGAAACAACAGAAAAAATGAGCAGCAGTCTGGCGAAGCTGGTGCAGTTGATGCAGAATCTTTCAGCCATCGCCGAAGAAAACGCGGCAGGCACTGAAGAAGCATCCGCTTCGGTGGAGGAGCAGTCAGCTTCCATGGCAGAAATTGCCAATGCCAGTGATGGATTAACTCAGATTGCCGAAGAGCTTCAGGAAATCATCAGTAAGTTCCAAGTCTAAAGGCACATTCAGGTGTGAGCAAGATTTCAGGGAAAAGAAGCCGAGCTGTTTGAGGCTTCTTTTTTAAATGGAGACAGGCCCCTTGTTTCAAAGACTTCAAGGTTTTGCAAACCCGGAAATATTTGCAAAATCTCACTTCTTGATTTATAATGAAAAAAATCCCGAAAAAATGAATAAGGAGTTGGTTTTTTGTATTTAGAAGAAGCATCGAAACTACCCCGAAAAGTGGTTGAAAACCTGGACGGTGATATTGGAAATCTGAAAGTGTATTTGGTTCAGGATTACAATGTTAACTTGCTGAAGCGCATGGTCAATTTTGGCTTGGATATATTTGGCGATCTGGGAATGGATGAATGGGGGCTGGTGCCGCAAATTCGTCACGGAAACGTTTTTGTGTTGCGTGAAGAAGACAAGAAACGGATCATCGGGCTGGCCATTCTCATGCGTGACTGGGAAGACCTTCAAAAATGCTACCTGTTTGATTATGCCATTTCGGAAGAATTGCAGGGCCAGGGATTGGGATACCATTTTCTTGCAGCCATTATTCGCAACCTGGAAGACCAGGGCTTCTCCAAAATGGGACTGACAGTGGACGTGGAGAATGCACCGGCCATTTGTCTTTATAAAGAAAAGATCGGATTTGAAATTACCGGTGAAAATGAGGATGAGTATGGCGAAGGTCATCACCGCTATATCATGGAACTGCATTTCGATAAATTGCTGCCACCCAAATAGAACATAGAAATACGAAACGGCCTCCCGAAAGGGAGGCCGTTTGAGTATAGGCGATATCATTATGCGTTTTTGCAGATGGCGATGGTGGGGTCATTGGCAATGGCTGCAATGCGGTTAACTTCTGGCTGGTACTCCGGCAGGGTTTCCAGAGGCTGGCGAAGAAAACTGGTGAAGCCAGTAATCCAGGCTTCAAATACATCCTCATTCAGGGAGTAAACAGCCCGCTGGCCTTCCTTCTTCATGTTCAGCAGCCCCGCCTGTTTTAGGATGCGCAGATGCTGAGAAATTCTGGGCTGACTCATTTCAAGCACTGACTCCAGTTCGCAGACATACATAGGTTTGATGGAAAGTAGTTTGACGATTTTAATCCGGGTGCCTTCTCCCAGTGCTTTGAAAATGGTTTCATAATCCACAGAAAAATCCTCCTTGCCGGTGGTGAGTACTCTGCCGGTGGTTAGTATTCCCATTATACCACATTGAAAAACAAGAGTTCCACTGGGAGATAACAGGATGGTCGACAGCATTATGGATAGAGAACTGGTGTGAAGTTCATCGACGCAATGCAACCACTGACAAGGCCGAAGCAGAAAAAGGCTAACAGCAGCCAGCGGCTTCCCGTAGAGGTACATCCACCTGAGGAAGGCCGTCGAAGCCTTGTTGAAGATCTTCGTCCGAGGGAATGTAGTCAGTCATGGCGCCTTCATTATATTGCTGATAAGCCTTCATGTCAAAATAGCCAGTGCCGGTGAGGCCGAAAAGAATGGTTTTGGCTTCGCCGGATGCTTTGCACGCCAGGGCTTCCTGAATGGCCCCGTAAATGGCATGGGCCGATTCGGGAGCCGGGAGAATCTGCTCGGTGCGGGCAAAAAGAACAGCGGCTTCAAAGGCTTTGGTCTGTGTCACAGAGACGGCTTCCATTTCTCCGTCGTGATACAGTTTTGAAAGCACGGGCGACATACCATGGTACCGCAGGCCGCCGGCATGATTGGGGGCCGGCATGAAATCGCTGCCCAGGGTATACATTTTGGCAAGGGGCGTGATGCGGCCGGTGTCGCAGAAATCGTAGGCATAACGTCCCCGGGTGAGGGAGGGGCAGGAAGCTGGCTCCACTGCCACAAAACGGGTGTGGGACTTGCCTTCCAGGCGCTCTTTCATGTAAGGGGTGATCAGACCGCCTAAATTGGAACCGCCGCCGGCGCAGCCCACCACCACGTCTGGGTATTCTTCCAGCTGATCCATGGCCAGCTTGGCTTCCAGTCCGATGATAGACTGGTGCAAAAGCACCTGGTTCAGCACTGAACCAAGGGCATAACGGCTCTGGTCACTGCGCATGGAGGCCTCGATGGCTTCTGAAATGGCGCAGCCCAGGCTGCCATTGGTATCGGGGTTTTTGGCCAAAATTGCCTGACCCACCTGAGTGGTGGTGGAGGGGCTGGGAGTGATGCCGGCCCCAAAGGTTTCCATGACTGCTTTACGGAAAGGTTTTTGTTCATAGGAAATCTTCACCATGTACACATCCAGGTTTAATCCAAAATGGGCGCAGGCGGTGGAAAGAGCGGTGCCCCACTGGCCAGCCCCGGTTTCTGTGGTAAGGGAGGTCAGCCCCTGGGCTTTGGCATAATAAGCCATGGCGGCAGCAGCATTCAGCTTGTGACTGCCGGAGGTGTTGTTGCCCTCAAATTTGAAGTAGATTTTGGCCGGGGTACCCAGCTTCTTTTCCAGCTCATAAGCCCGCACCAGAGGGGAAGGGCGGTACATCCGATAAAAAGCCTGCACCGGTTGAGGAATATCCACCATGGGGGTGGTGGTATCCAGCTCCTGGCGGCATAGCTCTTCACAGAAAACGGGGGTTAGATCTTCAAGTCCCAAAGGCTGCAGAGTTCCGGGATGAAGAAAGGGATCATGTTGTTCTTTCATGGCGGCCCGCAGGTTCATCCACTGAGTGGGCATCTGGTCTTCGGTAAGGTAGGTTTTGTAGGGAACGTGTTTGATTGTCATGGAAAAGCTCCTTTCGGTGGTCAGCACTCCGCTGGCCGGTTCATGGGTTTATAAGTGGGTTCGCATCATGGTGGAACGACTCAGATACTGGACGGGACAGAGTTTTTCCGTTGGCGGGCATACAAAAAGCCCCTTGTCCCTATTCTGGGACAAGAGGCCTGATCAGCTTCCTGCGGTACCACCCGGATTGGTCTTCCAAAAAAAGACCCGCTCGGTTCACGCACCATCATGCGTGCTCCCTGGATAACGGGTGGAGATCCCGTCGGCCGCTACTGCAATATCATCCTTCTGGAAGATACTGGTTGGCGCCCGCCCTCACCGGTCCATTCATCCTGTCTTTAACCTGCTGCAATTTCACCGTCTGCAGCTCTCTGGGAAGTTCAGTGTTCAGGGTTACTTCTCCGGTTCATCGGTTTTAAATGTTTCAACCATCATAAGGCGCTTTATCGAAAATGTCAATGCCATTTCAAAAAAAATCCAAAAAAATAGCAGAACACCACATTTGCTGGTTATGGGAACTATATTTTGAGATTCCATGAAAGATAGGATATAATGGCTTTAACAGCCATGACCCAGCTAAATGAGACTTTGAGCAATGCGGGGCATCGGTCACTTTTTTCGATTGTATATGGTTAAGAGCGAATGAAATAGAACAATCTGATTGAAAAAAATGGCAAAAGGGAGTGTTGATGTGAAAATACCTCGAAAATGGATAGTGGCAGTAGTCTTAACTTTAGTGATGGCAATGTCCCCGTGGGTTACAGCCCCCCTTTATGTCTATGCAGCACCTGCAGTCCAGAACGAACCCGTAGCGGGTTATGAGCCCGTCCATTTTAACGACATGAACTACGATTACTCCCAGGACCTGCATACGATTGAGGATGTTGTGGCGGCTTTCACTGCATTAACCAGTCAAAATAAGGCAACACTGAAAGATGACCATTTAGTCAGGGAATTATTTGAAAATCTGCGAATTGTTGAAAGGGAATATGAAAGGGTTAATCAGGTGTCGGGGATTATTTCATATATTGACCATACTGATGAATCAGCTAAGACGGTAGAGCAGGACTCTCTGGAAGCGCTGCAGCAAATTGAAGAAATGTGGGATGATATCCACAATTGGTTGGTGGACACCGAGTTAAGTCTTCTGCTGGAAGAATTTGGCGTGAAAGCTCCTGAAGAGCAAGACCTGGAAAGAAGAGTGTTTAATCAACAGGTGAATGATCTTCTAAACCAGTATAACATGGCGCTCAACGCAGATTATTCCCGGGAGTTTGATGGCGAAAACTATTCGATTGACGAGTTGGAGGGTCTTTATTTTTCAGACGAGAATCCTGAAGCAGGCGAGGTGTTATTAGAAGCCTTTCGGTCCAAAAATGCCATGACGGGCCCCATTTTTGTTGATCTGGTGAACATTCGAAATGACTACGCCAAGAAGCAGGGATATGAACACTATTTGGCCCTTTTGTTTGACGACGGCACGAAAGATTTTCAGGTGGAAGATTTGTTGAAAGTTGCGGATTATACGAAAGAACATCTTTTAGACTTTCGGGAAGTGTTACTGGAAGCAATTTATGTAGAAAATGAACGACTTTCTCAAGCGGAAGTACCCATGCCCCAGGGAAACTACCTCGAGTGGGCAGAGCAAACAGTGGCAGGAACTTTTCTGGAGCATGCTTTTCGCGTACTAATGGAAAAAGAGTTATTGATAATCCCTGAAGTGGAAAGCGGAAGCTATAGTGCCTTTGTGACAGTCGTTCTTGAGTACAACACGCCGCTGATGGTCATGCGTGACACGGGCGATCTGTTCAATGACTACAATACGTTTCTGCATGAACTGGGTCATTTTGCTGAAGTCCTGGTGGTTTGTGAAAAGCGACACAATGAAGCGTTTCCTGAAGGTTCGAAAAGCTTAGAGATTGTAGAAACCCACTCCACTTCAAACCAGTATATTGCAGCCTCAAGATTTGAAGATTTGTTTGAAGATAATGCCAACTACTTCAGACTAAAAACCACCTTCGCCGCAATTGATTTTTTTTATATCCTGGCGCCACAAACCGAGTTTTTATTCAATGTGTACACTACTGAAGATCTCACTCTTGAAAAGGTCAATCAAATCAGCTACCAAGTGAGAGAAAGCTATCCATTTTTTCTGTTGATGCAGGGTGTGGAAGAGGATTATTATTGGGTTGAAATGACCCAGGATTTTGAAAGTCCCCTATACTCAACCGCTTACGGTGTTTCTTCCCTTGCTTCCTTTGACATGTTTGATGAGACAGTCCCCATCGAGAAACGGTATGAACAATTTGAAAACCTGATCAATCATACGCGATATGGAAAGTTTCGGGAGAGTCTCATTACATCAGGCTATACAGACATTTTTGCACCAGAGGCCCTTGAACCTCAGTTTCAAAAGATGTACGACTTTTATCAGACAACCTTGGAGAAGATCGAAGAATCCAAGGAGAAGATGGAAGCATCAGCAATGAGTGTGGAAATCCATTGGGAATCTTGTCCTGTAGATCAAGGGCATTGTGAGTATGAGATGTGCGCAGATACAGGCAAATAAAACTTCCTGGAAGCCTTTCATCATAGCCCGTGCCTTTATCGTGTTTTGGCTAAAGGAGAAAATCACGATCGGATTCATGCATTTTTTCACAAAAATGAAACGGAACACCAACAAACTGTTGGACTTGAAAACGGTGGGGAAATCGGTGTGAAAGTGGTGGGGCATACACCCAGGCAAGTGGGCATCGGGCACGTACTTGAGCATGGGCAGCATTCCATTGAACATCTGAGCGGCTACACACTGGAAATCTTTGGGGAAGAGGCGGCCATGGTGGTGGAGAACCATGTGTGGAATACACCCACCCTGGCCATTGTCAACGTAATGAAAGAGGAACATGAGATTAAAGGCTTGGAGTACATTCCCCCGAGAACCCTCAACTCATTCTGTTATCGGAAAACCCCCTGGAGGACATCCGAAATACCTGCAGCTTGTCGGGAGTCATGGTTTGGGGAAAGTGGCGGTCGGAGGAATGGCTGCAGGAAGAACTGGAAAAGCTGCGCTATAAGTATTAACCTTCATGAGCCGGTATGATCACATGCCGGCCTGAGGTTTGAAGATGAAGGCTCTTTCCAGGGCAGCTGACTCCAATCTTATGGCTTCAATCTGCATCCGCCAAATGGCGGCTTTTTTGTGCAGAAAAGTCCTTTGCGGGTAAGCTTAACCCTGGCAGAAGTCGATGATGTGAAAAAAAGATTGACATACTAATTTATTTGTTGATAAAATAGTTTTACATTAAAACTATTTTATCAACAAATAAAAATGCGACGAAGGTTTCTGATATGTAAACCTGTCGATTAACAAAGGAGGAGACGGATGAAACTTCAAGATCAGGGTGAAAATCAAAATGACCGCCCGGCTAAAAAACAGGTGTCGGCACAACCGGCATCTGATCGTCACCAAACCCGTTCTAAAGGAGAAAGCCAGGCAAAAAGGCTCATGGCCCTGCTGAATACATTGTCTCTTTTTTCCCGCAAAACATTGTTGGAATGGCTGCCTGATCTGGTCTCGGAAATGGGCATCACCGAAGAACGATTCATGGTGATGTATGAGCTGGATCTGCAGCCGGATATCAGCCTGAAGGAGCTGGCTGCCAGCCTGGTGGTGTCATCTTCCAGCATGTCCATTATGGTGAATTCACTGGTGGAACAGGGGGTTGTGGATCGGGTGCAGGATACCGGTGACCGCCGCAGAGTCGTGCTGCGGCTGACAAAAGAAGGAGAAAAGCAGCTACGGTTGGCGGAAAAAAGCCTGCTGAAAAACTTTGAAGCATACTTGGACACCTTGCCGGAAACAGACCGTCAAGCGCTGGATGATGCAACGGGCAACTTATTATCAGTGATGGCCCGCCTGGTATAACGCTGCACGTCATGCCGTCATCCTTGGATCCCTGAGGCTGAGTACTGGAAAGGACTCGTGCGGGGTTTGGTTTATGGGCATTGAAGTAATGGAAGCGAAGCGGTGGAAAAGAATCAGAAACAGTGACAGTGAAGGATCTTGAAAAGGAGTTAGAATGATGCAGGAAAAAACAATGGTCAACGTGATGAAGAATAATGGCGAAGAAAAACAGATGAGCAGCGAAGAGCAGGGCTTTCTGACGGCTCCCCTGGGAAAACTGATTGCCAGGAATGCAACACCGGCAGTGGCATCCATGCTGTTTATGGCCTTTTACCAGATTGTGGATGGTATGATGGTGGGGCGCCGCCTGGGGCCTGAAGCACTGGCCTCGGTCAATGTGTTGTATCCCATATTGGCGCTGCTGGTGGGTTTTGGCGTTATGATAGGGGTGGGCGGCAATGCCCGAATCGCTGTGCTTTTGGGCGGGGGCCAAAACCGGGAAGCCGGGAGGGTGCTGGGCCTGGTGATGCTGCTGGCAGTGGGAATCGGCCTTGTGGGCACTGTGGCAGTGCTGCTGCTGATGCCCATGATTCTAACCATACTGGGCACCTCCGGCTCCCTGGGCCTTTATGCCGCCGACTACCTGAAAGGGATGTTGCCCTTTTTCGTTTTTCTCATCTTGTTTTTTGTCCTGGAGCAGTCGCTGCGAAACGACGGACAGGCCAATCTGGCCAGTGGTGTCATGGCCTTTTGTTCGGTGCTGAACATTGCGCTTGACTATCTTTTTCTATATGTGCTAAACCTGGGCATTATGGGAGCCTCTTTGGCATCAGGAACGTCACAGACCCTGGGCGTCTTCATTTTTGTGGGGTATTTTGTTCAAAAGCACTTTCGTAACAAGGGGGGCCTGCGCATTCTAAAGCCCGGGATTCAATGGAGCACTATATGGGCAATTGCAGTCAATGGATCTTCTGAAATGCTCAACAGCCTGGCCATGGGCATCACCACCTTCTTCTTAAACCGGGCACTACTGGCCCACATCGGTTCTCTGGGGGTGGCAGCCTTTACGTTGGTACAATACCTGCTGATGTTGGGAGCAATGGTGATCATGGGGGTTGGCAATGGCACTCAGCCCATTTTGAGCTACAATTACGGGGCGGGACAGCATGATCGTGTGAAAGGCGTCTTCTGGCGGGTCATGGGTGTTTCTCTGGTGATGGGCACTTTTTTCTTCTGGATGATGACCTGGGGAATGGAAATCCTCGCATTGTGGTTTGTTGATGGTCATCGGGAGACGCTGGTGCTTACCATGGAAGCGGCCCAGACCATGCGCTGGTCGATGCTGCTAAAGCCCGTGGCCATGATGGTATCCATCTATTTCACGGCACTGGAACAGGCCCGGTGGTCTCTGGTCATTGCTTTGTGCCACAGCCTGATGCTTCCTTTGCTGGGGCTGGCGCTTTTCCCCCGTTGGTGGGGCGCTTCAGGCATCTGGAATGCCCTGGTTTTTGCCGATGGGGTGGCAGTGCTGGTGGCTGCAGGCTGCCTGGCTATTTGGAGGAAAAGAACTGGGTCGGAGAGAATAACCAGGCTGCAGCAACTGAGATCCCCCTCATAAATCAAAAAAACACCGGAAGACATGCATCAGGCATGCCAACCGGTGTTTTTGCTGTTTCGGTTATGCCACGGTGATGTCTTGGCTGTTTTCCCAGACGCCGTGGATATTACAGTAACTTTGGGCATACAGCGTGCCGGATTTACTCAGCTTGACGGTGGTAAGACCGGTAGGCTCGGTGAAGTTCTCGCCTTCACCATGAGCGGCAAAGGTGAAGGTGGCCAACTCAACGGGGAATTTTTCGCCGTCGCCATGGAAGAACACCTTGAACCAGACAATGTGGTGTTCCAGGGTGTTGGGATGGCCGATGGCATCGCCGATGGAAATTTTCAGGTCAAAGGCTTCGCCTGCTTTCACTGTTTCTGGGACGTGAATCACGGGAACGTGTTTTTCGCCCTTCCAGTCACCGGATTGTAAAAATTGACCAAAACTTTTCATATAAACGCCTCCTTGGATCATGTGAATGGGTTGACAATCATTCTGGTACATAGATAACCCAAAAGAAGAAGCTTTAAACAGGGGCGGCTGAATCAGACGCACAGCAGTTTTTTTCGGTGAACCTGCATTCAAAACCGCTTCTCACATTCGGTCGATTTCTTCGACACAAATGTTTAAAACCCGTTTTGACCGGGTAGGTAATTATTTGCGAATATGAATCATGCTGATGAGTCAGTACTGATTAATTAACCCACACTGAAGGAGGCGGATTGCATGTCAAACTATCATGAGCCCATGGAGTTGCTGGATGAAAAGACGCGAAATATCTCCAGAGCTCTGAACAGTCTGAAAGAAGAAATTGAAGCTGTCGACTGGTATAATCAGAGGGTCGTTGCTTCAGCTGACCCTGAACTGGCCAAAATCATGGCCCATAACCGGGATGAAGAGATTGAACATGCCTGCATGACCCTGGAATGGCTGCGGCGTAATATGGATGGTTGGGACGAAGAGCTGCGTACCTATCTTTTCACTGAAGGTGATCTCACTTCACTGGAAGAGGGCGATGCTGAAGGCGGCGGAAAGCCCGACGGCAGCGGCAGCCTGAAAATTGGCGATCTGAAGTAACGGTTAAAAAACGACTGACGATTAATGACTGGCGATTGTTGAAAGAACTGACCACGCCAATGGCATGTTGACTAAAGGAGGAATCGATCATGGATCTGTTGAAACGTGAGCTGGCACCCCTGGCCCAGGAGACCTGGCAGGAAATCGATGAACGGGCAGTGGATGTCCTGAAAACCCATCTGTCAGCCCGCAAGGTGGTTCGAGTGCAGGGACCTAAGGGTTGGAACTACACATCCATTCCCGAAGGGCGCCTGACTATTCTGGATGGTGACAAAAACGGTGTCAAGTCTGGACAATACAAAGTGAAGCCCCTGGTGGAAACCCGCATTTCTTTTACGCTGAGTCGCTGGGAAATGGATAACATCATTCGAGGTGCCCGGGATGTGAAGCTGGATGCCCTTGAGGAAGCCATGGAAAAAATGGCTGTGTTTGAAGAAGATGCCGTCTACAACGGTTATGAACCCGGTGGTATTCAAGGCCTTTTTGGAAGTGCCGAGCAGGAACGCCGTCCCTTTGGTGAAAAGGGCAGCGAGATCATGGACTCTCTTTCAAAGGCAGTATTACTCATGAAAGAAGCGTATCAGGAAGCCCCCTTCACCCTGGTGGTGGGAGAAGAAGGCTGGAAGCGAGTGAACACAGAAGTTCAGGGATATCCTCTGATCAAGCGCATCAAAGATATCATCGGCGGCGAAGTGGTGTTCAGCCGAGTGGTGGAGGGTGCCCTGCTGGTGCCTTATGACCACGAAGACCTGGAACTGGTCATCGGCGGCGACTTCTCCATCGGATACGAATCTCACGATGCTGAAAATGTGAATCTTTTCGTGGCAGAGTCCTTCACCTTCCGTGTGTTGGATCCGGCCATCATCGTGCCCTTTAAACTGTAAAAGATAGGCTGACGCATCGTGATGGTCAGCTTGTCAGATAAATTGGTACAGCAACCCCTGTTGGAAGAAAAATCATTTTCTCTCCTTCGGGGGTTTTTGGTTTTGCTAAAAATCCATGGTATCACGGAGATTTCTCGGGTAAGGAGGTGGGAAATCGAAAGACGGTCATGGTAAATTCAAAGACTGCCGGGTATAATAGAATCATTAAGACGATGCAAAAGAGAATGTTTTTCTTTATTTAAGGCATTGAGGGTGAATGCAGGCGGCAGATGAGACAAGGGGACGGCTGTAAAGCCAAAGAGAAAGAGGGGCGTGAACCATGCTGGAAAACTATACGGAAAAACTGGTGCGTGAAGTACTGAAAGAATACAAGTCAAAGGATCCTGTGTGTGATTGTGATAACTGTGAAGATGATGTGGTGGCAACGGTACTGAATCAGATGCCACCCAAATATTTTTTGTCGGATGCCCCCCAGGGTGAACGGGTGGCGTATGTGCTGAGTAAAAAGCTGCGGTTTGATGCACTGATTAAAATATCGGAGGCGGTTCCTCAAGTATTGAAACAAAATCATTCAGAAACATAAGCCGCTAAAAGGAGCAGAACTGACCCATGAAATGGAGCATGATTCCACTGGTGGCATTGTTGCTGGCCATCTATACTGCCTTAAACTATTACATTGGCCTTCGGGGGCTCCAGGCCTTTGGCCATTTGCTGGGACCTCGGGGCATGCGGATGGCATGGGCCCTCTACTGGCTGGTGGTTTACCTGTACATGGCTGCCCGGCTGTTGGGAGACAGGCTGCCTTCAAATGTGGTGCGCCGCTTGATTCATGCCGGCGCCTACTGGATGGCCGCCATGGTTTACCTGTTGATGTTCCTGATAGTTATTGATCTGATCCGGGCAGCCGCCGCCTTCATTCCGCTGACTTTCCATCAGCCACTACTACTGCGATACTGGACGGGACTTTTGGTGGTGGGACTGGTGCTGGGAGTTCTGATCTACGGCACATGGAATGCCCGGAACCCCCGGCGGGTGGACTATCAGGTGGCTTTTTTTCACCCGCTGGCACAGGAGGCTGCGACCGCCACTGATGGGGAGATGCAATCTTCACTGCGGGTAGCCCTGGTATCAGACATTCATCTGGGAACCATTGTGGGAAGCAGGCGCCTGGAGAAGCTGGTGGAGCAGTTGAATGAAATGGCTCCGGATATGATTCTTTTTGCAGGAGACATCATCGATGAAAATGTGAATCACTTCATTGATGAACGGATGGATGAAACCTTCCGCCGGTTGAACCCGCCCCTGGGAACTTATGCGGTGCTGGGTAACCATGAGTATTTTGGCGGACACCTGGAAGATATCGTCCACCATCTACAGGCCTCGGGCATGAAAGTGCTTCGAGATGAAAGGGTGCTCGTCGCAGACAGGTTCTACCTGGCTGGCCGCGAAGACGTTGTTTCAGAGCGTTTTACCGGGACGCCACGGAAACCGTTGAGAGATATTCTGGACGGGATTGATCCTGCTACAACACCGGTGCTGCTTATGGACCATCAGCCCAAAGACTGGCAGGAAGCCAGGGTAGCAGGCGTTCGGCTGCAGGTATCTGGACACACCCACCGGGGGCAGATGTTCCCCTTCGGATTCATCACCGAACGTTTATTTGATGAAGACTGGGGCAAGCTGCAGGAAGGGGATCAAACGCTGATTGTATCCTCGGGATACGGAACCTGGGGGCCGCCGGTACGTACTGGGAATCAACCTGAAATTGTGTTGATCACTCTTGTTGAGCGAAACTGACTTCTGACGCCTGCTGGCAGAAGGGAGGCGACTGCATGGGCCGAATCGAGACCGGCACCATTCTTCAGCGTCTGGAAGATGGAACGGAAGAAAAAACCTATGAAATGATCTTTCTGGGCAAGGCGCATCTTGACCAGGTGATGGCATTGCAGCAGGTGATTTTTGACACCATCGACAACCAAGAGAAATTTGTGCCGGACCCAAGGGAATTTTACGATGAAATTGCTTTGACGGAAGGCCGGGGAAAGATGATTGGTGTTTTTGTGGAAGGGGAAATGATTGCCGCAAGAAGCATCAGCTTTCCCGGGCTTTCATATGAGAATCTGGCGTGGGATCTGAATCTGCCGGAGGAAGAAATGCTTCGGGTCTGCCATTTGGAGGCGTCCATGGTACGGCCGGACTACCGGGGAAACCGGCTTCAGGGCCTCATGATGCGTCCAACATTGGGGTACGCCAGGCAGAGAGGCAGCGGCATGGTGCTGTGCACCATCTCTCCTTTCAACTACCCAAGTTTAAAAAATGTGATGGAAGCGGGTCTTGTCATTCGGGATGTGAAGGTGCGTGAAGGGGTTTACGGAGGCAAACTGCGTTTTCTGCTGGCCATGAACCTGTGCCGGCCGGTGGAGCCTGTTTTTTTGGAAAGATGCAAGGTGATGAATACGGCCATCGAAGTGCAAAAAGGCTTGCTGGAAGCAGGCTATGCAGGCTACCGACTGGAGAAGCTGCCGGGGCAGCCTCCCTATTTTGCATTGCGGTATGGCAAACCTTACCCTGCACTGGTGGGGCGGCTGGATACTACGTTGCTTTCCACCAATTGACGATAATACAGACTGCTTTTCATGAGGGAAGCATGGTCGCCGCAGGCGGCCAGCTTCCCTTTTTCGATCACGCAGATTCGATCCAGTTGTTTCAGAGTGCTGAGCCTGTGGGCGATGATCAATGCCGACCGGTTTTCCAGCAGCTTTGAAAGAGAGGCTTGAACCTGGCTTTCCAGGGCGACATCCATGCTGGCAGTGGCTTCATCCAATACCAGGAGAGGCGCGTCCTTCAGCAGTGCCCGGGCAAAGGCGATGAGCTGTCGCTGGCCGCCGGAAAGACCGGCTCCCTCTTCTCCCAGCCGGGTGTCATACCCTTCAGGCAGGCTCGTGATCATGCTGTGGGCCATAGCTTGCCGGGCAGCGGCCTCAACCGCCTCTCGTGAAGCACCGGGACGGCCAAAGGCGATGTTTTCAGCTACGGTGGCAGAGAAAAGAAATACCTGCTGTGGCACCACTGCCATGAACCGGTGAAGTTGTTCCGGTGGAATCTGAGGCAGGGGGACGCCGTCCAGGGTGATGCTTCCCGTGCTGGGGTCCCGCAGGCGCATCAGAAGGGCGGCTAAAGTGCTTTTCCCCGCACCGGTGGCCCCGGCGATGCCCACCCGCTCACCGGGACGCAGTACCAGTGACAGGTTATCCAGCACATTGGCCTGATTTTCATCGTAGGCAAAAGACACCTGATGAAAGATCACTTCTCCCCGAAGGGGCTCCGGGAGAGGGGAGAGGGCGTCTTTGACAGCCAGAGGATTGGGCGTTTCAAGCACGGTCATGATTCTATCCAGGGAAGCCAGGGCTGCCAGATAGGTGTTGTACAGATCGCTGAGATTGCGCAGGGGTTGATAGAATTTTCGAAGATAGGTCAGAAAGGCCACAAAAATTCCCAGGGTGATGGTTTCTGTCATCACCTGCACCCCGCCGTACCACAGCAGCAGAGCAGTACCGGTTCCTGTGGTGAGGGAGGTGAGGGGGAAAACCAGTGCCAGCAGCACCATGGCTTTCAACCCTGCCTGCAGATTCCCCTCGCTCACATCAAGAAAATCCTGTTCCTGTTGCTGCTGAACACCCAGAGACTGGACAACCCGAATGCCGGCAAAATTTTCTTCCACTTGGGTGTTTAGTGCCGCCATCTTTTCCCGTACTTCCCGGAACGCCTGGCGAATATGCCGCCCCAGCAGCGCCATGGCCAGCAGCACCACCGGCAGGGTGGCCAGCAGCCACAGGGTCAGACCGGGATGAAGGCGGTACATGATCCAGATCATGAGCAGCAGTGTGGCGGTATCACTGATGAATCCCACGATGCCGTCGGTAACGGCAGCGGAAAGGGCGCCCACATCGTTCATCACCAGCGATGTGAGGGCGCCTTTTTGCTGTTTTTCATGGAAAACCATGGGGAGGTGGAGTAGTTGGTGAAAAAGCTGTTGACGCACGTCGGCAACGGCCCGCTGCCCGATAGTTTGGGTTAAAAGGCGCTGATGATAGGCAAAAAACCAGGCGCCTCCCTGAAGCAGGAAAAACAGGATGGCCCACAACAGCATGCCTTCCGGGATTCCCGGCAGAATGTGATGATCAATCATCTGCTGGGCCACCAGGGGCGGCATTAATCCCATAACGGTGTGCAAAAGTGTGACCACCAGTGCTATGGCCAGGCTTTTTCGCTGGGTGGCCACCAGCTGGGCATAAAAACGTAGATTCTTGCGAGTCAGCAGAGAGGACTGCCAGGCGCCATCATGCTCTCGGCTGAACTTGCTGTAAAAGCCGCCCCTCATGCTACACACCTCCTCTGCCGGCTTTGTCGCCGGAGGCTTCAATAAATCCACGGTAGCCGGCGTGGCTGGTCACCAGTTCCTGGTGTGTCCCCAAACCGGTGATGCGGCCATCTTCCAGAAAAAGAATCCGATGAGCGTTGCGCAGTGTGGCCAGCCGGTGGGCAATCACCAACAGGGTTTTGCCTGCCATGAGAGCCGACACAGATTCCATGATATGGGCATCGGTAAGATGGTCCACGCTGGCAGTGGGCTCATCCAGCACCAAAATTTCCGGCTGACGCAGTAATACCCGGGCCAGGGCCAGGCGCTGGGCCTGACCGCCGGAGAGGCGTACACCCCGTTCGCCGATGGGCGTGTCGTATCCCTGGGGAAGCTCTTTAATAAAAGAATCCAGGCTGGCCAGTCTGGCGGCCTGCTGAATATCGGCAAAAGAAGCATCGGGGGTTCCCAGGGCGATGTTGTCCCGCAGTGTGCCGTCAAACAGAAAAGGATGCTGCATCACCAACCCAATTTTCTCCCGCAGGCTTTCCACCGTGTACTTTTCAATGGGATGGTCATCCAGCAAAATATCACCTGCCGAGGGCGCGTAAAAGCGCAGCAGCAAGTGTACCAGGGTGGTTTTGCCGGCACCGCTGGGGCCCACGATGGCAAGGGTTTCTCCGGCATTGATCTTAAACGTGACATGCTGCAGCACCGGTTGAGCATCATAGGCAAAGGAGACATCCTGCATGGATAGGGAACCGGTGAGATGGGTGAAGGGCTGGGCCCCGGGATGATTTTGAATGGCACTTTCCTGGTCCAACAGGTGGTGGATGCGTTCGGCCGCTGTGTCTGCCTGTTGAAAAAGGCTGAGAAGAAAACCGGTCTGCCGGATGGGGCGGTTCAGTAGATTGACATAGGCCATGAAACCCACCAGAGATCCGGCAGTGATTCGCCCGGTGGTCACCAGCCAGCCGCCGGCCAGCAGTACCAGACCGGCAAAAAAACCCAGCAGCACTTCAGAATAGGGAAGCCAGAATGCTCCCAGGCGGGCAGCATCCACCTGATACTGAAGATATTCCTGGTTTTCCTGTTGGAACTGATTTTCCTCGTGGGTTTCATTGCCAAAAAGCTTGATCACTTCAATGCCTGCCAGACGCTCCCGGGTGAAGGAGGTGAGGCGGCCGGTGGTTTGACGGATGCGGCGGAAGGCGGGACGCACCCGAAAGCTGTAAGTCCACATGGCGTGAATCATAAAGGGCATCATGAGCAGAAAAAGGAAGCCCATCCAGGGACTCCACATCATCAGGCTGATGAAAATCCAGAGCAGTACCAGCCCGTTGGTAACCACCTTCAGCAAACCGAAGGCGATGAACCGCTTCAGGGTATCGGTGTCTGAGACCACCCGGGAAATGAGATCACCCACCTGGGTGCGGTCGAAAAAAGAAAAAGAAAGCTGATTCAGGTGATGAAACAATTGATTTCGTATCTGAAAAATAACCCGTTGACTCACCCACTCACTCAGTACCTGCTGGGTAAAGCTGAAAAGGCCTTCCATTAAAGACAGCAGCAAAATACCGCCCCCCAGCCAGAGCAGCCAGGTGGTGTCGCCAGTGGGAAACACCTCATCAATGGCATAT
Source organism: Anoxynatronum sibiricum (assembly GCF_039414295.1). Classification (NCBI taxonomy): domain Bacteria; kingdom Bacillati; phylum Bacillota; class Clostridia; order Eubacteriales; family Clostridiaceae; genus Anoxynatronum; species Anoxynatronum sibiricum. The sequence goes on along the minus strand of NZ_JBCITM010000007.1, from coordinate 172,979 downwards.
TGAATCAGCCACGGGGGCAGGGTGGTGAGCAGGGCAATGAGCATTAACAGAATCCCCACCAGCATGAGCCACCATCGGTAAGGTTTGAGAAAGGGGAGCAGCCGTAACATGGGTTCACTCCTTTGCGAGCATCAATCTGTCAGTCTCTCCCATTATACCCGAAAACAGCAGTTGTTTTCATGAAAGCCGGGTGAAAAGAAACGGTGGGTGGTCAGAAAAAGAGGAAAGTGGCCCAAGATAAGAATAATCAGAATCGACGGTTTTTTTTGTTTTTTTGCCTCTTTTTTATTGACACAGGAAAACGATTCCAGTATGATTAAACAGAACGGTGTTCTATTAATTGGTTTTATTGTCCGCTGGCAGAAATAACCAGGTGTCATTCCGGGAGATATTGCCGAAAAACCAGGCCTGGATGCAACGAAAGGCCCTCGATCAACCGAATATCTCTTTTGGAGACAGCTGCAGCTGCTAAAAACGCAGATATAATGGAAAGGCGTTCTGTAATTTGGAGACGGTCGTGAGGGGTGACGAAGAGTTAAGGTGACGAAGAAGAAAAGGAGGAAAAGAAAATGGCAAAGAAAAAAAGCATTCTGGATCTGATGAAAATGAAAAAAGAAGGGGAACAGGTGGCTTGGGTAACGGCTTATGATTTTCCCACGGCCATGTTTGTGGAGCAGGCAGGTATGGACATGATTCTCGTGGGCGATTCCCTGGGCATGGTAACCCTGGGATACAAAGGCACTATACCGGTCACCATGGAAGACTGCATCTCCCATTGCCAGGCTGTTCGAAGAGGGGCTCCCAATACATGGATCATCGGCGACATGCCCTTTGGCTCCTATCAGTCCTCCGACGAACAGGCAGTGGACAATGCGGTGCGGTTTATGAAAGAGGCAGATGTGGACTGCATTAAGCTGGAAGGCGGCGTGCGGGTTAAAACCAGGATAAGAGCCATTTCCGACGCCGGCATTCCTGTCATCGGCCACATAGGGTTGACTCCTCAGAGTTCAGGCCAGCTGGGTGGATTCAAAGCCCAAGGGCGAGACGTGAAGAATGCCCGGGGGGTCATTGAAGATGCCCTGGCAGTACAGGAAGCGGGTGCTTTTGCCATTCTGGTGGAAGCCGTTCCGCCGGAACTGACAGCCTTCATCACCCAAAAATTGGATATTCCCGTTTATTCCATCGGCGCAGGTGCCTGCGACGGTCAACTGCTCATCAGCAGTGACATGCTGGGGAAATTCCAGGCATTTACTCCCAAATTCGTAAAAGTCTATGCCAATGTGGCAGAGGTGGAGATCAATGCCTTCAAGGAATATGTGAAAGATGTGAAAGAAGGCGTTTTCCCATCTGATGATTATGTGTACCACATCACTGACCCCATTGAAGAATTTGAAAAGCTCTTTAAGGAGTACGCATAAACCATAGAATCAAAGGAGGAAACCAACCATGTCCATGAAAGAAATTGAGAAGTTCATCACAGAAAAAACCAGCTTTCCACTGAAAGATCGCCACGACCTGCCATCTTCCAGCACCACTTTTGAAGGCGGTGCCCATTATCGGATGGAAGTGCCCGGCATCGAAAACGCTGCTAACTTTGAAACTCTGGTGAAAGAGGCTGAAAAACAGCAGGTGCCCATTCACCGGGTAATTGGAACTGTTGGCGGATCAGCTTATCTGGATAAGGCAGAACTGAAATACTATGCCCAGATTGGTGCTGATGCCAAAATGGAAACCCTGGTGAACCCCATGGCCACCCGGGGATGGGACACCGGCCGGCAATATTTGACACCCGAAGGTTATGTTTCAGGCATGCGTGTCAGGGGACAGGACAATCTGTATCTGTGGCTGAAAGAAGTCAACCGGTGCATTGAGGCCGGTATCCGGGGATTCCTGATTCCTGACGAGGGGTTGCTGTATATTGCCAGCAAAATGCGGGCAGAAGGCGTGCTGCCGGCAGATGTGAAATTTAAGGTTTCTGTCTTTGCAGGTCACGGCAATGCAGTGGGAGCCAAAATGCTGGAAGAACTGGGAGCCGACAGTTTCAACCCCCTGGCCGATCTTTCCCTGGCCATGTTTGCAGCCATTCGAAGTGTCACCAATATTCCCATGGATGTATACATGAGTATTGTTGATTCCATGGGCGGCAACCAGCGCCATGTGGAAGCCGATGAAATCGCCCGAATCTGTGCACCGGTGTACTTCAAGTTTGAGCCGGGCAAAAATGAATGTGATCTGTACAATTCCTGGCATGAAGATGCTCATCTGAACCATCTGGTGAAAGTGAAAGTGCGCATGGCCAAGGTCTGCAAAGAATGGTGCGACGAAAGTGATACCAAGCTGGTTTTCAATGACTACACAGACGATCTGGCCGTCCCGAAGCCATAGACACGAAGCAACGTGAATACAGAAAAAGACGGGAGGAATTTGATGAGTAAGAATCCTTTTGAAACCGCCTTGACAACCCTGGCTGAAGCCAGTGAACTGGCAGGGATTGAACCTAATGTTGTCAAGATGCTCAGTCAGCCCAAACGGGTTTTTGAATTTGCCATCCCCATGAAAATGGATAATGGTGAACTGGAGATTTTCACGGCTTACCGGGTACATTATAACGATGCCCTGGGCCAGGTGAAAAATGGCCTGCGGTTTGTCCCCAATCTGGATTTGGATACAGTGAAAGCGCTGGGTTTCTGGATGACCATTAAACATGCAGTGGGAGGCATTCCCGCCGGCGGCGGCAAGGGCGGTGTGCGGGTGGATCCCGCCAAGCTCAGTGAAGGTGAACTGGAACGACTCTCCAGGGCTTACATCCGAAAACTTCCCATGAAGGGTGCCTGGGTGGATGTACCGGGCGCTGACATTGGCACCAGCGCCAAAACCATGGCCTGGATGCTGGATGAATACGAAGAAATCAACGGATTCCACAGCCCGGCAGCTATCAACGACAAACCGGCAGAAACCAGCGGTACCGTGGGCAGTATGGAAGCCACCGGCACTGGGGCCTTCTTTGTCACCATGGAAGTGATTAAAGATCTGGGCATTCCCAAGGGTGCCACTGTTGCCCTTCAGGGGTACGGGAATGTGGGGCGCATTGCTGCCCGGCTTCTGCATCAGGAAGGCTACAAAATCATCGCCGTGGCAGATATTCATGGCGGCATTCATCATCCTCAGGGACTGGACATGCCTGCCCTTGAAGCCTATGTGGATGAAACTCGTTCAGTCGTTGATTTTCCAGGTACCACTCCCATTACCAATGAAGCGCTGTTTGCCCTTGAATGTGATATTTTAATGCCTGCAGCCGTTCAGAGTGTGATTCATGAAGACAACGCTCATCAGGTGAAGGCCAGGGTGATCATGGAATGCGCCAATGGGCCGGTAACTCCAGAAGGTGAAAAAATACTGCAGGAAAAACAGGTGCATATTGTCCCCGACGTTCTGACAAACTGTGGCAGTGCCATTGTGTGTGCTTTTGAGCGCACCCAGGGCCTGACGGATTCCTACTGGGATCTTGAAACAGTGAATGCCAGATTGAAAGAACGCATTGTGAAGGCCTATCGTGAAACAATGGCAACGGCAGAGGCGAAACACACATCGCTGCGCAATGCTGCCTGGATCAATGCGCTGACAAAAGTCAGCAAATCCATGAAAGCGCGGGGCTGGGTCTAATCTCTGGTGGGTTTTCCGGTCTTTGTGGAAAACCCATTTTCCCTCACTTGTTTCCCTACCGGTATGAATTGTTCTCATCTGTCTGCTATACTGGGAAGAAAAAGTGAAAGTCAGGTGTATCAATCATGGAGAAAACAGAAAAAACCACTCAAAAGAAAGAAGTCAAAATTCCCAAATATCCGGTGCAAACCGTTGAAAAAGCATTGGAAGTCTTTGATTTACTTTCAGGAGACAACTATCGGGACGGGATCAGCATCAGTGAGTTGAGCAAGGAAATGAAGCTGGGAAAAAGCACGGTTCACCGCATTATGGAAACCATGGTGGCCAAAAACTACATTGAACAAAATGAGGAGAGCAAACGGTATCAGCTGGGTTGGAAACTCTTTGAAGTGGGAAATGTGATTCCCCGTCAGCGCAACTTGTATAACGTTGACAAGCAGATTCTTCAGGAGCTCTGCGACCACTGTGAGGAAACGGTGAACCTGGGGGTTCGGGTGAAAGACAGCGTGGTGACCATTTCCAAGGTAAGTCCCAAAACCTCCCTTATCGCCAACCTGCAAATTGGCGCCCGGGAATCCCTTCATGCCACCGCCATGGGAAAAGTCATGCTCTCGGAAATGACCCGGGAAGAAGTGATCCTCATTTTTGGAGACACACCCTTTGAAGTATATACCTCCAACACCATCACCAACATGGATGATCTGATGACCGAACTGGAGAAAATCAGACGCCAGGGCTACAGCATTGACGATGAAGAGTTCTGCGCGGGGCTTACCTGTGTGGCCATGCCGGTGAGAGACTACAAGAATGAGATTGTGGCGGCCGTGAGTGTCAGCGGTGCCAGCATTCGCATGACCTTCAACAAAATCAGCCAGATTCAGACAGGGCTGAAAGATGCCACCAACAGACTGTCGGTCTTTCTGGGCTGGCAGGGATAAAGGAGGGGATCAATGCCTCATGGATGCCATTCGGCAACAGATTGAAGCACTGGAAGAGGAACTCATCGCCCTGCGCCGGGATTTTCATGCCCATCCGGAAGTAGGGTTTGAAGAACACCGGACGGCGGCGGCAGTGGAAACCTACCTGGGGCAACTGGGAGTTTCCACCTGTCGCATGGCTGGAACCGGTGTGGTGGGCATGATACAAGGAACGAAACAGGAGCCGGTGCTGATGCTGCGGGCCGACATGGACGCACTGCCGGTGCAGGAAGAAACCGGTCTTCTTTACCAATCGCAAAACGAGGGCGTCATGCATGCCTGTGCCCACGATGCCCATACGGCCATACTGCTGGTGGCGGCTAAGGTGCTCATGCAACACCGGGAACAACTGAAAGGGACCATCAAGCTGGTGTTTCAACCCAATGAAGAGAATGCGGGGGCCCTGCCCATGATCGAAGCCGGCGTGCTGGAAAACCCACAAGTGGATGCAGCACTGGGCCTGCATGTCTGGACGCCGCTGAAAAGCGGTACTGTCGGATTGTCATCAGGTGGTGTGATGGCTGGCTTGGATATCTTCAGTATCACCATGCGGGGTGCCGGTGGTCACACCGGTTACCCGGAAACCGCCAGAGATCCGGTGATTGCTGCTGCCGACCTGATTCAAACGGCCCAGCGCATTCAAACCCGGGAAATCAGCCTGATGAAGCCCACGGTGATCATGTTCGGCAAAATCAGCGGCGGCACCAAAGCCAATATCATTCCCGACACAGTGACGTTGGAAGGCTCCATACGCACGCTCTATGATGACCGGGAAGACAGACCGGTGCAGCGGCTGCGCCGTCTGGCGGAACAAGTGGCCGCCACCCATGGCTGTACCTGTGAAATGACCTGGTTTCGGGAAAACATTCCGCTGATCAACCACCCGGCAATGACCCGGCTGATGACAGAAACGGCAGCCCGCGTCATGGGAGGCGACACGTGCCTGCTGCCCTATGCCAGTATGGCCAGTGAAGATTTTTCAGAATTCACTGCCCGGGTGCCTGGTGCCTTCGCTTTTCTGGGTGCCGGTGACGAAGAGAAGAAAACCCATTACCCCCACCATCACCCCAAGTTCAACATAGATGAATCGGTGCTGGTGAAAGGCGTGGAGCTGCTGGTGAAGGCAGCAATGGCTTATTTTCAGGCACCGGCAAGACCGGTGGCATCGGATGAGTCTGGGGTAGAGAACCGCCTGTAAGGGGATACCTGCCACGCATATTTACTGATTATTCGAAAGATTGCCAAGGATACACCAATCCCGCCTGCGCTGAAACCTGGAAGCAACGCAGCCAAAAAGCGCAGAAAGGGATGGTTAATAGAACATCGAGCCATAAAAGGAGGAGAAATAATGAAAAAAAGCACGGCGACCATGAAGAAACTGACCGTTTTACTGCTGCTGATTGCACTGGTGGGCACCATTGCACTGGCAGGCTGCGGCAGTCCGGCTCCAGCCCCCGCAGAACCTGCAGAACCTGCTGAACCGGCAGCACCATCGGAACCGGCAGAACCGGGAGAAGCATCTGGTGGACTGGTATTGGACCGCAAACTGGAGCCGAAGTTTGCTTCTGAAGAAATCGAAGGTGACTTCATGACCGTGTGGGCTGAGCATTATGCCGATCACATGCGGGAAGTCACCGACGGTATGTACGACGTGACGGTATACCCCTACGGAACCTTGGGTGACACCCGGGATATCAATGAGTTGGCTCAGTTGGGTGTGGTGGAATACGTCTTCACCGATTTTGCCTGGATCAGCGCCTTTGTTCCCGAGGCCCAGGTACTGGCTCTCCATTATCTGTGGCCAGATGAACGGATTGGAGAAGCCATGGACTGGGTGGTGCGCAACGGAGATTTCATGGACGTTCTTGAAGAAGCTTTTCGCCGTAACGGACTGGTTCCCTTGAGTCTCATGTACGAAGGCTGGCAGACCATCACTTCCAACCGTCCCATTCAGAATGTGGATGACATGCGGGGATTGAAAGTGCGGGTCATGGGATCAGCGCTGCTGGTGGAAGACTACCTGGCTTATGGGGCGGCACCCACGCCCATGAACTACGGAGAAATTTATGGGGGCCTGCAGACCAACCTCATTGACGGACAGGTGAATCCCATTTTTGCCATCCGCAGCATGAACTTCTATGAAGTGCAGGACTACCTCACTGAAATATATGCAGAACCCTTCACCGGCATCCCCACGGTGAACATGCAGTTCTTTGACTCACTGCCCCCGGAAATGCAGCAGGAAATGCGAAATTGGTGGATCGATGCCATTATTCCGGCAGCCGAATGGATTGAAGCCCGCCATGAAGAAGATCTGGCGGCCATGATGGCTGAGCGGCCTGAAATTGTGTATCACGAAATCAGAGGCGAAGAGCAGGAGGCTTTTAGAGAACTGGCCATGCCTGTCTACGATAAGTTCCTGGAAATCGGCGGGCCACAGGCTGAGGAAATTCTGGAAGCCTTGCTGAATGACATCGAAAATGCCAAGGCAGCTCTGGGAATTGACTAACCACTAATACAGCTACTTTTCTCCGGCAAACCGATGGATGGTTTGCCGGAGAACTCTGAAAGGAGTGTCGCCATGGAAGCAGAAAATAAGATGAGTTTCTCCTTTCTTTTTAAAGTCTTTGGTCGTGCCTTTGACTGGTTTGAGGTGATTGTGCTGTCGCTGGGTGTTTTTTGCCTGGCCACGCTGGTGATTGTCAATGTGTTTGCCAGAACCTTTTTTGTCAGCATCTATTTTGTGGAAGAACTGACAGAACTGCTGGTGGTCCTCATCACCTTTGTGGGGGTCAGCTACGGCGTCCGAAAAGCGCGGCACATTCGAATGGGTGCCTTCTTTGACGCCATGAACCCCAAAATGCAAAAAGTGATGATCATTATCATCTGCACCATCAGTGCTGTGGTCATGTTTCTGCTGTCCAGCTATGCCTTTAGCTACATGAGCACTGCCCGAACCATGTCTCACCGTACGCCGGCTTTGCGGCTGCCCTACTGGACTTTTCTGGCCATTATCCCCCTGGGTTTCTTCTCTGCCGGGGTTCAGTATGTGCGAACCATCATTAAAAATCTGACGGTGCCTGAGGTGTGGCTGTCACCGGAACAACAGGGTGAATATGAGGCAGAGGAACTGCAGCAGCTGGCAGAAAAGTTTGAAGACATGGCGGAGGAAATGGTGGAAGAAATGAAGGAACTTGAAGATACTGACAAATCAGGCCAGCATCCGCCCATGGCTTAAGAGAGAGGTGAGAACATGCTACTACTGGTAGGTACCATGATTACCAAACTGCTGTTGGGATTTCCCTTCATGGTTGTTTTGCTGGGATCTCTCATTCTCTACATTTACGTCAATATGCCCACTTTCAACATGAATGTCATCATTCAACAGGTGGTCACCGGAATGATTCCGCCGTCATTGGTGGCGGTGCCCATGTTCATTCTGGCAGCCAATATCATTACGGCAGGACAGGCAGCGAAACGGCTGATTCGTATGGTAAAAGCTTTTTTGGGGCATATTCCCGGCGGGCTGGCCATTACCACCAATGCCGCCTGCACCCTCTTCGGAGCCGTATCCGGATCAACCCAGGCTACTGTGGCAGCCATTGGCGGCACCATGCGGCCCATGCTGCTGGAAGCTGGTTACTCCAGTCCCTTTACCCTGGGACTCATCATCAATTCCAGTGATATTGCCTTTTTGATTCCCCCCAGTATCGGGTTCATCGTTTATGGTGTTGTCACAGGCACTTCTGTGGGAAAACTTTTTCTGGCGGGAGTGGGGCCGGGACTGCTGATCTTTTTCATGTTTTCCATTTACTGTGTCTATTACTCCAAGAAAAATAACATTGCCGGTATTCCCAAAGCCGATGCCAAAGAGCGAATGGATGCAGTAAAGGGCGGCATTCTGGTGATGGGATTTCCGGTGATTATCATTGGAGGTATCTATGGCGGCTTTTTCAGCCCCACAGAAGCGGCGGCTGTTTCGGTGCTGTACGCACTGATCCTTGAGGGAATCATCTACCGCACCATTCGTTTTGGGGATCTCATCGATCATTTTCTGCAAACGGGTGTTGTCACAGGAGTGGTCTTTATCCTGGTGGGGGCCGGCAGTGCCTTTTCCTGGCTCCTCAGCTTTCTGCGCATTCCCCAAACATACCTGCCCCTGCTTTTTGGAGAAAATCCGTCCTATTTATATGTGATCTTCATTGTGGTGGCGGCTTACTTCATTGCCTGCATGTTTGTGGACCCCATTGTGGCCATTTATGTGCTGAGTCCCATCTTTGCACCTTACGTCATTCAGACCGGGGTAGATCCCATTCTGCTGGGAGTGCTGGTGGTGCTGCAGTGTGCCATCGGTTCGGCAACACCTCCCTTCGGCTGCGACATTTTCACCGCACAGCTGATTTTCAGACGACCCTATTTGGAAATTATTCGTAACACCCCGCCGTTCATTGCCATTCTCATGCTGGCGACGGTGCTGCTGGTGCTTTTCCCTCAAATTGCCCTGTTCCTGCCCAATTCGGCACTCTTTTAGACAGCAGGAGGCGATGAGATGATCTATCGAAAAAAACCGGGTCAGGTCAGTTACGGCGAAGCCATTGGCATCTTATTACTGGACAGTGAGGCCCCTTTCATTCCGGGAGATGTGGCCAATGCCACCACCTATCCTTTTCCCGTTCGCTTTCAACGGGTGCCGGGATTAACGGTGAAGCGGATTTTAAGCCATGATCTCTCGGCACTTGATGAGGTGATGGCAGCAGCCAGAGAGCTGAAACGGGAAGGGGTGAGGGCGATTACCAGCGACTGCGGGTTCATGGCCCTCTATCAGCAGGCGTTGCGGGAAGAGCTGGATCTGCCGGTCTTTCTCTCTAGCCTGCTGCAGGTTCCCTTTCTGGCACACCTGATTCCCGACCAACATAAAATGGGTATTTTAACGGTTGACTCCAATGCGTTAACCCCGGCAGTACTGGCCCTTTGTGGTGCCAATCTGGGTGAACGCATCCGAATGAAAGGCTTACAGCAGGCGCCTGCTTTTTCATCGGCCTTTATTGAAGAAACCGGTTTGCTGGATGTCAAGCGGGTGGAAGAAGAAGTGGCGGCTGCCGCTGTGGCTCTGGTGAAAGAAGACCCGGCAGTGAAAATAATTCTCCTGGAATGCAGCGTACTGCCTCCCTACGCACCGGCGGTGCAGCGGGCGGTGGGACTGCCGGTTTTCGATTTTGTCACCATGATTCACTACGTTTTTTCGGCAGTGGTACGTGAAGCAGACGGCAGATTTTTGTAAGAACGCGGATGGCCAGTGACTACCAATAAGGAGGGAACAGAAGATGGCGGTTTTTTCAAAAGAGGAGTACATGGAACGGGTGCGCCGGACCAAGGAAAAAATGAACGAATGGGGCATCGACCTGTTGTTCATTTCTCAGCCGGCCAATATGAACTATCTGTCAGGATACGACGGTTGGAGCTTTTATGTGCACCAGTGCCTGTTGGTTTCCCTGGAACAGGAGGAGCCGGTGTGGATCGGCCGGGGCATGGATGCCAATGCGGCGCGGCTCAACAGTATCCTGTCCCATGAAAACATTCTCGAGTATGCAGATGATTACGTCCAGTCCACGGTGAAGCATCCCATGCATTACATGGCAGATGTGATTAAACAGCGAGGCTGGGACAAAGGGCGCATCGGGGTGGAAATGGACCAGTTTTATTTCACCCACCGGGCCTATGTGGAGCTGGAAAAATCCCTTCCTGATGCCACCTTTAAAGACGCCAATACCCTGGTGAACTGGGTGCGGGTGATCAAATCGGATGCAGAGATCGGGTTTATGAAAATTGCCGGTGAAATTGCCCACCATGTGATGACCGCCGCCCAGGAAGTCATCGCTCCATGGGTGCGGGAATGCGATGCCGCTTCGGCCATTGCAGCTGTTCAGTATCGGGGTACAGCACAGCACAGCGGCGATTACCCGGCCATCGTACCACTGATGATGGCGGGAGAAGGCACCAAAACCCCTCACCTCACCTGGACAGAAAAACGATACGAGAATGAAGAAGCAGTGTTGCTGGAACTCTGCGGTGTTTACAAGCACTATCATGTTCCCATTGCCCGCACCATGTATCTGGGGCAGGAACCTCCGGCTCTGATGAGGGATACAGGAAAGACCGTGCTGGAAGGGCTGAGCGCTGCCTTGGACATGATTAAACCTGGTGTAACCGCCGAAGAAATCGAAGCCACCTGGCGCAGGACCATTGAGAAAACAGGTCTGGTGAAAGAATCCCGCATCGGCTATTCCATCGGAGTGAATTACCCGCCAGACTGGGGCGAGCAGACCATCAGTGTCAGACCCGGTGATAAAACCGTGGTGCAGAAAAACATGGCCCTGCACCTGATTCCCGGAATCTGGCTGGATGATGTGGGTTTTGAGGTGGATGCCTCGTTCTATGTGACAGACACGGGCATTCAGCATTTCTTTGATTATCCCCTGGAAATCTGCGTGAAGCGGTGACACCATGACAGCACTTAAAAATACCCTGTTAAGCTGGCAGTCATTGGAACTGCAGCATGTACTGGCGGCACAGCGGCGCATCAGGGGAATCGTGTGGCAGACACCCCTGATTCCTGCACCACGGTTGACACAATCTATGGAAGCGTCATCCATTTATCTAAAACTGGAATCCCTGCAACATACCGGGGCCTTCAAGCTGCGGGGCGCTGCCAATAAAATCATGGGACTCACTGAGGCTGAAAAACAGCGGGGTGTGATTACCTTCTCCACGGGAAACCATGGCCGTGCAGTGGCTTATGCGGCTAGGGAAGCCGGGGTGAAGGCAGTGGTATGCCTTTCGGAACATGTGCCGAAAAACCGGGTGGCCCTGGTGGAACAGCTGGGGGCAGTTGCAGAAGTGGGGGGAAAATCTCAGGATGAGGCTGAAGCCCATTATGAACACCTGATCAGGGAACAGGGCTATGTGGCGGTGCCCCCATTTGATGACCCGGCGGTCATTGCCGGCCAGGGCACGGTGGCCCTGGAGATGCTGGCAGAGCAACCGGAGCTGGATACTCTTCTGGTACCGCTGTCCGGCGGCGGTTTACTGGCGGGAACAGCCCTGGCGGCAAAAGCCATTAACCCCCAGATTCACATCGTCGGTGTTTCCGTTGACCGGTCACCGGCCATGCTGAAAAGTCTGAAGGCAGAAAAGCCGGTGGCCATTGAAGAACAGGAGACATTGGCCGGATCACTGTTGGGAGGCATCGGCAGAGAAAATCACTACACCCTGCCGCTGATCCGCAAGCTGGTGGATCAGCATGTGGTGGTGAAGGAAGAAGCCATTGCCGCCGGCATGCGGTATGCCCTTGAACACCACAGCCTGGTGATTGAAGGGGCGGCGGCTGTGGGAGTGGCAGCACTGCAACAGGGCCAGGTGGCAGCAGCCGGCAGGCGCATTGGCATCATACTCAGCGGCAGCTGTGTGGAGCCTGAACAATACCTGGCACTGATGCAGGAAACCTTCAGGACAATTTGAAAACATTTCATGTAAGAAAGGGGCTTTTCATGAACAAAAAAGCGATTCATCCAGCAGCGGCACCCCTGCCGGCAGGACCATACAACCATGCCATCATTGCCAACGGATTTGTGTTTGTCAGCGGTCAGACACCGGAATATCCGGGAACTGATGAGGTGGTGCCCGGTGGCATCAAAGAGCAGACCCATCAGGTGATGAAAAATATTCAGGCGATCCTTGAGGCGGCCGGCAGCACCATGGCCGACATCGTGAAAGTGGATGTTCATTTGAAAGATCTGGCTGATTTTATGGAATTCAACCAAGTCTACGGCCAGTACGTCTCTGAGCCCTATCCGGCCCGAATTACCGTGCAAAGCGTTCTTTTTGAAGCTGTGCTGCTGGAGGTCAGCGTGACCGCTCTGGCAGGCGAATGATGTCACCTCCCCGGAAGTTTTTTTTCCGGGGAGTACCCTTCTCTGGGAACGGGGATGAACAATGATGCTGTCTGAAGAAAACAAAGGGTACCTGATGGTGGCGGCGGCCAGTGTGTTGTGGGGCACCATGGGCGTCAATGCCCAGTTGTTGTATGACAGAGGACTGGAAGCCAGCCATATTGTCTTTTGGAAGCTGGCCTTCGCCTTTCTCATCACAGCCGTCTGGATGATCTTCCGGCAGCCGGGCCACATGGTCATCAGCCGCCGGGGACTGCTCATCACCATGTTTATGGGATTTTACGGTCAGGCATGTTATAATGTCTTTATTTTCAACGCCATTGAATACACCGGCGTGGCCACGGCCACCATTCTGCTGTATACCTCCCCCGCATTTGTTATTCTCATGTCCCGGCTGCTGTTCAAAGAATTGCTGACCCCCCTGAAGCTGACGGCCCTGGTTCTCTGCACTGTCGGCACAGTTGTCACCGTGACAGAGGGGCGGCTGGATCTTCTGGAAATCAACAGATACGGTGTCGTGATGGGATTACTGGCAGGCTTCACTTTTGCCGTTAACACAGTGGCAGTGAAGCACCTCACCCGCCATTACAACCGCTGGACTCTGGGACTTTACTTTTTTGGATTTGGGGCGCTTTTTGCCATTCCTTTGACTGATCCCCTGGGGGTGTTTGCCGTGAATCCGGAACCGGTGGTCTGGCTGGGATTGTTTCTTCAGGGTTTGCTTCCCACTGCCATGGGGTATGGGCTCTATATCCGCGCCTTTTCCCACGGTATTGAGGCCTCCAGGGCAGGGATCCTCACCACCCTTGAAATCATTGTGGCCGTAGGTGCGGCAGCGCTGCTGCTGGGTGACCGCCTGGGGGGTATGAAGATCCTGGGGATTTTAATGGTGTTTTTGTCAGTGGTGATGGTGCAGCACAACCAGGCACTTTGGAGTCGGTGGAAACGACCGACTGCCTGAGGTATGGATGATGGACTGTTGAGATGTGATCAACAGGAAGGGAAGGAGCGGAAAAATTCATGACGCAAGCAGTGGTGGAAAATCAACATATCCGCCTCAGAGAAACAGTGCCTGAAGACCTTGACTGGGTCATGGCAACGGAGGGACATCCTGATAACCGGGACTATGTGTACAACTGGTCGCAGGAACGGCACCTGGCCTGCATTGCTTCAGAGGATGAAAAGCATTTCATGGTCACGCTGGTGGAAGATGACCGTCCCGTTGGTTACGTCATTCTCTCGGGTCTGACCAGTGAGCATCAGGTGATTTCCTTCGATCGAATCACTGTCGCAGAAAAAGGCAGGGGTTATGGGCGTCAAACTGTTCGGCTGATTAAGCAGCTTTGCTTTGAATCCTACAAGTGTCATCGGTTGTGGCTGGATGTGTTTGATTTCAACCCTCAGGCCCGACGGCTCTACGAATCGGAGGGGTTTGTTTTTGAGGGAACCCTGCGGGAATGCAAGAAAAAAGGCGATGATTTTCTCTCCATGCACGTATTGTCCATGCTGGACAGGGAGTACAGGGAATGGACCCCTGTCGACGATTTTGCGACGGAAAGGTGATAGGATCACTTTGGCTGACCAAAGCATCCTTCTGTCAAAAATGTACAACGAATAAGGATGAAAATCACATGTTGTTGGATCAAGAAATAAATCGGGACATTCCTGTTCCCGCCTGATAGATGGTGGGAACTGCATTTTTCTTCAACAAAAGCGTCGAATTATATAAATTCACCTTGTGGCATTTTGACAATTGACAAGGGACAACGGGTATACTATGCTAATGATTGAATTGGTGTTCTGAATATTATAAAAAAGCTCCTTCAGCCATTTTCACCAATAACCGCAGGCATGCGGATCATTGTAAAACGTTTACAAAAAAGGAGGATGTATGATGAAAAGCGACATTCAGATTGCCCAGGAAGCAGTGCCAAAGGATATCCGTGAAATAGCGGGTAAACTGGGGTTGACGGAAGACCAGATTGATTTATACGGAAAGTACAAAGCCAAGGTGCACACTGATTTTCTACAGGGTGAAACCAACGAAAAAAGTGCCAAGCTGATTTTAACCACTGCCATCAACCCCACACCGGCGGGTGAAGGCAAAACCACCACCACCATTGGGGTGGCCGATGCCCTGGCACGACTGGGTAAAAATACCATCGTCGCCCTGCGGGAACCCTCACTGGGCCCTGTGTTCGGTGTTAAAGGCGGTGCTGCCGGCGGCGGATACGCTCAGGTGATTCCCATGGAAGACATCAACCTTCATTTCACCGGCGATCTTCATGCCATTGGAACAGCCAATAACCTGCTGGCTGCCATGATTGACAACCACATCCAGCAAGGCAATGCCCTGGGCATTGACAACCGTAAAATCACCTGGAAACGGGCCATGGACATGAACGACCGGCAGCTTCGCAGCATGGTCAACGGCATGGGCGGCAAAGGAAACGGCGTGCCCCGGGAAGACGGCTTTGACATCACCGTTGCCTCGGAAGTCATGGCGGCCTTCTGCCTGGCCTCCACCCTCACAGACCTGAAAGAGCGCATCAGCCGCATGGTCATTGGCTACACTCGCGATGATAAACCCATCACTGCCGGCGATCTGAAAGCTGCCGGAGCCCTGACAGCCCTGCTGAAAGATGCCATTAAACCCAACCTGGTACAAACCCTGGAAGGCACTCCCGCCTTCATTCATGGCGGTCCCTTCGCCAACATCGCCCACGGCTGTAACTCTCTGATGGCCACCCGTACCGCCATGCACTTTGCTGACTACGTGGTGACGGAAGCCGGCTTCGGAGCTGACCTGGGAGCTGAAAAATTCATTGACATCAAGTGCCGTATGGCCAATATCAAGCCAGACGCTGTCATCATCGTGGCCACCGTTCGCGCCCTGAAATCCCACGGCGGCGTAGCCAAGGCCGACCTGAACGAAGAAAACCTTGCAGCACTTAAAAATGGCTTGCCAAACCTGATGAAGCACGTGGAAAACATCACCCAGGTCTTTGGTCTGCCTGCTGTGGTAGCCATCAACCGGTTCCCTCTGGATACAGAAGCTGAGCTGGCCATGGTGCGCGAAGCCTGCAATGCTGCCGGCGTCAACGTGGCCCTTTCTGAAGTGTGGGCAAAAGGCGGCGAAGGCGGGGAAGAAGTGGCCCGTGAACTGATGCGTCTCATGGAAGAAAATGATGGCAGCAAGTTCAGTTATGCCTACGAAGTGGATCAGCCCATCATGAAAAAAATCGAAGCCATTGCCACCCGCGTTTATGGTGCTAAAGACGTTGCTTTCTCAGGTGCTGCTGAAAAAGAAATTAAAAAACTGGAGAAACTGGGCTTTGGAAACCTGCCCATCTGCATGGCCAAAACCCAGTACTCTCTGTCAGATGAACCCACCCTCATCGGCCGGCCAGAAGGCTTCACCGTCACCGTGCGCTCCATTAAAGTATCTGCCGGTGCCGGATTCCTGGTAGCCCTGACAGGCGACATCATGACCATGCCCGGACTGCCAAAGGTACCTTCTGCAGAGCATATCGATGTGGATGAAACCGGCAAAATCTCAGGGTTGTTCTAAGCATCGGAAATAAAAAAGTGAAGCGGAGACCTGTGTCTCCGCTTTTTAATCATGAACGTGAACATGGACATGAATCGGAGGATGAAAGAGGAGGATGACCCATGGCGACACTGTTAAAAGGAAAACCGGTGGCAGACGCCCTGTCCGCCGCTATTCGCGAAGAGGTGGATTATCTGAAACCCAAAGGCATCCAACCGGCCCTGACACTCATTCGGGCAGGTGAAAAGCCGGATGACAAGGCATATGAACGGGCCATTATCAAACGTTGCGAATCAGTAGGTGTCAAGGTTAACAGCGAAGTGGTACCGGAAAACATCAGCCAGGCAGATTTTTTCAGACTGCTGGATCAGCATAACCAAGACCCGGCGGTGCATGGCATCCTGATTTTTCGCCCCCTGCCCAAACATCTGAAAGAGGGGGAAGTCCAGTACCGTATCGCGCCGGAAAAAGACGTGGACGGTTTTCACCCGGTGAATGCCGGCAAGTTGCTGACGGGAGACCCCGCGGCTTTTGCCCCCTGCACCCCCATGGCAGTGATGGAAATTCTGAAGCACTATGAAGTGGCACTGTCCGGCAAACGGGCGGTGGTACTGGGGCGTTCCATGGTGGTGGGCAAACCTGTGGCCCTGCTGCTGTTGGCAGAAAATGCCACAGTGACCATTGCTCATTCCCGCACCCAAGATCTGGAAACAGTGACATCAGAAGCAGATCTACTGGTGGCCGCCATTGGGCGTTCAGAATTTGTGACAGCGTCTCACATCAAGAAAGGTGCCGTGGTGGCAGACGTGGGCATCAACGTGGATGATGCCGGCAATTTGACTGGTGATGTGGCCGCTGCTGCTGCAGAAGAAATGGCTGACGCCTATACACCCGTACCTGGCGGCGTGGGTTCGGTGACCACTGCGGTGCTGGCAAAACAGGTGATTAAAGCCTGCAAGTTGCAGCTAAAGTGAGAAGTCGGTAACAGATCAGAAGTGAATGATCAATCAGACAGGCTGAAGAGCGGATGATAAGTCCGCTCTTTTTTTGATGCTTAAATGGCGCATGGATGGCTGTCAGGATGGAAATCGCTCAAAATATCTTAAAGATAGAAAATGCCTATGAAAAATGAAAAAAGCATTGAGCTTATTGATTGGACGCAGCGTTTAAAGTGACAGTATAATAGCTGGTGGCACGTTAAATAAATAACCAACATCCAGAGGAGGAACACCATGTTATTCAAATTAAAAGAAAAAAACATCAGGCTGGTACTGCTGCTACTGGTACTGACGCTGATGGTGGGCTGTTCAGGAAGTACTGAAGCAGATAATGCCGAAATTCCGGATCTGAAAGTGGCATATGTGTTCACCAATCACCAAACACCACTGATGGTGGCGGCCAGCAGGGCAGAAGCCTTTGAAGCAGACGGAACCTGGCTGAAAACAGTGATTGAACGGGAACAATACGTGCTGATGGAAGGCGATGCACCCATTGCCAATATTGATTTGATTGTCAATAAAAATGGCTCAGAAACCATGACCATGATGACCCAGGGCCATGTGGATCTGGCGCTGGCTTCCAGTGCCGCATTCATTTCGGCTGTGGATAAGGGCGCAGAACTGAAAATGTTGTGTCCCGTGCACACGGAGGGGATTGGTCTTGTGATGGCCCAGGATGCTGACGTCGACAACTGGGAAGCCTTTGCTGCCATGACCCGTGAAGCTGATGCACCTGTTATGGTGGGATACCATTCACCCACCAGTGCACCAGTGATTCTCTTTGCTGCGGCACTTGATGATGCTGGACTCAGCTACACCAAAAATCCCGATGATGTGACAGCGGATATTTTGCTGGTGGATCTCAAAGGCACCAATAATTTGTTGCCGGCACTGACCAGCAAGCAAGTGGAAGCCTGGGTAGGGCCATCACCATACCCCGAATTGGCAGTCACTGAGGGTGTTGGAAAAATGGTGCTGGATCTTCGGGAAATGCCCCCTGCAGGAAAATGGCATGATTTTCCCTGCTGCGTGGCCGGTGCCACACAAGAAACCATTGACAATCACGGCGAGGCGGTGGAAGCATTTACCAGACTGCTGACAGTTGCGGCAGACTATGCAGCCAATCATCCAGAGGAGGCCGCGCAAATCACCTCAGATTTTACAGGGGTGTCACTGGAAGCAGCCAGAATGTCTGCGATTAAATACACTACCAACCCCAGCGAAACATGGGTGACAAACCTGGGACTGGTGTATGATGTACTGCATGAAAGTGACAGCCTGAACGAACAGTTTGCAGACAAAACTTATGAAGAAACTCATGACGACATTTTTAATTTCAGCTTTATCCGCTCAATTCTGGGACAGTAGGCAAGCATTAACGGCTAATGATGAGCTGGAATGCAGTGACTGTGGCGTCAGACAGAAAACACACAGGGAGATACCCATGAACAAACAACTTAACTGGATCAAATGGATCATGCCGGTGATACTGCCGGTTTTCTTTTTAATCATATGGCAGGTGGCTGCTGTGAAAATGGATAACCGGATGGTACTGCCCACAGTCAATGCGGTCTTGTCCATATTAGCAGAACCGACAGCTGAACTGGTTAGCATCGGTTCGCTGATTCGCAACACCTGGATCAGCCTGCTCCGGGTTGCGCTGGGATACCTGGCGGCGACCATGATTGCCATTCCGCTGGGAGTTTTCATCGGCTACTCCAAAAGACTTGACCGACTGGTGATGCCGTTCCTGAGTCTTTTTCGCCCAATAGCTCCCCTGGCCTGGGTTCCCCTGGTACTGGCCTGGTTTGGTGTCAGCAGCCTGGCCACCATGATGGGAATCAGAGGCGGTCAGTACTATTCGCTATTGCACAACATTAAACTGTCGATGATCTTTATCATTTTTATCGGAGCTTTTTTTCCGATTTTGACCAATAGCATCTATGGTGTCAAAAATGTGAAGCAAACCCTTGTGGATTCAGCCAAAACCCTGGGGGCAACCAGACGTGAAATGATGATAAAAGTGTTGCTGCCTGGAGCCCTTCCTTCAATGGTGACAGGACTACGCGTGGGCCTTGGCGTTGCCTGGATGTGTCTGGTATCTGCGGAAATGCTGCCGGGAAGTCTGGCGGGGATCGGATATCTGATTACACACGCCTATACCCTTGCCCGTACAGATATTGTCATTGCCGGCATGATTTGCATTGGCCTTGTGGGTGGGTTGATGGATTACCTGTTTTGCAAAATTGAAGATCGATGGTTTCGCTGGCAAAAGCTTGAGAAATAAGGGGTATGTGTCATTGGGGGGCTCGTTAAATGATTGAAGTACAGCATGTATCAAAGGTGTTTCATACGGAAAAAGGACAGCGGGTATTGGCAGTCAATGATATTCAGCTGGAAATTGATCACCAGGAGTTTGTCTGTCTGGTTGGGCCAAGCGGGTCAGGAAAATCAACCCTGCTGCGGTTGATGGAAGGGTTGATTGAACCCACTGAGGGGCAGGTGCGTGTTCTCGGCGAGGAGGTTCGTGGTCCCAGAAGTGACGCGGCCATGGTTTTTCAGGAATACTCTCTGATGCCTTGGAGAACCGTTCTTGATAACGTGACTTTTGGGCTGGAACTGCGACAAGTGAAACGGGCGGAACAGAAAGAGCAGGCCATGGCGCTTTTGCAACGATTTGGACTTCATGAATTTGCCCAGTGCCTTCCCTATGAACTGTCGGGTGGGATGAAGCAACGAGCGGCCATCGCCAGAGCACTGGCTGTATCTCCCAAAATCCTTTATATGGATGAACCTTTTGGGGCTCTTGATGCCTACACCCGGTATCAAATGCAGCAGGACTTGATAGATTACTGGGTGGCCGATAAACGGACCATTGTGTTTGTCACCCACAGCGTGGAAGAGGCGGTTTTTCTGGCCACAAGAGTGGTTCTGATGAGTCCTCATCCGGGAGAAATTGTAGCAGAGTACACCATTGATCTGCCTTATCCCAGGGATCGCTGGTGCGATAAATTCGGAGCACATTTCAAAGAGATTCTCCAGCGGTTGGATGAGGTGAGCCGTCAGTAGAAAGGCATCTGCTACCATTCATGAAAATGGACGCAATCTATATGAGAAGGAGCGATGAACTAATGAACAGACCGGCCATGATGGAAAAAATCGAAGAACTGCGGGGCGTCAATTCAGTTAAAATCAAGGAGGCCAGCGAAGCAGGACGCAAGATAGTGGGGATGTACTGTGTGTTTTCGCCCCAGGAAATTGCCCTGGCGGCAGGAGCGATACCGGTTAGTTTGTGCGGCACCAGCAACGACCCTGTGGAAGCGGCTGAAAAAGAGCTTCCCCGCAACCTCTGCCCTCTCATCAAGTCAAGCTACGGATTTGCCATCACCGATAAATGCCCCTACTTCTATTTCTCGGATATTCTGTTGGCAGAAACCACTTGTGACGGCAAGAAAAAAATGTACGAGCTCATGGGAAAATTAAAACCCATGCATTTAATGAACCTTCCCCAGACTGCCGATGGAGAAGAAAACCTGGCCCTCTGGAAAAATGAGATGGTGCGCTTTAAAAGCTACCTGGAAAACACGCTCAAGGTGGAAATCACCGAAGATAAGCTGAAAGAAGCCATCAAACTGGTGAATCGGGAAAGAGAAGCCATGAAACGGCTTCATCAGTTGAATGCTCACAAACCAGCGCCGCTGACAGGCATGGACATGATGAAAGCCCAGTGGATTAAAGGGTTTAATGTCAACAAAGAAGATGGCATTGAGATGGTGGAGCAGCTGATTCGTGAAGTGGAAGAAAATCTGGATGCTTTAAAGGCGGCAATGGGACAGGAGGGACCTCGTATTCTCTTGACAGGCGTGCCGGTGGGTATTGGTTCTGACAAGGTGATTCGTCTCATTGAAGAAGGCGGCGGCCGTGTGGTTGCACTTGAAAACTGTACCGGCTACAAAGGTTTGGATGTGTTGGTGGACGAAACCAAAGAGCCGTTGCAAGCCCTGGCAGAAAAATACCTGAGCACCCCCTGCTCATGTATGTACGACAACCAGGGACGACTGGATCTGATTGCCCGTATGGCAGCGGAGTATCAGGTTGACGGCGTGTTGGATCTCACCTGGCAGGCCTGTCACACCTACAATATCGAGTCATTCTTTGTCCGGGATTTTGTGCGGGAAGAACTGGGTCTCCCCTTTATTCAAATTGAAACCGATTACTCAGAATCAGACGCAGGTCAGTTGAAGCTGCGCATTGACGCATTCCTGGAAACCATTACCACTCAATGCTGAGAAGTGAAGAGGAGAAGACGAAATTGTCATTGTTAACAGTAGGAATTGATATTGGATCAACTGTCACTAAAGGAGCATTGATGTCGGATGGAGCAGTGATCGGCACATGCCGCATGCCCACCGGCTGGAGCCCTAAAGAAACAGGTCAGCACCTGCTGTACACCTTGCTAAAGGAGCATCGGGTAAGCCTGGAATCAGTCCATCGAGTAGTGGCCACCGGCTATGGGCGCCAGACCATGGAAAAGGCCCATAAGCAGGTTACAGAAATTACCTGTCATGGGAAAGGTGCCTACTTTATTAACCCTGCCAATCGTACAGTCATCGATATTGGCGGCCAAGACACTAAAGTAGTGCGCCTGGATGACCAGGGCAATGTGGTTGATTTTATCATGAATGACAAATGTGCCGCTGGCACAGGAAGATTTTTGCAAGTCATGGCGACTCATATGGAAGTGGATGTTAGCCAGTTAGAAGAACTTGCCAGGGAAGCGGCGCCCATTCAGTTGAACAACATGTGCACTGTATTTGCAGAGTCAGAAGTGGTGGGGCTTTTAGCCACAGGCGCTTCTAAAGCCAGCATTGCCGCTGGCCTCCTCACTTCCGTGGCCAGTAAAATCTGCACCCAGGCCCAGCGGGTGGGTGTGGTGGAAGGCGTTTATTTTTCTGGTGGATTGGCAGAAAACCGCTATCTGCAACGGGCGATTCAAGATAAACTGGGAGTCACACTGCAACTTTCCCCCTTGGCCCAGTTTACCGGCGCCATTGGAGCGGCTCTCATGGGATGATACAACAACGACAGGCAAGAAAATAAAGAAGACACAATACAAAGATTGGAGCGGAGACGATGAACAAAAAAATTGCATTTTTATTAGCAGTGGTTTTATTGTTGGTGACAGCTTGTGGGAGCACCCAAACATCACAGGCGCCATCTGGCGAACAGGAATCCAAGTCGCAAGAGACGGCTTCAGTAGAGACGGGGGCATATAAAATTGCCATTGTGACTCCCACTCTTTCTGCCAGCGAAGATGAGTTTCGGGCAGGTCAAAACATGGTTGAAAAGTACCCGGACATCGTGAAGCATATCAGCTTGCCGGATAATTTTACCACAGAAGTGGAAACAGGAGTCAGCCAAATTGTCAGCCTGGCAGATGATCCGGAAATGAAAGCGATTGTTATTGCTGCAGGATACTCCGGTCTGATTACCGGTCTTCAGCAAGTAAAGGAGCAACGGCCAGACATTATTACAGTGACAGCGCCCATTTGGGATGATCCGGAAATGATGGCCCAGTACATTGACATTAATCTGGACACAGACTGGGGTAGACGAGGCGTCACCATTGCAGAAAAGGCCCATCAAATGGGAGCGGAAACCTTTATTCATTATTCTTTCCCCACACACCTTGGCCGTGAAATGATCTCTAGACGGAAAGACATGATGCAGGAAACATGTGAGCGACTGGGCCTGGAGTTTGTAGAAGTGGTAACACCAGATCCTCAGGCTGGAGACGGCGTAGCCCCGATGCTCCAGTTTTTACGGGAAGATTTGCCAAGACAGGTAGAAAAGTATGGGCCTGACATCAACATTTTTGGAACAAACTGTCCCATGTATGATGTGATCCTTGATGAAGCCCTTAAGTTGAAGTTCATGGTGGCAGAACAGTGCTGTCCCACACCCACGCAGGCCTACCCAGCAGTGATGAGCCTGGAAATTGCACCGGAAGATATTGCCAATTATGACAAAATCAACGCCATGATCAGTGAAAAAGCCGCTGCAGCCGATATGACAGGCAGACTCTCTGGTTGGCCCATGCCCGTCACCATTTTCCTTCCAGAGTACGCCGTTGAGCTTGCAAAGGAAATTATTGACAAGGATCTGGACATTAAGACTGACGTGATGAACAAAAAGTTCTTGGATGATTTTTCCTATCGTACCTTTGGAGTGAATACAGATTTTGAGCCCATGAATGGGGATGCAGATAACTTCTACCTGATGATCATGGAGTCTATTTTCTATTAAGTCAGGGCAAAATTGAAAGAGCTTGGGAGTTTGATGCCCAAGCTCTTTTTCAAAAATGAAGGGCAAGAAACCATTGGGTAAGGAGGAACAGCCTTGGCAGTTGTACTGGAAGGAAGAAAACTGACGAAAATATTTCAGGAGAGCATTGCATTGAAAGACGTCAGTTTCACCCTGAGGGCTGGAGAAATACATGGAATCGTAGGGGCAAATGGTTCTGGAAAAAGCACTTTAATGAATATACTCTACGGAAGCCGCGTGATTCGTGAAACAGGCGGGTATGAAGGCTGCCTCATCATGGAAGGCAATGAAGTTAAGTTTAACAGCACAAAAGATGCCAACAAAGCTGGTGTAGGGATGGTTCATCAGGAATTGGCATTGGTGAGGGAGCTGGAAGCGGCAGAGAATATTAAGCTAAATCGGGAGCATCTGGTGTCCTGGACAAAAAAAGTGGCGGGAAAGCAACTGGGGTATGTCCATTGCCAGCAAAACAGAGAAGATGCAAGAAAAATCTTTCGTGATATGGGAATCACCTTGGACCCTGCCACGTTGGTGGGTCGTTTATCCATCTCCATGAAGCAAATGGTGGAGATCGCCCGAGAAATGGATAAAAATGATCTAAAAGTGCTGCTCTTGGACGAGCCAACGGCACCCCTTGGTCCCACTGAGGCAAAATGGATGATGAATGCTATTCGATTGATTGCAGAGCGGGGGACGGCGGTGGTGTTCATCTCACATCGTCTGGAAGAGGTTGCCGCTCTGTGTCACCGCATTACTGTCTTGCGGGACGGAGTCATTGCTGCACAGTACGATCACCCACCTGACTTTGATGTGACAGCCATTGCCCAGAACATGATTGGAAGAACAGTGCTGCAGGCATCTAATGGAAAGAGGCGGACAATCAAGAAAGGATCGAAGCCGCTTCTGTCATTTGAACAGTATGGAAGGACTACAGGTGCTTGGGCTGGTAGGCCCACGGCTTTGGAACTGTATGAGGGGGAAATCCTGGGCATTACAGGGATGGCTGGACAAGGCCAGGAGATGTTTGGCTACGGCCTCTTCGGCCTGCTCCCTGTGGAAGGAACGGTGACTTATCAAGGGAAAACAATGAAAATGGGGAATGTTGAGGAACTGGTTCAACAAGGGATGTATCTATTGCCGGATGAGCGTAAAGAGCTGGGCATCTTGGGGGACAGCCCCATATGGAAAAACATTGTCATTGGCAAAGGCGGCCATCAGCAACGCTTCTTGAAATACCCATCATTGAAGGGCTTATCCCCTTTAAGGCAGGATGCCATCCAGGTGTATGCGGATCAGATAATTCAGCAGTTCCAGATTAAGTGTCTTAGCTACCAACAGCCAGTGGGCCAGTTAAGCGGCGGTAATCAACAGAAAGTATGCATTGCCCGAGCCATAACCACCCATCCAAAGGTATTGTTCATTGGTGAACCGACTCGGGGCATCGATATCTATTCCAAAGAACGGATACTGGAAATGCTCCTTACAATGCGGGAAGATAGGGGACTCACCATTGTGGTGTCCTCAGGAGAGCTCTCAGAACTGAGAAGGATTTGTGATCGCATTGCCATTATGTATGAGGGATGCGTGGTGGATGTGTTAACCCCGGAACAGCCAGAAACGGAGTTTAGCAGGGTTTTTGCCGGAAGACGAAGGAGCACGGACGATGAAAATTAATCTGAAGCTACCCCAAGTGATGATTCTTGGGTACTTGTTGTTTCTTGTGGCATGCATGGTCTTTTTGCAAGTCCCATTTGCGGCTTTGATCAACGATTCTATTGTAAAATGGGCAATGAATGGGGTGCTGGTCTTATCTCTCATCCCCATGATCCATGTGGGCGCAGGTGTGAATTTTGGCATGGGAATTGGTATCTCAGCTGGGCTGCTGGGGATGTGCCTGGCCATTGAATGGCGCTTGGCAGGATGGACTGGCTTTGGCGTTTCCCTGCTGTGCGGGATGATCATTGCCGTCCCCTTTGGATACCTGTATGCCATGCTGTTAAACCGGTTAAAGGGGCGAGAGGAAATCATGGGCACCTTCATCGGGTTTGCCTTTATTCCCCTGATGAACCTCTTCTGGACAATGGCCCCTTTCACCAACCGTCAAATGCTTTATCCTGTAGGAGGACAAGGATTAAGACCCCGTATCTCCCTGGAGCATTATTTTGGAAGAATACTGGATGACACACTGGTCATGAACATTGGATCCATACAGGTGCCCGTTGCTCTTATGGGCTTTGTGCTGCTGATTGCCGGACTCCTTCATTTTTTCATGAAGACCCAGACTGGCTATGAAATGGAAGTCGTTCGCCAAAATGAACGCTATGCGGTTTTGTCAGGATTGAACATTCATCACCATAGAACCTTGGGAATCATTTTGTCGGCAGTGGTGGCAGCCATGGGGATTTGTGTCTATGCTCAGAGCTATGGGTTTGTACAACTCTATGATGGGGCCCAGATGATGGCTTTCCCTGCGGTATCTGCGCTTCTCATCGGTGGAGCGGGGAGAAGTAAAGCCACAGTCAGCCAGGCATTGGTGGGAGCCTATTTATATCAGACCACTTACTTACTATCGGTTCCGGTGGCAAACGCCTTCTTGGTCCCGGAAATGTCGGAAATGATCCGTATGATGGTCACCAACGGCATCATACTCTATGCGTTCCTGCAGGAAGGAAGAGGAGGTCTCTATGAAAAAAGGTAGACAGTTCATTGTTCCGTTGGTGTTCCTCATTCTATCCATCGCAGGTATCCAGGCTGCAGGCCTGAGCCTTGCTTATATGGGCGGTGAAGTGTATGCCAGAATCGTGAGAAACGGGGTGATGGTGCTTGCGTTGCTCATTCCTATTATGGCGGGTATGGGAATCAACTTTGCCATTTCCATTGGTGCCATCAGCGCACAGGTCGGGTTGATTCTGGCCCTGGATTTTCAGGTTCCCGGTCTGGCAGGGCTGTTGTTTGCACTGACGGTTGGTCTCATTCTTTCTTACTTCAGTGGATGTATGATTGCATGGGTGTATAATCGGGCAAAAGGCAAGGAAATGATTTGTGGGATTGTCATGAGTTTTCTGGCCACCAATCTGTATCATCTTGTTTTTATGGTGGGGTATGGAACGGTTATTCCGGTAAGAAACTCTCAACTGGTGCTGTCGAAAGGTGTTGGGTTAAGAAACATGTTGGACACCGTCATGTACAAGAATTTGTTTGACAGTGTGCTGACGCTCCATACAGTGCGAGGATCCTATTCCATGGTACCCTTTATCATCATTGGAGTGGTCGCAGTATTCATCGCTTATGTGAGAAGGACACCGCTGGGTTACCGTTTTAGAGTGGTGGGAGAGAGCCTTGACATTGCAGAGAAGCTGGGGATAGATATTGACGAAACCCGAAAGAAAGCCATTGTACTCTCTACCATGATGGCTTCTTTAGGCCATCTGCTGTTTATTCAGAATATGGGAGTGGTGAATGTGTACACAGGGCATCTCAATGTGAACATCTTTGCTGCAGCGGCGTTAATGGCGGGCGGGGCCACATTGAAGCGGGCCACTATTACCCAGGCATTTCAAGGACTAATTCTGTTCCACACACTGTTCATTGTTTCTCCCATGGCAGGACAGAACCTGTTTGCCAATGCAGCCCTGGGTGAGTACTTTCGAAGCTTTATAGCTTACGGGACCATCGTTTTTGCATTAATGATGAGCCTGAAGCAACAGGAAGGAGAATTAGTATGAAGCAGTTTGGCGAGCATTATCAGGAAACCATCGAAGCCAATGTATTTCAAGAAGGAAGAAATCTGATAGAAGCGGGCGCTAAAGTGGTGGGGATCTACTGTGCTTTTACGCCGGAAGAGGTCATTGCTGCAGCCAAAGCCATCCCGGTATCCTTATGTGCAGGAACGGAAAAGCCTATTCCAACGGCAGAAAAACACCTACCAAGAAATCTGTGTCCCTTGATCAAAGCAAGCTATGGACATGCCTTGGATGATACCTGCCCCTATTTTCATTACAGTGATTTTCTGTTTGCCGATGCTACCTGTGATGGAAAAAAGAAAATGTTTGAGCTGTTAAAGGGGGTCAAGCCTGTACATGTGCTTTACTTGCCACAAACCTATGAACAGGCTTCCAGCGTGAAGCAATGGATGGATGAAATTCATCGGATGATTGAAATCTTAGAACGGGAAACAGGCAATATAATTACCGAAGAAGCTTTAAGAGAACAAATCAAGCTATTCAACGAGCATCGTCAGACGGTCCAACAAGTCTATGAACTGAATCGAGGGGACATACCATTTGTCTTTGGAAGAGAAGCAGATGTGATTACCGGCGGGGGTGGATTTGACTGTCATATCGACAGGCGTATTCAGGAAATGAAAGAGGCGATTACCTTGCTTCAACAACGGAAAGGGGAACCTGCCTTCATGCAGGAAATGGCAGATAGGCCACGCTTACTTTTGACAGGATGTCCTTCCACCAATAAAAAGGTGATGCATTTGTTGGAAGACAGTGGTGCGGTGATTGTGGCCATGGAAACATGTGGTGGTCTGAAAACTGTCAGTCGAAGGGTGAATGAAAATCAGGAGCCTCTTGCTGCTTTGGCCGAATATTATGTAAACATTGCCTGTCCATGTATGACACCCAATCCCGGAAGGTTTCAGCTGCTAAAAGAGTTGATTCACAGTTATCGAGTAGAAGGGGTGGTGGAACTGACTTGGCATGCATGCCATACTTATAATGTGGAGGCAGAACAAGTGAAGCGATTTATCACTAAGGACTGTGATATGAAATACCTTCACATAGAAACAGATTACTCAGAAAATGATATTGGTCAATTAAGGCTGAGAATTGAAGCTTTTGTTGAGATGCTTCAATCAGAAAGAGAAAAAAGATGAGTTCATCCAAATCATTGTCATTATAATAACAATTGTTGCATCTTTCGACAAACTCAATTAAAATGAAATAAGAAAGCATTTTAATAACCGAATGAAGGTCACGGGAGATCTCCGAAGTATAAGGAGAGCCGAAGAAGCAATATACCGGACTGGACCCCTGGTATAGAATCTTTCAGGCAACAGGATCGTGGCTGGACGGGACTCTGGAAAGTTCCTCAGGGAACGCCGAAGGGGCAAGGTGAAAACTGCGTCGGATGATGCCGAGCACCGTTTTCTCAGAAACTCTCAGGCCTGATAACAGAGGACATACTGACACCATCACCAAGTGATGGGTTTGTGTGTCCTTTTTTCGTGCCGGTTTGCGGGTTTTCTGTTTAATGATTCACATGAATGAGGCAGTGATTTGCGGGGTATGGTAGGGAATAGAGAGGAGGCGCGTTATGGAAGAATCAAGAAAAACACCATTGACGGACTGGCACGCAGCCAATGGCGGTAAAATGGTGGTCTATGCCGGCTGGGAAATGCCGGTGCAGTATGAGGGGCTCGTTGCGGAGCACAATGCCGTCCGCGAGCAGGCCGGGATGTTTGATGTGTCACACATGGGCGAGGTGCTGGTGGAGGGACCGGAGGCGCTGGCATATTTACAAAAGCTGCTGACCAATGATTTTTCAGCCATGGTCAACGGCGAGATTCTCTACACCATGATGTGTTACCCTAACGGAACCGTGGTGGATGATCTGCTGGTTTACCGATATGAGTCTGACCGGTACCTCTTGGTGATTAACGCCGGCAATGTGGATAAAGACGTGGTCTGGATGCAGGAGCAGGCCGCCGGATACCAGGTGAGTCTCACCAACCAGTCTTCCGAGACAGGAGAGCTGGCCCTGCAGGGACCTCTGGCAGAAGAAATCCTGCAGTCTCTGACAGACACCAATCTGTCTGAAATTGGTTTCTTCAATTTCAAAGACAACGTTGCCATTGCCGGAGTGCAGTGTTTGGTTTCCCGCACCGGATACACCGGTGAGGATGGTTTTGAGGTATACACCTCTTGGAACGAACTGGAGAAAGTCTGGGTGGCTATTATGGAAGCCGGTGCATCCAAAGGAGTCAAACCGGCTGGTTTGGGGTGCCGTGACACCCTGCGCTTTGAAGCCGGTTTACCCCTGTACGGGCATGAGATCTCCGACAGCATCACTCCGCTTGAAGCGGGACTGGGATACTTTGTCTCCCTGAAAAAAGAGGATTTCATCGGCCGGGAAGTGCTGGCTCAACAGAAAGAGCAAGGGCCGCCCCGGAAGCTGGTGGGCTTCGAACTCATTGAAAGGGGCATTGCCCGCAGTGATTATGAAGTGCTGCTTAATGGTGAAAAAATCGGCTTTGTCACCACGGGTTATTTGTCTCCCACATTGAATAAAAACGTGGGGCAGGCCCTGGTGGACAGGCAAAAAGTGACAGGTGCCGAAACGCTGGAAGTTCAGATTCGAAACAAACAGGTGAAGGCAAAAATCGTGAAACTGCCCCTTTATCGAAAGAGAACCAAGGCCCGGGGATAACTCCCAGGTTCTATCAATAAGCATCAACATCAATCAACATCAAGCAATACCAAAGGAAACCCCAAAAACATGAAAATGAGGAGGACTGAACATGAGAGTTATGAAAGACCTGCTGTTTACCAATGAGCACGAGTGGGTGGATGTACAGGGAGAGGAAGCCTATGTGGGACTGACGGAGTTCGCATCAAAAGCACTGGGAGATATTGTGTTTGTGGAACTGCCGGAAGTGGATGAAGAATACAGTGCTGGTGATTCCTTCGGAGTGGTGGAATCTGTAAAGGCTGCTGCAGACATGTACATGCCTTTGGACGGCGTTGTGACCGAAATCAACACTGAGCTGGAAGATGACCCGGGTCAGATCAATCAGTCGCCGCTGGAAAACTGGTTCCTGAAATTTAAGATCACCAACAAAAGCCAGCTGGATGAACTGATGACACCTGCTGACTACGAGCGTTTCTGTGAAGAGGAGGCATAATATGTTTCCATATATTCCCCACACCGAAGAAGATGTGAAATACATGTTGGATACGCTGGGGATGAAAGAGTTGGAAGAGCTGTTTGCCGACATCCCCAAAGAAGTGCGCCTTGGCCGGGAACTGAACCTGGAGGCACCAAAGTCAGAGCTTGAAGTGCAGCGGCTGATGAACGGTCTGGCGGGAAAAAACAAACCCACCGGCGAGCTCCTGAGTTTTCTGGGAGCCGGTGCCTATGACCATTACATTCCCACGGTGGTGAAACACATCACCGGCCGATCAGAATTCTACACCGCTTACACCCCCTATCAGGCAGAAATCAGCCAGGGGACCCTGCAGGCCATTTTTGAATTTCAGACCATGATTGCCAACCTCACTGGGATGGATCTTTCCAATGCCTCCATGTACGACGGCTCCACAGCCACGGCAGAGGCAGCCAGCATGGCGGCGGATGCCACCCGGCGCAAGGCCATTCTTATTTCAGAAACCGTGCATCCGGAAACTCGCCAGGTGCTGAACACTTACGCCCATTTCAACGGGTTGAAGGTGGAAACAGTACCGGCCTCAGCAGGTGTCACCGATCTGGAAAAAATGAAGGCGATGATCACCAAAGAAACAGCCGGTGTCATTTTACAGAATCCCAACTTCTTCGGCATTATTGAAGAGGTGGAAGAAGTCGAAAAAATGATTCACGAAGTCAAGGGCCTGCTCATTATGAATGTGGATCCCATTTCCCTGGGCATTTTGAAAGCGCCAGGAGATTTGGGCGCCGACATTGTGGTGGGTGAAGGCCATGCCATGGGAAACCCCATGAGCTACGGCGGCCCCTATCTGGGATTCATGGCGGCCACCACCAAACTGATGCGCAAGATGCCCGGCCGTATTGCCGGTCAAACCACCGATATTGAAGGCAAAACTGGCTATGTGTTAACCCTGCAGACCCGGGAACAGCATATCCGCCGAGAAAAAGCCACCTCCAACATCTGCTCCAACCAGGCGCTGAACGCCCTGGCAGCGTTGGTGTATATGTCGGTGCTGGGTAAGAAAGGCATCCAGGAAGTGGCGCGCCAGTCTTACAAAAAAGCCCATCACGCCCTGGCGGAAATCGAGAAGGTGGAAGGTTACAAGCGGGCTTTCGACAAGCCCTTCTTCAAGGAATTTGCAGTGCAGGTGCCCACATCGCCGGCGGCTGTCAATGAAGCCCTTTTGAAAGAGGGGATTCTGGGTGGCTATGAACTGGGGAAACATTACCAGGATCAACCCAACAGCCTGCTCTTCTGCGTGACGGAAAAACGCACCCTGGATGACATTCAGCGGCTGGTGAAAGGTCTGGAGGTGGCAAAAGCATGAAAGAATACACTAAATTACTGTGCGACATTACGAAGCCTGGCAGAACCGGTTATCGATTACCGCCGGATGAACTGAAGGACATGGAGGTGGAGCAGGGAATTCCCGCCGGCATGCTGCGGCAGGATGAACCCGCGCTGCCAGAGGTGAGCGAAGTGGATGTAATTCGCCATTTTGTCAACCTCTCCCAGAAGAACTTCGCCATTGACAAGGGTTTTTACCCTCTGGGTTCCTGCACCATGAAATATAATCCAAAAATCAATGAAGATATGGCGGCACTCCCCGGTTTTGCCAATTTACACCCTTATCAGCCGGAAGAAACGGTTCAGGGAGCCCTTCAGCTGATGTATGAGCTGGATGAAATGCTGGCGGAAATCACCGGGATGGAGCGGGTGACCCTTCAACCGGCAGCCGGCGCCCACGGCGAAATGACCGGTCTGATGATCATGAAGGCTTACCATGAAAGCCGTGATGACCACAAACGAACCAAAATCATTGTGCCGGATTCGGCCCATGGCACCAACCCTTCCAGCGCTCAGGTGGTGGGTTTCGATGTGGTGGAAATCAAGTCTGACAAAGACGGCAACGTGGACCTTGAAAGCCTGAAGGCTGCCCTGAGTGACGAAGTGGCAGGCTTGATGCTGACCAATCCCAGTACCCTGGGACTTTATGAAGAAAACATTCAGGAAGTGGCCCGTCTGGTTCACGAAGCCGGAGGCCTGCTGTACTATGACGGTGCCAATGCCAATGCCATTCTGGGAATTTCCCGTCCCGGAGACATGGGATTCGATGTGGTGCATCTGAACCTTCATAAAACCATGACCACCCCCCACGGCGGCGGCGGTCCCGGCAGCGGTCCCGTGGGTGTGAAGAAACACCTGGTACCCTTCCTGCCGGCACCAATGATTGAGAAAAAAGGCGATACCTACTATCTGGATGAAGACCGGCCCCAAAGCATCGGCCGTATTCGTGCCTTCTATGGCAACTTCGGCATCAATGTGCGGGCCTACACCTACATGAAAACCATGGGAGCGGAAGGGCTTAAAAGAGTGAGTCAGATGGCGGTACTGAACGCCAACTACCTGATGCATCACCTGAAGAACTACTACCGTCTCCCCATCGACCGGGTGTGCAAGCATGAATTTGTACTGGCAGGACTGGGCAAGAAAGAGCTGGAAGTCAATACCATGGATGTGGCCAAGCGCCTGCTGGATTACGGATTCCACCCGCCCACGGTCTATTTCCCTCTGATTGTGCCGGAAGCCCTCATGATCGAGCCCACAGAGACAGAAAGTCTGGAGACGCTGGATGCTTTTATTGAAGCCATGGCAGCCATTTCCAAAGAAGCCGACGAAAATCCGGAACTGCTGAAAGCAGCACCTCATGTAACCCCGGTACGCCGACTGGATGAAGTGAAGGCGGCCCGACAGCCGGTGCTGAAATGCGCCATGCCGGGAGCCTCTCAGTAGCACCACAATACCACCGAAAAAAAGATGGCGTGACACAGTATGAGTAAACGAAAAGAGTGCCGGAGAACCTCCGGCACTCTACAGGTGAGGGCAAAGAGTTTCGACTTGTCTCTGTCTTTTTTGGTTGAAGTCTGGGATTGCCGGAGAATCTCCGGCATTCTTTTTACTGCCGACGGTTTGCGAAGACGCAGCCTCATGGCAGCAAAAAGTTTTGACGGGGCGCTTTGGGTCGGTTATAATCATGCATAATAATGAATAGCCTAATGAAGATTAAACCGGATGAAGGAGCGACCACCATGATTTTTCTCAATGCGATCCAAAGTGTCCTCAGTATCATGATCATGATTGCCATCGGGTATGTGCTCACTAAAAAAGAATGGTTTGATGAGCATACCTCCGCCATGTTTTCCCGGCTGGTGATGAACATCACCCTGCCGGCGATGATGGTGGCCAACATGATGAATTTTTTCGACCGGGAACAGCTCCTGGTCATGGGAATGGGTTTCCTGATTCCCCTGGCAGGTATGCTCTTATCTTACGGGTGTGCCATGGTCACAGCAAGGCTTTTTCGGATTCCTCAAAATCAGCAGGGTGTTTTCTCCTGCATGTTTGCCATGTCCAACACCATTTTTGTGGGATTGCCGGTGAATGTGGCTCTCTTTGGAGACGTGAGCATTCCCTATGTACTGATTTACTTTGTGGCCAATACCATCATGTTCTGGACTGTGGGAGTTTACGGCATCCGGCGTGATGCCCGGGAAGAAGGCGGATTCTCACTGCAGGCGTTGCGAAAGGTATTTACACCTCCCTTTGTGGCGTTTTTGTTCGCTGCGCTGCTGATTTTACTGAACATTCCGCTGCCCCGGGTTATTTTAGATACGGCCACCACCGTGGGTCGGATCACCACCCCCCTCTCCCTGTTTTTTGTGGGAATTGTACTGGTGTCACTGCCTCTCAGCCAAATGCGGCTGAACAAGGCACTGGTGCTGGTACTGATGGGGCGGTATCTGATTTCACCACTGATGATTTATCTGTTGTTGCAATTGATACCGGTGCCCGCCATTATGCGGAATGTCTTTGTGATTCAGTCAGCCATGCCGGTGATGACCCAGGCGGTGATCGTTTCCCGGGCTTACGGGGCAGACGATCAGTTTGCGGCTCTGGGCGCCTCGGCAACCACCATCGCCAGTCTGGTGGTGATTCCCCTGTACCTGGTGCTGCTGGGTGGGGTGTAAGAAAAAACAAAGCGGCGTTTATCACTTAAAGGGAGGCAGTTTGAATGAAGAAAGAGTTGGTGATTATCGGAGCAGGTCCCGGTGGGTATGTGGCGGCCATTCGTGCAGCACAGCTGGGTGCTCAGGTAACACTTATCGAAGGAAGAGACATTGGCGGTACCTGCCTGAACCGGGGGTGCATCTCCACCAAGGCACTGTATACCAATGCCAAAAAAATTAATGAACTAAAGGAAATGGGCCACTTCGGCATTCAGCTGGAAGGGTTTACCATCGATTTCAATACCATTCAGGAACGAAAGCAGTCGGTGGTCACCCAACTGGTGTCAGGGATTGAACGGTTGCTGAAAGCCTACAAAGTGGAAATCATCAAAGGCTGGGCAACCCTTCAGGCAGATAAAACAATTGCGGTCGCCATGGAAGACGGCACCACCCAGATTCTGGAAGCGGCGCACATACTGCTGGCAGCCGGTTCCAAACCATCTGTCCTGCCGGTGGAAGGGGCCGATCTGCCGGGAGTTATCACCAGTGATGACTTGCTGAACATCGATCACGTACCCAAGCGATTGGCAGTGGCCGGCAGTGGCGTCATTGGCATTGAGCTGGCAGCTATTTTCCAGGCCATGGGATCTGAAGTAACGGTAATCTCTTCCACGCTGTTGAAGCGCATGGATGGCGAAATGGTAAAACGGGTTCAGCCCTATCTGAAAAAACAGGGGCTGAATCTGTTGCAGGATTGCCGTGTCACTGGTGTTGCCCGGGAAAATGATGTGCTGACAGTGGAGGTACGAAACAAGAAAACCGGCGAAACCGATACCGTCACCACTGATGTGCTGTTGATGGCCCCCGGCCGGGAGCCCATGCTGGGTCGTCTGGGACTTGAGGCGGCAGGAGTGGCCCATAATGCCAAAGGCATCCAGGTGAACGATAACTTTGAAACCAATGTGCCCGGTATTTACGCCATAGGAGATGCTTTGGGCGGCATGATGCTGGCCCATGTGGCCTCTCATCAGGGAATTGCAGCGGTGGAAAGAATCATGGGACACACACCGGAAATTCGGCTTGACGTAGTACCGGACTGTGTTTTCATGGATCCCCAGCTGGCAGGTGTGGGAAAAACAGAAGAAGAACTGAAAGAAGCGGGCATCCCCTATATTTCAGGCAAGTTCCTCTTTGGTGCTAATGGAAAAGCCCTGGCCATGGGTGAGACTGATGGATTTGTCAAAATACTGGCCCGAGAAGATGACCATCGGCTGCTGGGAGCCCATATCATGGGACCCCATGCTTCTGATCTGATTCATGAACTGGCCTTGGCTTTGGCCCATGACATGACCCTGGAAGATGTGGCCAACACCATTCATGCGCATCCAACCCTGGCAGAAAGTGTGCTGGAGGCGGTGCTGGCCACCAAGGGTGAAGCCATTCACAATGCGCCTCCCCGCAAACCTAAAAAGTAACAAATTACATCAGGCAGCATCCTCAGTGAACCGGCTCTCCAAAAGGGAGCCGGTAATATTTTGGTCGGAAATTAAAATAATTACAAATATGCATTGAAAATAATTACCATTTATGTTTAAATAGTCTGTGACAGGATATAAATTAAAAAGATAAACACATTCAAACACATCAGGAGGTTGAAAAAATGGCAGAGCGTCTTGTTGGCAACAAAGCCCCTTACTTTGAAATGAAATACGTGGATGGTGAAGGGGAACGGTTTGGGAAGGTATCCTTGGATGATTACAAGGGCAAATGGTTGGTCATGTTCTTCTATCCCCTTGATTTTACATTTGTTTGCCCCACTGAAATCACCGGAATCAACGGACGAATTGAAGACTTCGCCAAGGCCAACGCCGAAGTGCTGGGTGTCAGTACTGACAGTGAACATTCCCATAAGGCGTGGATTCATCAGGCGCATGATAAGGGCGGTCTTGGAAAGCTTCAGTTTCCCCTGGCCTCTGATATGACACAGAAAGTGGCGAAGGATTATGGCGTGCTGGTGGAAGAAGACGGCATTGCCCTTCGCGGTCTTTTCATAATCGACCCTGAAGGTGTGGTCCGCTACAGTGTGGTCCATGACCTGAACGTTGGTCGCAGCGTTGAGGAGACCCTTCGGGTGCTCCAGGCTCTTAAAACCGGCGGGTTGTGCCCCGTAAACTGGAACCCGGGAGATGAAATGCTGTAGTTTCGCCCAATATCGATCATATCGTTACATCGAACATATCGTTATTTTCAGTCACTCCCTTTTTGATGGACCGGCAGATCGCTGTCGGTCTTTTTTTCTTTCATTTTTGGTGGAATGTGGTAGAATAGGACACAAATCAGGAAAGACAGCCCAATGGGGGAGACACTGCTGAAAACGGTTGCAGCGAAGGGCCGTTGCACTACAGGTAACGGAGGGGAACTCATGTCATATGAACACATACCGGATGATCAACTGAGCCAGATCAGAATCGATCAAAAAGCCTTTCAACACCTGCTGGATGATAAGAAAGAATTGATTCAAAATGCCCAGATTTTCATGGACTATATCTTTTCGTTTATGCCGGAAAAAAATTTTGTGATTGTCCTGACGGATGAAAAAGCCAATATTCTGAAGGTTGCCGGCGGACAAACGCTGATGAAGCTTTGCAACGATGAAATGCGATTTTTGGAAGGTACCTGCTGGATGAAGGAAGGGGTGGGGAAAACAGCCATCTCTGAAGCCATCAGCACCGGCATGCCGTCAAAACTCTGTGGGGAAGAGCATCCAACACCGGCACATCATAACTGGTCTTGCTATGCAGCACCCATCGTGGATGCCGATGGCATGCTCCAGGGGGTGCTCTGCCTCACGGAGAATACCCGTCAGGAAAACCCCAATGCGTTGGGTATGGTGATTGCATCTGCCAAAGGCATTGAAAATCAGATTAAGAACATGGATAAAGCCATCAAACTGAAAGAACAGCTGAAATACCAAAGTGCCATTGTGGAGAACATGTCCGATGGCTTCCTCACCATCGATCAGCACGGCAAACTCACGTATATCAACCGAAAAGGCGCTGAGCTGCTGGCTCTTGATCAGCATACCTGCATTGGCAAACATGTGGGGGATCTGGTGCCCTTTAAACCCATCATTCTTGACGTGCTGGAAACAGGAAAAGGCTACACCGACCGGGAATATGTGCTTGAAAACCTGAAAGGGAAAAAAATGCACCTCCTGAAGACGGCCATGCCCATTAAGGATGAACAGGGTGAACTGGTGGGTGTCATTGACATTTTCAAAGAGATTAAACAGATTAAAAAAATGATCAACTCCATGGTGGGAGCCCAGGCCACTTTCAGTTTCGGCGATATCCTGGGAAACAGCCAGGCATTGCGGGAGTGCATTCAGAAATCAAAAGTGGCCGCCCAAAGTCTTTCCAGTGTTCTGATTCAGGGAGAAAGCGGTACTGGAAAGGAGCTCTTTGCTCATGCCATCCACCGGGAAAGCCAGCGGAGTGAAGGACCATTTGTGGCCATCAACTGTGCTGCAATCCCCAAAGAGTTGATTGAAAGCGAACTTTTTGGTTATGCTGCCGGCGCCTTTACCGGCGGCGTGAAAGGCGGCCGTCCCGGCAAGTTTGAGTTGGCTCACGGAGGCACCATTTTTCTGGATGAAATCGGCGATATGCCTCTCAATATTCAGGCGAAGCTGCTACGGGTGCTTCAGGACAAGAAAATTGTCAGGGTGGGCGGCGATACGGTATTTGATGTTGATGTGCGCATCGTTGCAGCAACCAACCGCAGCTTATACAACGATTGCACCAAGGGGTTGTTCCGGTGGGATATCTATTACCGCTTAAATGTACTCAGTATTCAGCTGCCACCCCTGCGGGAGCGGGAGTGCGATGTACGGCTGCTGGCGGAGTTCTTTGTACAGAAAATTGCAGGCCGGGAACAGAAGAAAATTGAGGGCATCGACACCCGGGTGTACGAAATGCTCAAAGGGCATCACTGGCCGGGAAATGTGCGGGAGCTGGAAAATGTGTTGGAACAGGCAGTTAACCTGTGTGATGGAGAACAGATCCTGCCAGACCATCTGCCGGCCTTCATTACCCGTGAAAATGCTTCGGTGGAAGTGAAACCCGACGTAAACTTCTATCTAAGGCCGCTTGAGGATGTTGAAAAAGAAACCATCCTCAAGGCACTTGCCTATACCAATGGGAATGTATCCCGAACTGCCAAGCTGCTGAATGTCAGTCGAAATACACTTTATAACAAAATGCAGAAGTATGATGCCGTATCAACAGTAAATGCAGGGGACTAAGGCGTTGAAACATGGAATGTGTGCTCAAAAAATGAGCACTGCTCAAATAATGCGCAAATCAAGCTGAAAAGCTTGCGGTATTAGGAAACACAGGATTATCAAGTAAAAAAACTGCTCATTTGTTGAGCAGTTTTTCAATTTGGATGACAATTAAGTGGATAAAGTCTGAGTCGGAAAAGATGCACTTCAGCAGGAACACCATTAGACAATTCGTGCAACCCTTGAAAACAGCTGTGCGTCAGATAAAGATCCTCAGACAGGAAAAACTGGCACGCCCTTTGCAGTATAGATGGTCAGGACAAACCAGTTTAAAAACTGTTCAGGAGGTGTCGGATTTGTATTCAAAGGAATTATTAGTTCACTTTTATCGCACCATGGTACGGATTCGCCGCTTTGAGGAATCCATCAGTGAATTCTCTCAAAAAGGTGAAATCCCGGGTTTTGTCCACCTCTACATTGGTGAAGAAGCCATTGCCACCGGCGTATGTGCCAATCTTACCAAAAAAGACTACATTCAGAGCACGCATCGCGGCCATGGACATACCATTGCCAAAGGTGCACAGGTGGATCGCATGATGGCAGAGCTTTTTGGCAAGAAAACCGGCTATTGCAAAGGAAAAGGCGGCTCCATGCACATTGCCGATTTCAGTGTGGGCATGCTGGGAGCCAACGGCATCGTCGGCGGGGGCTATAACATGGCCGTAGGGGCTGGACTGGCTGAGACCCTGAAAGGAACAAATAACATCTCGGTGGTGTTCTTTGGCGACGGCGCCTCCAACAGAGGCACCTTTCATGAAGCCATGAACATGGCGGCAGTATGGAAACTGCCGGTGATCTTCGTTTGTGAAAACAATGAATGGGCTTCCACCACGGCCCTCCATGAACAGACATCTGTGCAGGATATTGCTGTGAGAGCCGTTGCGTATGGCATTCCGGGATGTACTGTTGACGGCAACGATATTTTCGCCGTTTACGAAGCGGCCCAGGAAGCGGTGGAACGGGCACGCCGGGGTGAAGGACCAACCCTGCTGGAAGCCAAAACCCTGCGTATAGACGGTCACTTTGTGGGAGATCCCCAAGTGTACCGCAGCCGGGAAGACACCATGAATCGATTCAAGGCAAACGATCCCATCACACGATTCGAAGAAAAAGCAGTGCAGGACCAACTGCTGACAGAAGCAGAACTGAAAGCCATCAGGGATGAAGTGGAACAGGAGATTCAGGAAGCCATCACCTTTGCGCTGGAAAGTCCTTTTCCCGATGTTTCAGAACTCTATACGGATCTATACGTATAACAGGAGGGTACAGGATGAAAACGATAACCTTTTCACAGGCCACCCTGGAGGCCATGCAGGAAGAAATGCGACGGGATCAAACCGTCTTTGTCATGGGAGAAGATATTGCCAAACAGGGAGGCATCTTCGGACAGTTTAAAGGACTTCCTGAAGAATTCGGTCATGACCGGGTGCGGGATACTCCTATTTCTGAGACGGCCATCGTTGGGGCTGCCGTCGGAGCGGCTCTGGCGGGAACACGGCCGGTGGCAGACATGCACTTTGCAGATTTCATTGGTGTTTGCATGGATGAAGTCTTTAATCAAATGGCAAAAATCCGCTACATGTTTGGCGGCCAGACATCGGTTCCCATGGTATTGCGGGCCCCCGACGGGCTGGTTCGTTCAGCAGCGGCACAGCACTCCCAGAGCGTGGAATCCTGGTTTCTCCACATTCCTGGACTGAAAGTGGTGGCACCCTCCAATCCGGCAGATGCCAAAGGGCTTCTCAAAGCTGCCATTCGGGACGACAACCCGGTCTTGTACTTTGAAAACAAAGACCTTTTCCGCCAGAGCGGTGAAGTACCTGAGGATGAAGACTTTCTGGTGCCCATCGGCAAAGCGAATGTGGTGAAGCAAGGCAAAGATGTCACCATTGTTTCCTACTCCATTATGATGAAAAATGCCATGGAAACCGCCGAAATACTGGCCAAGGATGGCATTGACGCTGAAGTCATTGATTTGCGCACCATTTCACCCATCGACAGGGAAACCATCCTCACATCAGTGAGTAAAACCCACCGCCTGTTGATTGCCCATGAAGCCGTGAAAATTGGCGGGGTGGGTGCTGAGATCTCAGCCATGGTGGCAGAAGAAGCCATTGATCAGCTGGATGCCCCCATTGTCCGTGTGGGTGCCAAGTATACCCCCGTGCCATTCAGCCCCACGCTGGAGGCGGCTTATCGCCCCACTACGGCAGAAATGGTGGCAGGCATAAAAGGAATGTTCTAGGAACTGAAGCGCTGATGAACCTGAAGAGCATGGCTCAGACCTGTCGCAACGGCAGGTCTGTCATGATAAACAAAAAAAGAGAATGAAGGAGGAGAAAGAATGAAAAAGAAGTTGGTACTTGTATTGGCATTGCTAATGTTGGTGAGCCTTTTTGCCACTGCCTGTGGGCAGTCAACACCCGCTCCAGCTCCAGCTCCAGAACCGGCAGCAGAAGGCAGTGAACCGGCAGCAGCCCCTGAGGTTGATTTTCCGGAAATGACCCTGCGCATGAGCGTCACCACTTCAGATGTGGGCTCCTGGTACATGGGCGGCATGAAAATGGCTGAAATTGTCAGCGAGCGCACCGGTGGCAAAGTAAATATTGAAGTGTACCCCAACGAACAGCTTTCTGGTGGCAACCAGGGGGTTGGTATTGAACAGGTGCAGCAGGGCGTGACTGACATGTCCTTCCACTCCACCATCATTTACTCCATCATGGACCCCAAATTCAGCGTGGTCTCCATGCCCTGGATCATTCCCAACATCAGTGACATGGATCAGGCCATGGCCGGTGAACCGGGGGAAGCCATCAAAGACATCGTTCGAAGCAAAGGCATTGAACCTTTGGCCTTTGGTGAAAACGGTTACCGCCAGCTGACCACCAATCGCCGAGCTGTTAGAACCCCGGCGGATATGAGCGGTATGAAAATCCGTATCCCCGGTATTCAAATGTACATTGACCTGTTTCAGGCACTGGGAGCCGACCCAACAGCCATGAACTTTGCAGAAGTGTTCACCGCTCTTCAGCAGGGAACCATCGACGGTCAGGAGAACCCACTGCCGGTCATTACCACCAATAGACTCTATGAAGTACAGGATTATGTGACCCTGTGGAACTACTCCTATGACCCGCTGGTTATCGGTATCAACATGAACAAGTTCAACTCTTTCAGCCCGGAACTGCAGCAGATCTTCCGTGAAGCTGCAGCAGAAGCAGCTGCTTACCAGATCGATCTGAACCGTCAGGAAGAAGCAGAAGCCATTGCCTTCCTGGAAGAGCAGGGCATGGAAGTCATTGAACTGACAGATGAAGAAGTGGCTGCTTTCCGTGACCTGATGGCACCGGTTTATGAAAAATATGAACCCATCATTGGTGAAGACCTGATGAACCTGTTCCTGAACTTCTAAGAAACATCAGCAACTGATTCGTATGTAACCCTTATAACGTTACAGCAGCGGTCTGCCATTGGCAGACCGCACTGTAACATGGAGGTGCCATCATGATCAAGTATTA
This sequence comes from Anoxynatronum sibiricum, assembly GCF_039414295.1. Taxonomy (NCBI): domain Bacteria; kingdom Bacillati; phylum Bacillota; class Clostridia; order Eubacteriales; family Clostridiaceae; genus Anoxynatronum; species Anoxynatronum sibiricum. The sequence continues at coordinate 130,720 of NZ_JBCITM010000007.1, read as the reverse complement.
TAATCAACTGGAACGTGTGGCCAAACTGATCCTAATTTTAAGTCTGGCAGTGATGGCCATTATTAATATTGCCAATGTGGTGTCCCGCTATCTTCTCAGCACCTCTTTGGCCTATACAGAAGAGTTGGTCACCAATCTTTTTGTTTACAACACCTTTATTGGAGCCAGTGTGGCCGCCCGAAAGGGAGCCCATCTGGGTATGCCCATCATTTATGACCGACTTAACGAAAAAAACCAGCGGTGGATGATGTTCGGCGTGGCACTGTTGTCAGCGGCCCTGTTCCTGGTACTGCTGCGATTTGGCTTCACCATGGCCCGGGACCAGTTCAACTTTGGTCAGCGAACCCCTGCACTGGGACTGCCCGCCTGGATCTTTGGCGCAGCTATTCCCATTGGTGGTCTGTTTATGGCAGCGGCCTTTTTAGTGGGCGGCTATGAAACTCTGAAAGGAAAGAGGTGATCAACATGAGCCCGGTAGCCTTAACGTTGTTTGGATCACTGTTCATCCTTCTGATCCTGAATGTTCCCATTGCGGTATCACTGGCCTTATCTTCCGTTGTGACACTTTTTATTTTTGATATCCCGCTGTCTATTTTTCCCTTCACCATGTACACGGCAACAGCCAAGTTCACATTACTGGCCATTCCTTTTTTCATTCTGGCAGGCACCATTATGGAAAAATCAGGGATCTCCAAAAGGCTCATCAATTTTGCCAATCTGGTGGTGGGTCATCTCAAGGGTGGTCTGGCCATTGTCACCGTGCTGACCTCCTGTTTCTTTGCAGCCATCTCCGGTTCCGGACCGGCAACCGTGGCAGCCCTGGGAAATATGCTGGTACCCGCCATGGAAGAATCCGGATATGACAAGGGAATGTCGGCGGCCCTGCTTTCTGCCTCCGGAGCCATTGGCATCATCATTCCCCCCAGTATCGCCTTTGTGGTCTATGGGGTAGTGGCTCAGGTATCCATCGGAAAACTCTTTATAGCAGGGATTATTCCTGGTCTTTTATTTGGGTTGATGCTCATTGTGGCAAGTCTCATCGTTTCCCGTAAATACAACATCAAGCAAACGGGTGCCGCAACGGGAAAACAGCTGAGAAAAGCCTTTGTGGAGGCTGTTTGGGGAATCATGACCCCGGTGATCATCCTTGGTGGTATCTACGGTGGTATTTTCACACCTACAGAAGCAGCCGGTGTGGCGGTTTTCTATGGTTTGATTGTGGGGCTGTTCATCTATCGTGACCTGAAACCCAAAGCAGTTCCCAGCCTTCTGGTGGAATCCTCCGTCAGCTCAGCGGTGGTCATGCTCATTGTTGCCGCAGCTTCCCTCTTTGCCTGGATCATCACCACCCAGGGAATTGCCCGGGATCTGGCAGATGTGCTTTTAAGCATTACTTCCAACAAGTATGGCATCCTCATGATCATCAACATCATTTTGCTCATTGCCGGCTGTTTCATCGATGCCGTCAGTGCCTATTACATTTTGATGCCCATCTTCCTTCCCATTCTCAACATCGTGGGAATTGACCTCCTTCATTTTGGGGTGGTGATGACGGTAAACCTGGCCATCGGGCAGATCACACCACCGGTGGGTGTGAATCTTTATGTGGCTTGTGGCATTGCAGATATCGGCATCAACCGAATATCCAAGTCCATTGTACCCTTCCTGGTGGCTTCACTGGTGGCATTGCTGCTGGTAACTTACCTGCCCATCCTGTCGCTGGGATTACCGGCACTCATGGGCATGTAACATCATACGGCCATTAGCCGGAAAAGGAGGATGACTGTGAGCTATACAGCAGCCGCCACCCGGGGCAAGACCCTGGTGGCACGCATATTACCCGGAGAAGACCTGATTCCCTCCATTATTGAATGCTGTCGGGAACATGGTGTCAAGGCCGGTTTTATCACCGTGTGCATCGGCAGTCTCCGCAAGGCATCTTTTGTCTACGCGGTGGAGAACAAAGAGACGTATTACAAAATGGTTTACAGCGAGGCACAAAAACTGGACGGCCCCTTTGAGTTTCTGGGAGGTCAGGGACTGGTGGGGCTGGACGAACATGACGGCTGGCAGGTTCACCTCCATGCATCTTTCTGCGACAAAGACCGAAATGTGCTGGCAGGCCACATGCTGGATGAAGGGAACCTGGTGCTGGCCACCATGGAAGTGGTGATCCAGGAAATCAGTGATATTTCCCTGAAACGCATCTATCATCATCAAAGCGGGTTCAGCTTCTTTACCCCTTTGCCGAAAGAGGAGTGAAAACATGGCAACCATTCTCAATATGCCGAAACTGGGCCTGACAATGACAGAAGGCACTGTTTCCAAATGGAATAAAAAGGAAGGCGACTTGGTGGAAAAAGGAGAAATCCTCTACGAAGTGGCCACAGACAAGATTAATAATGATGTGGAATGCACTGTTTCTGGAACTCTGTTGAAAATTCTGGTGCCGGAGGGGCAAAAACAGCAGATTAAAGCACCGGTAGCCATTATCGGAGAAGTGGGGGAAGACATCACTGCCCAGCTGAATGAGACTGGAACTGCCCCGGCGGAAACCAAAACGGCAGCTCCGGTATCGGCAGCTCCGCCAGCAACCGCTTCAACCCCTCCAGTGCCAATAGTCCCGGCAGCATCGGCGGTGGTAACGGAAGGATACGTGAAAGCCTCACCTCTGGCTAAAAAACGGGCGAAGGAGTTGGGACTTGACCTGGCCCGGATTGCCGGCACCGGTCCCGAGGGCCGGGTGGTTGAAAAAGACGTGTTGCAGGCATCGGCAGCAGGAGGGGCCTGTAAAATCTCGCCGGCTGCGGCGGGAATGGCCCGTACAGCCGGAATTGATCCGGCCACCATTGGTAAAGACGGCCGCATCATGAAAGAAGACATTCTGAAACAAATGGCAGATCAAGCCCGCCTGGCGGGTAGCAACCTGACAGAAACCCGCATTCCCATGACTCAAATGCGTCAGGTCATTGCAGAGCGTATGCTGCAAAGCGTGCAGATTTCTCCGGCAGTTCATTACCAGCTGCGGGTGGATGCCACTGAAATGATGAACTTCCGTGACCGGGTGAAGCAAAAAAGCAAAATCACCTACACCGATATCCTGGTGGCCATCACCGCCCGGGTACTGCGCAGACATCCCCTGCTCAATGCCAGTGTTGACGGCAATGAGATTCTGGTGCGCAACTATGTGAACATGGGCGTGGCCGTTGCGTTGGATGACGGCTTGCTGGTGCCTGTGGTTAAAAACGCTGATCTGAAAAGCTTTCGCGAGATTGGCCGTGAGATCAGTGACCTGGCGGCAAAGGCCAGAGGCAATGCCCTCACCATGGAAGAGATGAGCGGCGGAACATTCACCATTACCAATTTGGGCATGTTTGGCATGGAGGCCTTCACCCCCATTATCAATCAGCCTGAGGTGGCCATTCTGGGTGTCAACAGTATCGTGGAAACACCGGTGTCTGAAAATGGCGCACTGGTCTTCAAGCCAATGATCAACCTGAGCCTGTCAGCCGACCACCGGGTGGTGGACGGTGCCGTGGCGGCACATTTCATGCAGGACCTGAAGGAAGCTGTCGAAAATCCCCTCACACTTCTCTGGTAGACGGTGTGATCAACTGAGGTGAATAACCATGCGAATAGTAGTGATTGGAGGCGGGCCCGGCGGATACGTGGCAGCCATTCGGGCGGCACAATTGGGCGGCGAAGTGACTCTGGTGGAAAAAGCTTCCCTGGGAGGCACCTGCCTGAATGTGGGGTGCATTCCCACCAAGGTGCTGGCTCACAGTACCGAACTGCTTCAGGAAATACGCCATGCAGACACCTACGGGTTGGAAGTACCGGCGGTGTCGGTGAACTGGCCGTGTCTCCAGGAACGGAAACAGGCAGTGGTGAACCAGCTGGTGGAAGGTGTGGGCGGGCTGCTGCGTTCATGGAATGTGGATGTGATTCAGGCGGAGGCATCTTTTGCCAACGAGCAGGAGCTGCTGCTGAAGGAGGCATCGGGGGGAACCCGGTTACTGCCCTTTGACAAGGCCATTCTGGCCGCCGGATCAGAAAGTGTGCAGCTGCCTTTGCCGGGAGCCGACCATCCCGAGATTCTCACCAGCACCGAAGCCCTGTCCCTTCCAACCATTCCCGAAAGCCTGTGTGTCATCGGCGGCGGTGTGATTGGCACCGAATTTGCCGGCATTTATGCAGGCATGGGCACAAAAGTGACGGTCATCGAGATGCTGCCGGAAATTCTGGTGAATATGGAACCGGAGCTGACGGCAATGGTTCAGATGATCATGGAAGAAGAGGGTGTTCATTTCCATACTGACACCCAGGTAAAAACCATTGAAAAAGCACCAACAGGGTTTGTGGTGAATGCCCAGTGCCAAGGCCAGCCGGTAACGGTGACAGCACAACATGTTCTCATGGCCGCTGGAAGAAGGCCGGCTACTGCTTCTCTGGGGTTGGAAAAAGCAGGTATTCGCACTGAAAAAGGACGGGTACTGGTGAATGACCGGTTGCAAACCTCCCTGCCCCATGTGTACGCCATCGGCGACTGCACCGGCGGCACCATGCTGGCGCATACGGCATCAGCCCAGGGCGTGGCCGCGGCGGAAACCATCATGGGTCATTACACGGAAGCCCGTTTCGATACCATTCCTTCCTGTGTGTATATTCGCCCGGAATATGCCTCGGTGGGATTAACAGAAGCGGCTGCCAAAGCAAAGGGTTATGCCGTGAAGACGGGCAAGTTTGCCCTCACCGGTAATGGCAAAGCACTGATTATGAACAACGGGGTAGGTATGGTGAAATTTGTGGCTGATGCAGCCACCGACGAAGTGCTGGGGCTGCATATTTTGGGGCCCCGGGCAACTGATCTCATCAGCGAAGGCACCCTGGCCCTGCGTCTGGAAGCCACTCTGAAAGAGATCGGCACCACCATTCATGCTCATCCCACCTTGTCAGAGGCTATTCTGGAAGCGGCCCATGCCGCCCAGGGACACTGCATTCATATGCCCAAGCCCTGATAAACCCATTCGTTATCCTCCTCCCTTCTCTTGCGGGTGTCGCCTTGTTGCGGTGCCCGCTATATTTTTTTTGGCATAGGAAACAGCATGCGCAAAAAAGCTGTTGATAACGTTTTAGTAATGGCTATAAGCTTTTGATTCACTATTCCTTGTCATCTGTTAATTGAAACAAAAAAGACAAGACATCGTAGATGAAAACAGAGAGACTTAATGAAGATGCATGAACGGAGGATTAAGATGAATCAGTTGAAAGAAGACACATACTTGGATAGGCCGATACCAGTTTCAGCGGGTGAACGCCTCCATGTCATTGACATGCTCCGGGGATTTGCCCTCATTGGCGTTTTGTTGGTGAATACCCAAATGTACAACAACACCATGATGGGTTTTTCGGCAGCTCCGTTAAGCTACACAGGAGCGGCGAACCAGGTGGCGGCCCTGTTGATTCAGATTTTTGCCACCGGTAAGTTCTACACCCTTTTTTCATTTCTTTTCGGGCTGGGATTTTACCTGTTCACTGAACGACTGACAGAAAAAGGCCTTCCGGCCATTCCGCTGTTTCGGCGGCGCCTGCTCCTGTTGCTGTTTATTGGACTCATTCATTTTGCCCTGTTCTGGTATGGTGATATTCTCATGTCCTATGCCCTGACCGGCTTTCTTCTCATGGCTTTTCGCAAAAAACAGCCTCAGCAGCTGAAAAAATGGATCATTATCCTGCTGTGCCTGGCCACCCTGGTGTTGGGAAGCTTAATGGCCCTGCAGTCGGTGAGCCTGGAGTCACTTACTCCCCAACAGACAGAAATCTATGAAGCCCAGATTCAACAGACGGTGAAGCAGTATCAGGAAGGCAGCTATCCGGCCACGATTGTTTACCGCCTTACCCGGGAACTGCCCATTGTCCTTCTTTCAACGATCTTTATCATTCCCAAGCTGCTGGCCTTGTTTCTTGCCGGTCTTTATGCAGGCAAAACCCGCATCTTTCAAAAGCTGCATGACTCAACAAGCCAAGGCGACTCAATAGCCAAAAGTGAGTCAACAGAGCAGCAGGAACGGGTTCGCCGTATCTGGCGTAATAGCGGACTCATCGGCTGGTCACTGACAGCCGTTTATGTGGTGGTGGATCTTCAATTGATTCCCGGAGCTGGACTGGCCGCCAGACTGGCGGCGGAATGGGCCAGGGAAATTTCCACTGTGGCCCTGTGCCTCTTCTACATCACCTCGTTGCTGCGGCTGTGGCAGTATCCCCGCTGGCAGGAGCGCTTGGCCTTCTTCCAGGGTGTGGGTCGACTGGCCCTCACCCATTATTTGACCCAGTCGGTGATCCTCTCCCTGGTGTTCTATGGTCACGGTCTGGGACTGTTGCAGCGCATGCCTCTCTGGCAGGGTATGGTGCTGTCGCTGGTGATTTACACCCTTCAGCTGCTGGTCAGCCGTCCTTACCTGAGGCGTTTTCGCCAGGGACCGGCAGAGTACCTCTGGCGTAAAGGCACTTATGGAAGAAAGACGGCTTGAATCAGAGCCACTGAGGCTTCAGGGCTGGCATTTCATGCAAGGACAGTCTTTTTTTCCCGCATAAGTTCCCCAAAAGCTTTGCCTTCATCGTAATTTGTCGAAAGTCTGGCTCCCTGCCTTTACCATTGGCAGGGAGTTTATGGTATAATCAATCCAACAGATCACAGACAGCAGTACCAGTTGGAAAGACTCTTATTTGGATAAGCAGTTTGTAGGCAGGGGGTGGCAGTGATGTTTAAACCAGTTGGAGACGGCAGTGGTATGGAACACCTGCTCCAGGCCCGTGGTGTCGTGTTACCTAAAGCTGGGGGTGAAGGGATTTCGGCGATCTCAAAAGGTGAGCAGACTGCCTTGGGCGGCAGAGAATCCTGTGAAACCTGTGATAGCCGAAAATACAAAGATCAATCTGACGACCCCAGTGTTTCCTTTCAAAGCCCCACGCATATATCGCCTGAGCAGGCATCGGTTAAGGTGAGGGCCCATGAACATGAGCATGTTCGAAATGAGAAGGCCCGGGCGCAACGGGAAGGCCGTGAAGTCCTTTACCAGACGGTGGTGCTTCATGGGGGAATTTGTCCCGACTGCGGAAAACCTTATGTGGCCGGTGGTGAAACCCGAACGGTCACCCGGGGAAGCATCAGTGCAGAAGACCTGAAAGGGCAAGTGGTGGACACTTATATTTAAAACAAAGACTGAGAAATCTCGGTCTTTTTCCTTGCTGTGCCGGAATCATCAGCGCAGAAGAGTGCGGTTGAAAACCATCCGGCTGAAGCAACGCTGGAATGAAAAAGAAAGACAGCAAAGGAGGATCACCAATGGAAGTCTGGATCATCTACCTGATCATGGGGATACAACTGCTGTTATTGCTGGTACTGGTGATGCGGCAGAAACCTGCATCCTATCAGGAAGAACTGGAAAAACTGCTGCGGAAAAGTGAAGTCCTTGAACATCAGTCTCAACGGATGGAACGGCAAATGAAGGAAGAACTGGAAAAAAACCGGGAAGCCTTCAGCCGCAACGAAAAAGAAGCTCGCAGGGAGTTGACGGACAGCCTGCGCCAGTTTGAATCTGTCACAGAGCGTCGCATGGAGCGTATTCGGGAAGTGATGGAGCAGAAAATGACCCAGCTGCAACACGACAACAATACCCGGCTGGAAGAAATGCGGGCGACAGTGGATGAAAAACTTCACAAGACGTTGGAGCACCGGCTGGGTGAATCCTTTAAGCAGGTGAGTGAACGGCTGGAACAGGTGCATCAGGGGCTGGGGGAAATGCAGACCCTGGCCGCCGGTGTGGGAGACCTGAAAAAAGTGCTCACCAATGTGAAGACCCGGGGCACGTTGGGGGAATACCAGCTGGAAAACCTGCTGGAGCAGCTGATGACCAGTGACCAGTACGGCAAAAACGTGGCTACCCGCCCCGGCAGCAATGAGCGGGTGGAGTTTGCCGTGAAAATGCCTGGCAGAAGTCAGGACGACATTCCGGTATGGCTCCCTGTAGATGCCAAATTTCCCACGGAAGATTACCAGCAGTTGCTGGAAGCCTATGAAGTGGGTGATGCCACGGTGATCGACCAGTGCCGCAAAAAGCTGGTGCAGCGGATGAAGACGGAAGCTAAAAACATCCGGGACAAATACGTGGAACCACCCCACACTACTGATTTCGGCATTCTGTTCCTTCCCTTTGAAGGGCTGTATGCCGAGGTGCTGCGCCTGGATCTTTTCGAAGTACTGCAACGGGAATACAAAGTGATGATTGCCGGCCCCACCACGTTGGCCGCCTTCCTCAACAGCCTGCAGATGGGCTTTCGAACCCTGGCCATTGAAAAGCGCTCCAGCGAGGTGTGGGAGCTGTTGGGGGCAGTGAAAAGTGAGTTTGGCAAGTTTGCCGGTATTCTGGAAAAGACTCGTCAAAAGCTGGATGAAGCCGGTAAGGTTATCGACACTGCCGGGGTGCGCACCCGGGCCATTGAGCGGCGGTTGCGTGAGGTGGAAGCCCTGCCGGCGGAAGCCGGGGAAAAACTGTTGGGAAGTGAGTTTTCCCAGTCAACGGAGGAAATGAATCGTGACTTTGAATAACAAGACATTCCCTTGGACTCCTGCCCTGCTCCAGTGGTTTGAAACCAACCAGCGCCCCATGCCCTGGCGGCAGACATCCACCCCCTATTACCGGTGGCTGTCGGAAATCATGCTGCAGCAAACCCGGGTGGATACGGTGATTCCCTATTTTAATCGGTTTGTGGAACGATTTCCCCATATTGAAGCCCTGGCGCAAGCCTCTGAAGACGAAGTGCTGAAACTGTGGGAGGGTCTGGGTTACTATTCCCGGGCGCGAAACCTGCTGAAGGCTGCCCGGGTCATGGTGGCGGAACATCAGGGCACCTTTCCGGCGACGGAAAAAGCAGCCCTGGCCCTCCCAGGCATAGGCCCTTATTCAGCGGCGGCGGTGCTGAGCATGGCCTATGGAGTGCCTCTTCCCTCGGTGGACGGCAATGTGCTGCGGGTATACTGCCGCCTGACAGCCTTGGCAGAAAACGTGCTGGAGCCGGCCACCGTAAAAAAAGTGCAGCAGGTACTGAAAACGGCCATGCCCCAGCACCGACCGGGTGACTTCAATGAGGCCATGATGGAACTGGGAGCGGTGATCTGCCTGCCCGCCAGTCCACTGTGTCAGAACTGTCCCATCCAAGACCACTGCGAAGCCCATGGACAGCACCGGGTGGATCAACTGCCCCTTCGGATCAAAAAAGACCGTACCACCCGGCATCATTACCTGGTGATGTACCTGCAAAATCCGGCAGGCACCTGTGTGGCCGCACAGAAAAACCCACCCATCGGTTTGCTGGGCGGGCTGTGGGCGTTTCCCATGATGGAAATTTCGGCAGGAACCCATGACATGGAGGCCTTGCCAGCTCTGGCGGCAGAAGAAGCGGCCGCCAGGTGGCAGATTGCCCTTCAGCAGCCGGAGGCTGCCGGCAAACTGCGGCATGTGTTCAGTCACCGCCACTGGACGATGTGGGTGGTGAGTGCCCTATCGGCGGAGCTGCCGCCGGCGTGTGAATGGGTGCCTCATTCAGAACTGTCTGCCAGAGCCTTTCCCGAGGTGTATCAAAAGGTGAGGCGGCTGATGGAGGAACGGGCGGCATCAATCTGACGTTTCACTTCCGATCGGGCGGTGCCGCCAAAGCTTTTGCGGCGGTCAACGGCGGCTTCGATGGTGAGGCGGGGAAAAAGATCTTCTTCAATGGCGGCGTGGAAAGACTGCCATTCTGTGAGACTCAGTCCTTCAAAGCCGGTTCCCTTGGCCAGGCATTGCTGCACGGCCTGACCCACAATGTGGTGGGTTTCCCGGAAGGGCACCCCTTTTTCCACCAGATATTCCGCCACATCCGTGGCCAGGAGAAACCCCTTTTCCAGATGAGGTTGAAGGGAAGCTTCTTTAATCTGAATTTCTGTCAACAGGGAGGGAAGCAGCCCCAGCACTTCGCCCACGGTTTTAAGGGCGTGGAACACTGGGCGCTTGTCTTCCTGCAGATCCCGGTTATAGGTGAGGGGCAGGCCTTTCAAGTTCACCATCAGGTCCTGCAGGGCGGCAAGCACGCCGCTGGTTTTCCCCCGCATCAGTTCCAGCGCATCAGGATTCTTTTTATTGGGCATCATGCTGGAGCCGGTGCAGAAGGCGTCCGGAAGTTCAATGAAATCAAACTCAGAGGTGTTCCAGAGAATCAGGTCTTCACACAAACGACTCACGTGAAGCATAAAGGTGGAAGCGGCGAAGAGGAATTCCAGCAGGTAATCCCGGTCAGAAACTGTGTCTAAACTGTTCTCCGTCACGCCGGCAAAGCCCAGCAGCCTGGTGGTCACGTGCCGGTCAATGGGCAGGGTGGTACCGGCCAGGGCACCGGCTCCCAGAGGATTCAGGTCGGTGGTGTCCAGGGCAGCGCTGAGGCGTACCATGTCCCGGTGGAACTTCCAGAAATAAGCCATCCAGAAATGGCCCAGGGAAATGGGCTGGGCATGCTGCAGGTGGGTGAATCCGGGAATAAACACATCTATATCCTTTTCTGCCCGGTTGGCCAGTGCTTCCAGCAGTTTTTTCTGCGCTTCCAGCAGCTCGGTGATGCGCTTTTTCATAAACAGGCGGTAGTCTGTGGCCACCTGGTCATTTCGGGAACGTCCGGTGTGAATTTTGGCACCCATGGGTCCCAGTTTCTCAATGAGCCGGGCTTCGATGTTCATGTGAACATCCTCCAGAGACACCTGGGGAACCAGGGTTCCCGCTTCGATTTCCTTTTCAATTTCATACAGGGCTTTATCGATGGACTCCTGCTCTTCGGCTGTTAACAGCCCCACATGATAAAGCATGGCGCCGTGAGCCCGGCTGCCGGCGATATCTTCCCGGTAAAACTGCCAGTCCACATCCAGTGACTGGCTGAACTGCTGCATTTTCTCGGTGGGAGAGGCGGCAAAGCGGCCGCTCCATAGGGCTTTATGGGTGGTGTCGTTGTTCATGGTTTTTCCTCCCCTGATGCGGATGATTTTCTTCATCATACTGGAGCAGGGGCATGAAGTCAACAAAAAAGCATATTTATGCATATGTATGAGTATTAATTCTTATCGCAGTCTTTTTGAGATGCATTTAACCCACTGTAACAGCAACTGGAAAGGAGAAGATCTGGAACTGGAAGTTCGGTGTGATAACGGAGGCACTCATGACACTGATGGTGGTGCCAAAATACCAGCAGTAATCGTCTGAACGATAGTTTATTAATAGTAAATAAAAACAATATGAACGAAAGATGGACGTTATGGACATAACCTTCACAATTTTCTGAGATTACCATAAAATGGTCTCAGTGAAATAATGAAGGTTTTTTTATGCCGGAAAACGTTTTAGTGTACAAGGAGGGAATGCATTGTCGACGACAGGTGAGAAAAGCTTGAAGTTACACGAAGAAAATCAGGGAAAGATTGAGGTGGTGTCCAAGGTTCCGGTAAAAACGCGGGATGATCTCAGCATTGCGTATACCCCGGGAGTGGCTGAACCCTGCAAGCAGATTGCAGAGGAGAAGGAGCTGGTGTATCGCTATACAGCAAAAGGTAATCTGGTTGCTGTGGTATCCGATGGAACCGCTGTGTTGGGGCTGGGAGACATCGGACCTGAAGCCAGCATGCCTGTCATGGAAGGAAAAGCTATTCTATTCAAGTGCTTTGCGAATGTGGATGCGTTTCCCATCTGCCTGGATACGAAAGATCCAGACGAAATTGTTAAAACAGTAGAGTATTTGGCACCCACCTTTGGAGGCATTAACCTGGAAGATATTTCTGCGCCCCGCTGTTTCGAAATTGAAGAGAAGCTGAAAAGAACGCTGGATATTCCCGTTTTCCATGATGATCAGCACGGAACCGCCATTGTGACCCTTGCAGGAACCATCAATGCGCTGAAAGTGGTTAAGAAGGAATTTAAAGACTGCCGGTTTGTGATTACGGGCGCTGGCGCCGCAGGTGTTGCCATTGCCAAGTTATTGCTCCACATTGGCGTGAAAGACATTTTCCTGGTGAATCGTGAAGGTATCATTTGCGAAGGTCAGTCACACAAGAACCCATATGTGGCAGAAATGGCCCGGGTCACCAACCGGGAAAAGCGGCAGGGTAAACTTGAAGATGCGTTTAAGGACACTGATGTGTATATTGGCGTATCAGGCCCCAATATGGTGACCAAAGAAATGATTCAACAGATGAATGAAAATGCCGTTGTTTTCGCCATGGCAAATCCCACGCCGGAAATCATGCCGGAAGAGGCTAAGGCTGGAGGAGCGGTGGTTATTGGTACTGGACGTTCTGACTTCCCCAACCAGGTCAATAATGTCCTGGCCTTTCCGGGCGTTTTCCGTGGCGCATTGGATGTGCGTGCCAGTGATATAAATGAAGAGATGAAAATCGCCTCGGCCAACGCCATTGCATCCATCGTCGGAGATGACGAACGATCCCATGACTATGTGATTCCGGATGCCTTTGACTTGCGGGTGGTGGAGAGGGTTGCCAAAGCGGTGTCAGAAGCGGCAGTCAAAACAGGTGTGAACCGCATCCCTTACACACCATAAGATGTGGGAAGCATGTTCATTAAGGTGATGAAAAAGGAGGAAATCATTCATGAGTAGCGAACAAGTGGGTGTTTTTAATGAAAAACTCCCCCATACTGAGAAGAAAGTCTATACCATCATCGGTTTCCCTGTCCCTTTATTTCTATTGTTAACTGCAGTCGTAATGGCAGCGATTTTCACCGGCCGGCTGCCCGGCGGTATGATCGGCGGCTTTGCTTCCATGATCATTTTGGGTGCTATCTTCTTTGAAATTGGAACCCATACTCCCATTGTCAACACCTACTTGGGAGGCGGCGCCATTGTCTGCATCTTCGGAAGTTCTGCTTTGGTGTATTTCAACATTTTGCCTGAAGCCACCGTGGCCACGATGGACACTTTCATGAAGGGTGGTGGGTTTCTGGACTTCTACATTGCCGCACTTATCACCGGCAGTATCTTGGGCATGAACCGTAAACTCCTTATCAAAGCCTCCATCCGTTACCTGCCCGCTATTCTGGGAGGCGTCATTGCCGCCATGGGGGCTGCAGCCCTCGTAGGCACGCTGATTGGATTTGGTGCCCGTGAAGCAATGCTTTTCATTGCCCTGCCCATCATGGGTGGTGGTATGGGTGCCGGCGCCGTACCCCTGTCCCAGATATTTGCCCAGCCTCTAAACCTGGAGCCGGAAGGCGTTCTCTCCATCATGGTGCCAGCCCTGGCCATGGGGAACGCGGTATCCATTGTGGCTGCAGGGTTACTGAACAAATATGGTAAAGGTAAACCCAACCTCTCAGGTGAAGGACAACTGATGATGGTTAAAGATGATAGTGCAAAAGATGATGTTCAACCTGAAAAAGAGCTGCCCCTGGAAATCAAACTGATGGGTATGGGGATGCTCATGGCGACTGCTTTTTTCACTTGGGGGAACTTTTTGGGTCAGTTTCTCCCATCCATTCATCCCTACGCCCTGATGATCATCACTGTCGCTGTGTTTAAAGCCTTTGGATGGCTCCCACATAAGTTTGAATCTGCAGCCAACCAGTGGTTCCGATTTATCATGGGATATACCACAGGTGCTCTCCTGGTGGGCATCGGCATATCTTACACTAATCTGGGCCAGATCATCCAAGCCTTTACCATTCAATATATCATCCTGGTAGTCGTCGTAGTCATTGCTGCCATACTGGGTTCTGGATTCGTGGGGCGCCTCATGGGCTTCTATCCCATCGAAGCATCCATCACTGCGGGTCTATGCATGGCCAACATGGGCGGCACCGGTGACGTGGCGGTGCTGTCAGCAGCAGACCGAATGGTACTCATGCCTTTCGCACAGATTTCTTCTCGAATCGGCGGTGCTTTTATGCTGATTCTGGCCAGTTTTCTGATCAATCTTTTCCTCTGATGAAGAAATTCGATGGAACGCATTGCCATAAATGAAATCTGGCAGAAAATAAGATGCATTAACAGAAAAACGAGATTTTCATTGCGACGCTATCATGGCCGCAGGACGCTGATTTATCAGCGCCTGCGGCTTATTTGTCGGCACACCTGACTAAGTGGTATTTACAGAACACATTGTGGGGGTTGTGGAATGCCGGGATGGATCGGTGATTGACGTGATTCACCAACAGAAACAGCGATCAAAATAGGCACTAAAAAGAGGGAAGAGATTCATCGCGGTGAGCAGGAAGGCTAATGTGGAAACCCTCAACTGTCGATAACCTATATGAAGCATGTGAAAGTGACGGTTTGCAAGAATGATGCATTGATCGAAAGAATGAGCATCTATCATGAAATGCAGAAAAGAGAAGATGTGAAGGGCTATCTGTTCGATCTGCAGAGACAGAGGGGGCATCTTGATGAATCGAAAAAATGTGGCATGTCTCATGGCAATCATCATGATCATGGTAACCTGTTGGCCTGGCGGGGTATTTGCTGATGACCAGCAGGGTGTTAGTGGGAGTTTGACCTATCGTGTTGACGATGGGAAAGTGACCATCACCGGGCTGGTGTATGGACAGGACGAACAACATGTGATCATTCCCGCAAGCATTGAAGGGATGCCGGTTGTGGCCATTGAAGGCACAACGGAACCTGATTCTGGGGAAGCCTTTCAGGAAAAGAACATGTTAACACTGCGCATTCTTAAGGGGCTTGAGTCCATTGGTGATTTTGCATTCGTCGGAAATCAGATGAGCATCCTCCGACTTCCGGTGTCGGTGAGCCATATTGGAAAAGGTGCTTTTCAAGAGAATCCCCTCACCAGAGTGGTGGTGTGGAATGGGGCTGCCACCATTGAAGACCAGGCTTTTGTAACTTCACTGACAGAGCCGGGTGACATGACGGTGGTAGGTTATGTGTACCAAGCAGAAAGTGAAACAGTGACGGCTAATACCTATTCAACGGCAAAACAGTATGCCCTTACCAATGGGCATTCCTTTGAACCCATTATTCCAACAGAATCCATTCAGGTGACGCCTGGGGCAGTGACCCTGGACATTGGCGAATGGAGTGCGCTGTCTGCCGCCTTCAATCCCATCAATGCCACCGCAGCTGAAGACTGGCTGGTGTGGGAGAGTAACAATGCCCAGGTGGCCACTGTCTCCCAGGAGGGTGTTGTCACGGCCATGGGCGAAGGCACGGCGACGATCAGGGCAATATCCGCAGATGAAGTGGTGGGGACGGCAACCATTGAGGTGAGACCACCTGAAGAAGACCCCGGTGATGATGACGATGACGGGGACCCTGATGATGGCGATGACCCCGGCGACGATGATGATCCGGGTGACGATAATGATGACGAACCAGGAGAACCCGACGATGATGACGGCCCGGAAGATCCGGCAGACGTTGTCAGAGTGACAGGCGTTTCACTGAACCGCCGCACCCTCACGCTGGAAGAAGGTGAAACCCGGTACCTTATCGCAACGGTGACCCCGTCCCAGGCCACCAATCAAAGTGTTACCTGGAGCAGCAGTAATGAGTCGGTGGCCCGGGTATCTTCCACCGGTCTGGTGACAGCCCGCAGAAATGGCCGGGTGATCATCACCGTCACCACAGAAGACGGTTCTTACCGGGACACCTGTGAAGTGACAGTGCTTCGGTGGTACGATGACCGATACGAAAGTGATCGAAGAGATTCATCACGGGATACAGGCGGCAGTACGGGCACCACCACTGGCACTCCCGCCACCAGTATGCCGGGGGCCAGTCTTTACAGTGATCAGGCACCATACCGTCAGTTCATACTACCCTCTTTTTCAAACGATCAAGGCTATTTCGCGGTGACAGCTCCGGCAGATTTGGGCCGCAATCAACTGCTTCAGATCCCCTTTGGAGCTCAGCGCTTCAGCAGTTTTACCATTGGGGGAGAGACAGTGGAAGCACTGAAACAAAACCAGAATAATCTCCTGTTGATGGATGGACGACTGGGCGTGTTGGTGGAACCCCAGACGCTTGAGGGTGGCCAGGATTTAAGAATCACCGTGGAAAAGAATGATGAAGGGTATCAGATTCATGCCAATCCCAAAGGTGCGGTGAGTTTGATCTTTTCACCTCCTTCAGGGGAAAGCCTGAGGGGAAGAATAGTCCAGCGGCAGGATGATAACGGTCAGTGGTGGCCAGTACCGTCCACCCAGTTAAATAGCGATGGTGGTGTGACCATCTTTATGGAAGAAGATGGCTTTTACCGGTTTCAATAGCGCTGCAGTACTTCAGCTTCAACAGGATCAGTTTGTGAGGAGCATTCATTGACTGATAGTTTTTCTATCTTCAGAGGATGGCCGGTTTATGGATGGGCAAAAAAGGAGAACCCTGTGTACCCAAGGGGACACCGGGTTCTGTGGGCAGGTGGCTGACTCGTGAAGGGTCAGTCATCTGCCTGCTTCATGTTGATCGAATACACCTCTCTCTGTCAGATATTGTTCAAGGTTTTTCACATTCATAGACGCCTGATTTTCCAGGAAAATGTCAGACACGCCGACCTTTTCCATTCCTTTTCGAAAAGTATAAGGATATGCCAATAAGGTTGACTCCCAGTATTGATGCCACGCTTCATCTTGCAACTCAGGATCGTTTGACAATATTCCGAAGATGGCCAAGGCGGGCAGGACATATTCAGTGGTTCGAAGCGGCGATTCCATGATAAGCCAGTCTTTTGGCCAATCATAATAATCAACAGGTTTTAATCCGTAAGCTTCGTGCAACTCGCCGTATAAATGATCGATGCTTTCATATGTTGCGTTGTCTGAATCCAAACGATAAAAACTCATTTGAAAATCATAGTTTAAGCTTGCCAGTATAATATGGTAGAGGATGTTTTCAAAGTATTCCAGCTCTGCAAACAGATGAAAGTCCGGGAATAATTCCGGGTATTTTTGGGAACTTAGAAACTCTAATCCCAGCCCATGAAACTCAGCCAGCGCTTCATCAAATGATAATGTCTTATGATCGGGGTTCTCCAATCCCTGGTGAAGGTCATGGTAGATATTGGCATGATGCCCGAACTCGTGCATGATCAGTTTGAAGTTAAGTGTAGGATTCATCACTTCTGAAATGTAGGTGATGGGAGCATTATATCGTTCCACTTGCGCAGCAAAAGCAAGCCAGTTTGCTGAGGGGTTATCACTAAAAAGAATGAGTTCCCGCTCCAGCGCCTCATTGAAAATGTCCAGCAGCGGCGATTCTTCCAGGGTATTGATAACAAGTTCCAGGTATTCTTCCCGGTCCAGCTTTTCAGGAATGCCTGCAGTTAACTCAGGTGACTGGCGAACGACGGCAAGCTTTTTCTGCAGTTGATTAAATAAAGGGACCAGGTCGTCTTTGACGGCTTTCAAAACCCTGTCCAGCTCTTCGGGGGTATAATCCAAATCTTGAGAGTGGTAGTGATAGACGGCATAGTTTTCATGCCCCAGCGACTGTGCAAAGGTGTTTCGAAGGTGAATGGCTTCAACGATGACTTCGCCGATATGCTGGTTTTCCAAGCGGCCTATTTCTGCTAGCACTTCATAAAAGGCATCCCAGTCCCTGTCAGGGCTTTCGGGATCAGACCACACTTCATCAAACGTCACTGCGTCATAAATTTCCCCTTCAAATTCAACCGTTGCCTGAAAAGCAAGGCTTTCTTCATACTTTCTTTTTAGCTGCTCTATTTCTTCCTTGAAATTCTGGTGAATTTCCTTTACTTCGCTATCGGATGAGTAAAAATCAAAATCATCCTCGAAAAGAATTTCCATCGTTTTTTCGTGGACAGTTCCAGTGAAAACGCTGATGAAATTGCCGATTTGAACATTGACCTCAGAGTTCAGTTCCGTTATCTGGTCAAACCTTTCAGTTATGCTAATGTCTTCAGGGTAAAGGCGTCTCTGAATCCACAAATAGGATTGGACCGAATCAAGGTCTTTTCTCAGACTTTTGAAGAAGTCAGCATACTGAGTGATCTCCAGGTGGTGATCAAGACTGTTTTGACTGGCCAGGCCCTTGCTTTTGTCGATGATTTCATACATATTCTCAGGAGGATACCACAGCTCTGAATTGAACTCTGAAAATTTCAGTTCCAGCGGGTTTGCACAAACCAGAACTGTGGAAAATAATAGGA
The DNA here is from genome assembly GCF_039414295.1 of Anoxynatronum sibiricum. Classification (NCBI taxonomy): domain Bacteria; kingdom Bacillati; phylum Bacillota; class Clostridia; order Eubacteriales; family Clostridiaceae; genus Anoxynatronum; species Anoxynatronum sibiricum. The sequence continues at coordinate 112,512 of NZ_JBCITM010000007.1, read as the reverse complement.
ATACCAGTGCCAAACTAATCGCTTTGAGGCATTGTTTCATCAGAAAACCTCCTTAAGTGGATTGATCGATGAGTCTATTATAGGCATAACCATTAAAAAAGGCCAATGAAATCGGGAAAATATGCAAAAAAAAGCCTACTTTCGTAGACTTTTCCAATAGCCTCAGAAACACGGGGCTCTTTTTATGCTCGTATATTTTTCGGGGATCGACATGAAACAGTTCAAGGTTGTCATGATGCAGCTATTGTATCGGTGATATAAGTGTATCAGACAGTGGCTAACTAACCAGATCCACCACCAGGTAAGGCTGCAGCTGGTAAGGTTTGGGGGCGATGTTGCGGTCATGCCACATATAGAACCACCGCTCCAGCGGGTAATAGTAGTAGCCATCTTGCCAGTGATCAGAAACATCATAGGGATCGGCAAAAATGAGAATATCATCGCCGATTTCGGGAGTTCCGTTGTTGTCATAGCCAATGATCACCTGCCAGTGGCCATCCCAGTCCACCCATTCCACCATGATGGGGCGGCCGGCTTCCAGATGACCGGTGAGCCATCTGACAAAATAACTGTCGGCGGCATCGGCCCAGTCTTCACTTTTATCATCATTTTCGGTGGCGTAAAGAGACATATAGGAGAAGGTGGGCGGCAAATTGCCCCATTCAGCAGCCACATGACTGGGATCACCCTCTTGAATCAGATCCTGGGCAGAATAGTTATCGCGATAGCTGGTTTCCACCACTTCAAAGCCTGCCAGGTTTTCGAAGAAGCGGGTCATCTGTCCCACGTCAGTGCCATATTCCCCAAATTCATTGGCAGAGCCTGGTTCAGCATCGGGATCATCCAAATCGGTATGAGCATCCATCATCACACTGATGTCCCATTCATTATAATCGGTGATACCAAAATGCCACAGTACCATGAGGGCAGAAGCCGGGCCGCAGGACCATTCAGCAGTCTGTTGATAGGTCTTGAAGTTTTCCAGCAGGGTTAGTTGGTCATCGGATTTCATGCGGTAAAAATCAGGATTCACATAATAGTGGGAGGCCGGATTGTCGCCGGCAGATTCATAGGCATTGGCACCGCCCCATTCATCAATATTAACGGCCTCGGGAATGAGCTCCGGTTTATTTTTGTCAGCGGCCTGATTGTTTGCAAGCATCAGTTGAATCGTTTTTTCAGAAGCGTCCCATTCCACGGCAACACCCAAAAGCTCTGCCAGTACACGCAAGGGTACATAGCTGCGTCCTTCAATGATTTCAACCGCTTGATCCTCAGGCAATGGATATTGCTGCCCATTCACCACAACACTGACTTCGGCGGCAGCAGACACCATCGATAGAGAAACGAGAGCCAATACCAGACAGATTGCCAAAAGCCATTTCATTTTTTTCATTTTCATCAACCTTTCCTTGTGAGTTTAAAAATGGGCGGGCATCAAATTGGGACAAAGAATCACATTTCTTCTGAGCATCACTCCTGTAGCGTATTGACGGACTACTGTGATTCTATCATAATATTCAGTATCTTAACCAGCAAAAAATGTTATGACCGGCGATCTGACTGTGAAAAATTTCAAAAGCTTGATATACTGGAATGAGCGAGGATGAGGAAGCGCGAATAAGAAATGCATAGAGGAGAGATTTGTGTGGATCAATCATCAATGGAAGTGCAGGTGTTTGTTTATGGAACCCTTATGCAGAGGCAAAGCAATCACCATTACCTCAGCAACTCACAGCGTTTGGGAGAAGGTATTGTGCAGGGTTACCAGCTCTACCATTTGGGAGCGTATCCGGGAATGGTGCCATCCGCAGGCAGTGAGGTAAAGGGTGAGGTTTATCGGATTAACGAAACGACGCTGGCGCAACTGGATGAGTTGGAAGATGAAGGAGGAGAATACAGGCGTGTCAAGATGGCTGTGAGGGTGGCGGCTGATACATTGGAAGAGGTATACGGTTATGTGTACCAGTTGCCGGTGGATGAAAAATCGGCAGTTCCCCTTCGGCAGCAACCCTGGTCATTATAGCCGGAAATGCAAAAGAGACATGCTGAGGGCATGTCTCTTTTGCATGAGTCTGGAAACTGTATAGACAAAATCTGCCGTCCATATCAACTGGCAGAGCACTGGTTTGGATTGAGAGTCATTGTGGAAGGTATTGCTGTTTGAAGGTTTCGAAGGGCACCGGACGACCCCACAGGTATCCCTGCATTTCATCGCAGCCCATTTCTTTGAGAACATCCAACTGATCCTGATGTTCAACACCTTCTGCAATGGTGCGCAGGTTCATCCCCTTAGCCATCATAATGATAGCTTGGATGATCAGTTGGGAGTTACGGTCATGAGCCACATTGTCCACCAGTTCTTTGGCGATTTTCAAACGATCAATCCCAAAGCGCCTGATATAACTCAGGGAAGAGTAACCTGTACCGAAGTCATCGATGGAAATGGTAAAGCCGGACTGCTTCAACTGATCAAAAGTACCCTCAATGGTTGAGTGCAGGCTCATGGCTGAATTCTCCGTGACTTCCAGGTCGATCCAATCGGACGGAACACGATGTCGCACCCCCTTTTGCTTCAGAGAAATTAGAAGATCGGCAGTTTCAATGATTTTTGGCGACAGATTAATTCCCATTTGAAGAGGCATGGAGGTGGCTTGGCGTACCTGGGCAATGGTGAAGTAAGCCTGGTCAAAGACCCAATCGGTGATGGGAAGAATGACGCCGGTTTCTTCAGCCACTGGAATGAACTCGCCGGGAGAAATCATCCCCTGGCCAGGATGAAACCAGCGTAACAAGGCCTCCATCCCCACTAAAGCATGGTCAGAAATGCGAAACTGTGGCTGGAAATAAAGCTGGAACTCCTTGGAGTAGTTTGCATTTCTCAGCAGAATTTCAAGGGAATGCTTACGTTCGATTTTTTCCCTCAGCGTGCTGTTGAATCGAAGGGCGGCACTGTCCTGATGGGAATACTTGGCTTCATACATGGCCATATCTGCATATTTCATTAGCAAATCCCGGGTGGTTGCATCATCAGGATAAAGAGAAACACCAATACTGACACCCAGGTGGAAGGTATAGGGAGGAACTTCAACGGGATGATTGATGGATTCTACCACCTGCTGCGACAAATAGTCAATATCTTCGATGGAGAGACCTGGAGCAGTGAGGATGGCAAACTCATCACCACCAATGCGAAAAAAATCATTGGAGGGATGGCAGACGGCTGCAATACGCTGGCCGATCTTCACCAGTACCTGATCCCCCAGCTCATGGCCATGGGTATCATTGATAGCTTTGAAGCGATCCAAATCCAGATAGAAAACGCCAAAGGGAGCGGCTTCCGGCAGATTTAAGCGGTCGTCAAGACAGTTGATGAAATACCTGCGGTTGTAAAGGCCAGTGAGAGAATCCTTCTTTGCCAGTGAGTTTAGAGTTTCGTTGGCTTTCATCAAATCATGGCTGCGTGAGGCCACTTGTTGCTCCAGTTGTTCGTTGAGTTGCAGCTCTTTCTTCAGTAAATACTCATTTCGTATACTTGTCTGTACATAACTGGTCAGTAGTTGATGGAGGATGATGACAAAAGTGGCGGCGAGAAAAGCCTCAATACTAAAGGTTTTTGTCAGCAGCAGGAGTAACAGCAAAAATGGCAGCAGCCTGGCAGATTTTTTGCGGCCATAGTTTTGTGGCAGCACCAATAACTCATCAGTGCCAGTGGGCGAAAGGGAGTTTCTGGCGTGGACGGAAGCGATGGAAAAGAGCATCAGGGGAAGAAGGTACAAAATGTCCACCAGGGTGTTCGCCTGATACAAGTCTGCCAAAGTCAGGTAGGCGTAATAAAAATCGTTGCCTGAAGAGATGAAGATTCCCAGGAAAAGATAATAAAAAGAAGGATGAATGCGGCCATCGCGGCTGGAAATATAAATGAGCAACATACTGGTCAGTGAAAAGAAGCCGGCAAAAAGATAAATTATTGTCAGAATATAACCGTAGATTTCATGGAAACGAAGATTGGTTCTGAGAAAGATCACAGCCCACATAAAGATCAGCACCAGGGAAACAACGGCCAGAAGATCCAGCAACAGCTGATAGCCATTCCATTTTTGCAGATGTTCCCTGAAGTATCTGATGGAAAAAGACATGAGAAAAAGACTGGGGAGAATATACACCACTTCCAGCCAGTATACTCCGGCTGGGTCTAGTTCCAGCAGGTGTTGCATCACCAGCCAGCAGCAATCGGCAAAGGTCCAGACAGAGGTGAATGCAAGCAGATAAACCCATGGAAAGCGGGGCAGTCCATGGGTTTTGACGGAATGGAAAAGAATTAGGGATGCCGCGAAGCCTACCAGGGGAGAAGCGAGATTGCTCCATATGTCGCTGGCTGCGAGGACACTGATGATATATAGAAAGAATAGCATTAATAGGAGAGATGTTTCTGAAAATCTTCGTACTCCCAACTGACATACCTCCCTTGATTAGGTAATTATACCCAATCAAGAAATAGAAAGCAATGGACAATCAAACAATTGATCAACCAGCAGGATGATGCCGGGTGGTGTTACATGGTGATAAAAAACCCCTCCCAGGGGGAAATCCTGGGAGGGGTTGAAAGTGCATGCGCCATGGTTAATTAGTCAACGGTCTTCTCTTCAGGGAAATGGTGCTTCAGCAGGGTCACTAAATCGGGGTTGCGTTTCAAAGCGCTGTAGTTATAGAAAATGCTGCCTTTCACCAGCGGATACCAAGTATTCATCTGAAGCTGGCGGTCCATTTCACTGATACCGTGCCAGGGGCTGGCGGGGTCGGAGTTGCCAACGCGGTAGGCTGCCTGACCAATGTAAAGGTCAACGGCAGAGCCGGCCATTGCCTGGTTCCACCAGGCAAGAAGGGTATGGTAATCGGCAATATCGAAGCCAATGTGCCAGTAGATCTGAGGAGCAATGTAATCAATAGTGCCTTCCTGAATCCAGGCAAGAGGGTCAGCATAGTGGGAAAAATAGGTTTGGTTGCCCCGGGTTTCGCTTCCCAGGGGATGAGAGCTTTTATTGGCCCAGATTCCAAAGGGGCTGATGCCAAAACGCACTTCGGGGTCAACGGCTTCAATGGCCTGGTGAAGATCCCGGATCAGCGTATTCACATTATCCCGGCGCCAGTCTTCCACCGACGCATAGCCGACACCATAGCTGGCATACGTGGCAGCATCGTCGAAGGTGGTACCGGGGTAAAAATAGTCGTCAAAATGAATGCCGTCGATATCGTACATTTCCACCAGCTCAAGGGCGCTGTCGATGATCAGCTGGCGGGCCTGTGGGATGCCCGGGTCGAAATACAGGTTGCCGTCGCTATGGTGCACCACCAGGTGAGGATAGAGACGGGCAGGATGCCAGGGCACCAGAGCCGCAATGTCATGAGCCGGTTCATCCTTGGTTTTGCGGGTGATGCGGTATGGGTTCAACCAGGCATGAAGCTCCAAGCCCCGGCGGTGAGACTCTTCCACCCAAAATAGAAGAGGATCAAAACCATCCTGGGGTGCCAGGCCCTGACTCCCGGTGAGATACCTGGACCAGGGGAAATAACGGGATTGGTAAAAGGCATCGGCGGTGGGACGCACTTGCAGAAAAATGGCATTGAGGCCGGCTGCCTCAGCAGTTTCCAAAATAGTGATGGCCTCTGCCTTCAGAACGGCAGGGTCTGTGGTGGGCTTGGAAGGGTAGTCGATGTTCAGCACCGAGGCCACCCAAAGACCCCGCATGGGCGGGCGTTCAGTGATGGTTTTTTCAGGAGCAACGGCACCTGCAGTTAGTCCGGTGGTCAATACAAAAAGAATCACAAGAAAGCATAGGGGGCCAGTTCTTTTCAACATGTTGTGAAACTCCTCTCGGGTGATGGTTGGCAAGGTCATCCGCGTGATCCGCTGTCTATCAGGAATATCCGAAAAAAAGAGGCGGTTACGAGTGACGCAGTTAAGGTAAATATACTGAAAAGTGGGGGAGAAGTCAACTGATTCCATGCCCCTAAGGTGTAAATCTGTTATAATGGAAAGCATAAATCAGAAGTGAGAGGTGGACGGGATCGATGATGACACAGATGAAACTGGCCCGGGGCAGCCTGAACGCCCCATCACTGGTGTTGGGCTGTTTGCGGATGAACACACTCTCTACGAGAGAAGCAACAGCACTGGTGCAGACGGCTGTTGAAAAGGGCGTTACCCACTTCGACCATGCTGATGTCTATGGCGACGGTCGTTCTGAGGAAGTGTTCGGGAAGGTAATGGAGAAACACCCTGGATTGCGGGATCAGATCCTGCTTCAAAGCAAATGTGGCATTCGGAAAGGGTATTACGACTTTTCAAAGGAGTATCTTCTGACCTCGGTGGAGGAAAGCCTTCAACGTCTGAAAACAGATTACCTGGATATACTGCTGCTTCATCGGCCCGACACTCTCATGGAACCGGCAGAAGTGGCAGAAGCTTTCAGCCAGCTTCACGAAAGTGGAAAAGTGCGTTATTTTGGCGTCAGCAACCATCATCCGCTGCAAATTGAGGTGCTGAACCAGCAGCTGGAACAACCTCTGATATTAAATCAGCTGCAGCTGAGCCTGGCTAACACCAGCCTGCTGGATGCCGGTTTGCATGTGAACATGAACCAGACGGCAGCCTTGAACCGGGACGGCTATGTGCTGGACTACTGCCGAACGAAAGGAATGACACTGCAGGCCTGGTCACCCCTCACCATCAACCCGGAGGCCGGCAGCTTCATCGGCCACGGAGATTACCTAGAGCTGAATCGATTACTGGAGCGAATGGCAGAGAGCAAAAACACCCAACCTTCCGCCATTGCCCTGGCCTGGATCATGCGTCACCCTGCAGGCATACAACCTGTTGTGGGCACCACCCGGCCAGAACGGCTGGAAGCCCTCAGTGAAGCCGCTCATATCTCCCTGAACCGTCAGGAGTGGTATGCGTTGTATCTGGCTGCAGGCAATCGCCTCCCCTGATCAAAACCCTTTGGGTTCATTAAAGATTGTTGACTGTCTCTGTCCCGGTACCTACCGGGATTTTTACTGATGAAAGGAATGAAATGAAACGATGAAAAAATCACTGGTACTGGCAGAGAAACCCTCTGTCGCCCGGGATATTGCCCGGGTGCTTCAATGCCGGCAAAAAGGAAACGGTTTTCTGGAAGGCGACAGGTGGATTGTTACCTGGGCACTGGGCCACCTGGTCACATTGGCAGATCCTGAAACCTATGATCAGAAGTACAAAAGCTGGAAGCTGGAAGACCTGCCCATGCTGCCCAAGGAACTGAAGCTGGAAGTCATCGGCCAAAGCCGCAGGCAATACCAGGCTGTCACCAGCCAGATGAAACGGAAAGACGTGGCAGATATTGTGATTGCCACCGATGCAGGCCGGGAGGGTGAGCTGGTGGCCCGGTGGATTCTGGAAAAAGCCGGGGTGCACAAACCCCTGAAGCGGCTTTGGATTTCCTCTGTCACGGACAAGGCCATTCAGGAAGGCTTTCGCAACCTGAAAGAGGGCAAGCAGTATGAAAACCTCTATGCCGCTGCTGTGGCCAGGTCTGAGGCAGACTGGCTGGTGGGCATCAATGCCACCCGGGCTCTCACCTGCCGTTATAATGCTCAGCTTTCCTGCGGCCGGGTGCAGACCCCCACACTGGCCATCCTGGCCTGGCGGGAGCAGGAGATTCAGCAGTTCCAGCCCCAAACTTATTACGGCCTCATTGCCGAATCCAACGGTCTGACACTCACCTGGCGGGACGCTAAAAGCAACGCCACCCGCTCTTTTGACCAACAGCGGATGACCCAGATGCAGCAACGTCTTTCGGGAGAAACAGCCATCCTGCAGAGTATCCGCAAAAACGCCAGGCAACAACCGGCTCCCGGTCTTTATGACCTGACCCTGCTGCAACGGGAAGCCAACAGCCGTTTCGGATTTTCTGCCAAGGAAACCCTCTCGCTGACGCAACGCCTCTATGAACATCACAAAGTGCTCACCTATCCCCGCACCGATTCCCGGCACCTGACCTCTGACATGACAGCCACTCTGAAAGACCGGGTGAATGCCTGCAGTGTGGGCCCCTATGCGCCCCTGGCAAGCCGATTGCTGCGCCAGGGAATCAAAGCAGGCAAGCAGGTGGTGGATGATGCCAGGGTCACTGATCACCATGCCATCATTCCCACAGAGGTGAGCCCTTTTCTGGCAGATCTCAGTGATGGGGAACGGAAAATTTACGATCTGGTGGTGCGGCGTTTTCTGGCAGCTTTTTTTCCGCCTTTCACCTACGACGAAACAGTGATGGAAGCCGCCATTGGCGATGAAACGTTCATCGCCCGGGGCAAAATCATCCGGGATCAGGGGTGGAAAGCCGTCTTCCAACAGGAAAAGGAACTTGACGATGCGTCGCCGGAAAATGATGGCGATGAAGACCTGAAAGATCAAGCCCTGCCGGCACTGGAAAAAGGCCAGCGGCTGCCTGTGAAAACCCTGCGTCTCACCACGGGAAAAACCAAACCACCAGCCCCCTTTACCGAAGGCACCCTGCTGGCGGCCATGGAAAATCCGTCGAAATACATGGCGTCTCAGCGAAAAGACCTGGCCCGCACCCTGGGTGAAACCGGGGGACTGGGAACCGTGGCCACCCGGGCCGATATCATTGATAAACTGCTAAACAGCTTTCTTATGGAAAAAAGAGGCAATGCCCTTTACATCACCTCCAAGGGAAAACAACTGCTGAACCTGGTGCCGGAGGGCCTGAAATCTCCAGCGTTGACAGCAGAGTGGGAGCAGCGGCTGGGAGCCATCGCCGGAGGCAAACTGAAGAAAGAAACCTTTGTCAGTGACATGCGCACCTATGCCAAAGAAATTGTGAAAGAGATCAAACAAAGTGAGGCCACTTTCAAGCATGACAACGTTACCCGGGAAAAATGCCCGGAATGCGGCAAATACCTGCTGGAGGTTGCAGGCAAGAAAGGAAAGATGTTGGTATGCCAGGATCGGGAATGCGGCCATCGAAAGTCGGTGGCGGTGGTGACCAATGCCCGTTGCCCTGAGTGCCGGAAGAAACTGGAGCTTCGGGGCGAAGGAGAAGGCCGCATTTTTGTCTGTCGCTGCGGTTACAGAGAAAAACTCAGTGTTTTTGAAGCACGAAAGAAAAAGGAAGGCGGCAGTCGGGTTTCGAAAAAAGAAGTGGCCCAGTACCTGAAAAGCCAGGAAAAAGCCAAGGATGAACCCATCAACACCGCTTTGGCTGATGCCCTGGCAAAACTGAAGCTGGATCAGTGACCTGCCAGACTGCATGTTTGCCAGTGGTTCTATCTATTATTTGTTTGAATGTGTTGATGAATATAACATGAGGTGATCAGGTGTCGCTATATTACTACGAAACAGAAGCCGGAAATTTCGGCATTGCCGAAAAGAGCGGCAGCATTACTCACCTGTTTTTTGAAGAGGATCCCCTGCCGCAGAATATGGAAATCCATGAAACAGCCCTTTTGAGAGAAGCAGCAAAACAGCTGCGCCAATATCTGGCAGGTGAACGCTGCCACTTTCACCTGCCTCTGAAAACCGAGGGAACCACTTTTTTGCAAAATGCATGGGCCCGGGTAAAGACCATTCCCTATGGCGAAACCCTCACCTACAAGGCAATAGCAGCTGAACTGGGTTCTCCCAGGGCCGCCCGGGCAGTGGGGATGGCCAATCGCCATAATCCGATTCCCATTTTGATTCCCTGCCATCGGGTGATCGGCAGCAATGGGTCACTCACTGGCTACCGGGGCGGGCTTGCCCTGAAACAACGTTTGCTGGAACTTGAAAGAAAAACAACGAGAATAATACCCGAACGATGAGTCGGATACAAACCCTGCTGCAGTTGCGACAAACAAAACTGCTTGTGTTTTTATTATATTTCGAGTATTATGAAATCAGGCTCTCCACTGGCTTTAAGCACGTTTCACTTGACCTGAAGCCGGGAAAAATCATCAGCCCTTTACAGGGAGTTTGGCTGAAACGGCAGGCATTAAATTTCCAGCAACTTGACCCCATTGTGTAAGAAGGAGGCAAACAAATGAGTATGGATGGAGCAAAGGCGTTGGCTGCAAAGGTGTTAACAGATAAGGAGCTTGCCAAACAGGTGGGCGAAGCAAAAACCGAAGCAGAATTTGATGCAGTTGTTGCAAAAATGGGATACACTTGTTCTGCAGAGGAGTTTGAGGCAGCATTTGAAGAAGCTCAGAAAAATGCTCCCCTCACAGATGATCAGCTGGATCAGGCTTCCGGCGGGTTAAGTATTGTGGGAGTGGATTATGCATTCACTGCTGTACAAACAACAAAGATGTAACAGGCCTGAAGGAAGCATTCTCCTTCACGGGTAATTGGAGTGGGGACTGGTCAGTTAGCAGTCTCCTTTTCCTTTGGGGGGTAAAACGTGGACATCCTACTCATCAAGTCACACCGCTACATTAGTGGGTATGTTCCTGGGAGTAATCTGGGAATGAACATACTGATGCAGCTATTGATACGAAAAGGCTATGATGCCCGGATGTTTCAGGGTTATGCCAAAGAAGCTGTCAACTATGTGAAAACCGTCATGAACACTGAAGAACCACCCAAAATCATCGGATTTTATTGTGATTTTGATAACGTCCACTGGGTTAAGACCTTTGCCCAGAAAGTGAAAAATGACTACCCGGAAGTGATTCTGCTGGCAGGCGGCCCACAAACGGTGGGAATGGATGCCAGGTTTTTAAAAGAAACCGGGATTGCAGCGGCCTGTATTGGTGAAGGTGAAGAAACGGTTCCAGAACTGATGGAATACTTCATTCGCCGCAAAGGTTCGTTGGAGGCGATTCGGGGAATTGTTTTTATGGACGCGTCGGCGCATCTTGTGGCCACGCCGCCAAGAACCTCTCCAGAAACACTGGATGAAATCCCTTGGCCGGACATCACCTTGACCAGTGATTATAAACACTACGGACTTCTTCCCATATTAACCGGACGAGGTTGCCCCTTTGGCTGCACCTTTTGCTATGAGGGAGCCAATGCCAAACGGGTGCGCCGTCACTCAATTCCCTCACTGATGAAAGAGATCCGGGAAAACTTCAAACGGAATCCCGCCATCCATTACATCAATTTTCTGGATGACACTTTTACCCTGGATCATAAAAGGGTTCAACTGATCTGTGACGAAATCAAAGAAATCCGCAAGGACTATGACTTTGTTTGGTTCGCCAGCGCCCATATTTCCATCATTGACAAGCACCGTACCATGGCCCGCAGCCTGGCAGATGCCGGGCTTAAAAAAATCTTTTTTGGGCTGGAATCCGGCAGCGATACCGTTCTAAAGAGCTACAACAAGAAAATCACCCGAAAAATGGCAGTGGAGGTGATTGATCATTGTGTGGAATCGGGGATTCATGCTGTTTCGGGCAACATAATTCTGGGAGGCCCCCATGAAACCAGAGAAACCATTCAGGAATCGGAAGATTTGATCATGGAACTGCTTCATCGGGCGCCGGGCCAGTTTGAAACTGCCTATTTTTCATTTCTTCCTTTTCCTCAAACTCCAATTACCCTGCATCCCGAAAAATTTGGAATGCACATCTATGAAGATCTCATCGATTGCTGCAATGAAGACATACCACTTTCGGGAACAGAAGCACTGGATTTTATAGAACTGACAAGCATACGTCTTCAGACGAATAACCGGCTTCAAAATGAAATGCGAAAGATCTACCGAGATGGACGAATTCCCGAAAAGGTGATACTGGAAGCCTATCGGCTGGGCCACCGCTATGGCGTTTTTACCCGTTGGAATGAATATGTCTATAAACATCTGCCAATTGATGATGCCTACTGGAAAATGAGAGCTTCTGGCGATTTCCTGCTGGGCAGTGAAATGGGAAGCCAGTGTGAAGCGGCCATGCCGCACCGTACTTTTGAGATGTGGCTGCATACTGACGTGAGCAGTGATATGCCCCGTATTGATGACAAACAACTGGATCCAGTGGACTACACCTTGCTGACCTTATGCAGCGGCAAACTTTCCAAAAAGGAAATCATTCAACAGGCGAAAACCAAGATGGATCCTGGGGACCAGCTCGGTGATTTCCACCAGCAGGCGGAAGCATCCATGGATAAAATGGAGAAGAACAAATGGATCTTATTCAAAAGGCCATAAAAAAGAAACCAATGGTGTTGCTGGTGTATACCCAGCGAATGGTCAGGGGACGAACCTTCGAGATGATTGAAAACCTGGGAATTATTACCCTGGCAGCCCAGCTGAATGCCAATGGTTTTGAGGCGAAGGCCTATACGGGCATTACCACTGATGCTGTCAACACCATCGAAAGACTGAAAGACCAGCTTTTCGCGGTCTGTTTTTATTGTGATTTCGATAATCAAACGGCAGTGACAGCCATTATCAAAGGTTTAAAAAAGGAAAAAAGAATCAGAGAAGATACTTATTTAGTGGTGGGAGGTCCACATACTCTCCATATGACCGACAAAGACTTGGATCGATACGGTGCCGACGCCATCATCAAGGGGGACGGGGAAGAATCTCTCTTTGCATGGCTACAAGGCAAAACCCAGAATACCAACATCAACGTACCCGGCGAAATTTGCCCGGGTAAAAACGCGGAATACATCCAACTGAAAGATTTTTCCAAATACCAACTGCCTCAGGATGATGCGGTACTGAATTACGTCGAAAGACCCCTGCTGTCGGTGATTACCGCCAGAGGCTGTCCCTATCGCTGTGCCTTCTGCTTTGAAGGTGGCCGTTCCAAGAACCTGAGAATGCGAAGTGCAGAGGCTGTTCTGGAAGAAATACAGGTTCGGCTGGAAAAAAGCAGGCGGCCCCGGTACCTGTTCTTCTGTGACGATACATTCACCACCAGCCTCAAGAGGCTTCAAGCCCTGCTTCAAGGGTTGAAAAAACTCCGGGAAAGCCATGATTTTGTCTGGTTCTGCGAAGGACATCCGGGATTTCTATCCAAACACCCGGAGCTGATTCCGGATATGATGGACAGCGGCATGGTTCGCATGCAGATCGGCCTGGAATCTGGCGTCGACCGGGTGCTCGATGCCTACGGAAAACAAGCCTGTACCGAAGATATCAGAGAGGTGGTGGCGGCCTGTTATCAGGCAGGATTGCCCCAGCTCACCGGGAACTTCATCATCGGAGGAGCTTTTGAAACTCCCAAAACCCTTGAGACGACCACTCGTTATGCCCTTGATCTGCTTCAGCTTGCGCCGGGAATGATGGATCTTTCCACCACTTTTCTGATGCCATTGCCTGGCACGGAGATCTCCAGAGCTCCCCAGAATTTTAATATCGAGCTGGAGGACCAGGAATATCTCACCTCGCTGGAGGATTTTCCGGTGAACCGGACTTGCAGTTTATCATTGCCGGAAATTTGTAGAGGCCGCGCCGTCTTTCTCACCCGAATTTCCAACAGGATGAAAGAGCAGTTTAGCAAAGGAGAAATTCCCTCCTGGCGTATTCGCAGGGATTTCCAGTTGGCTTTTCGTTACGGTATCGCCGCAGGCTATCTGAAGTATATCTATTGCAAAGACCCGGCCATGGTGGCGTACCATCGGCAGCTCAATCAGTTCCAGGGGCTGTTGAAAGAGTGGTGGGACATGGATGCATCCGAAAAAGAAAACTGGATTATCCAGTCCGCTGTGGAGGATGACATGGTGGATTATAAAACCTTGGGTGCTGGGGAAGTGGAGATCCTTCTTCGCTCGGGGACTTCTTCTGCGAAAGAGATGGCCAGTATGATGAACCGATCCGCTGAAGAAGTGAAAGCCTGTCTTGAAGAAATGAGTCGGAAACATTTAGTGCTGTTTTCACCTAGCCTGTGAGGCTGTGGGATCTTCAACTTCGAACTGGAGGCGTCGCATGAAACCCGTCAACGTAAGACTAATGCTGATTCACCGTGGAACAAGAACAAACTCAATCACGCAGATTGAACCCATTGGCCTGATGTCCCTGGCGGAGACCCTGGCCTGCAAAGGCATCGATGTGGCCGTTTTTTCAGGAGAGCTGCTGAAGGGCCTGGCATTTTTGAAAGAGACTGGATGCAATACAGAGACAGTGGTGGGTTTATATTGTGATTACGAAAACCAGTCGGCGGTGGAGCGTTTTTCCAGAGTGATCAAGGATGAGTTTGGCGCTGTGGTACTGGTGGGAGGACCTCAGACTGTAGGGCTGGACGAGTCTTTTCTGCGGGAAAGCCAAGCTGACGGAGTCTTCCGGGGTGAAGGAGAACATTCCCTCTATGCAGCGGTTAAAGCCCTGGAGAAAGGATGCCGGCAGCAGTGGGAGACCATTACGGGTATGTGTTCGTTCAACAAAGCTGGGATCTATTATGACAATGGCATCTACCCGCCCATCAATGACTTGGACGCCCTCCCGCTGATTACCGGTAAAATCAAATCAGTTCAGCATCAGGGGATTAACCACATGGCAGTCATCTCAGGGCGCGGGTGTCCGTTTAACTGTTCTTTTTGTTATGAGGGGGCCAACAGTCAAAACGTGCGAAGACGCAGTGTGCCAAACGTGATGAAGGAAATCAGATGCCGTCTGAAAGAAAATCCCCGTGTGAAATACATCTTCTTTTGTGATGATACGTTCACCCTGGATAAGGAGCGGGTACGAAGTTTTTGTGAGCACCTGAAAGAATTGCGTAAAGAGCATGATTTCGTTTGGTTTGCCGATGCCCATGTGAATGTGGTGGTCAAGCACCCGGAAATGGTGAAGATGATGGTGGAGGCGGGCCTGGTGAGGATGCAGATTGGTATTGAAAGCTGTCACCAGCCCATCATCGATGTCTACAACAAGAATGTGACACGGGAAGGATTCTTTCGAGTGATCGAGATTTGTCAGGCAGCGGGGCTTCCTCAGTTGGTTGGAAATATAATCATTGGAGGCGCCCTTGAGACACGTGAAACCCTGCAGGAAACATTCGATACCGTCGAAGAGATGCTAAAAGCCGGCCCAGGGATGATGGAGGTGGTCAGTACTTTTTACATGCCCTATCCTGAGACGGCCATGTCCAAAAATCCGGAGAAATTTGGTTTGATTGTGAAGGATGAAAAGGCCATCACTTCAGTGGGTGATTATCCCGTGGTTGCCACCGAAACATTGAGCGTTGAAGAAATCTGTGCGGCCCGGAATGCGTTTTTTGAAATGAACACCAGACTGATGCAAAAATTGTTCAGAGAAGGCGAGGTCCCCGACGCGGCGATTCTGGAAAGCTACAAGCTAAGTGAAACATATGGTGTGACGGGGTTGTGGCAGAGCATGGCATACGCTCACTATCCCTATTTCAATGCCCAGTACAAAGCGCGGGTGCGAGGGGACAAGCTGACAAGTGACTATGATCCGGAAACGGTGTTTGATACATACCCCCAACGGATTTCTCTCCTTTCCCTGACACCTGAACTGGCAAGGGAAATACCCGTTTTGAATGGGTTTGTCTATTCGCCCTTCGAGTTTGAAGTGCTGACATATACCTCCGGCAAACTGACAATGCTGGAAATGGCTGAAGTGCTCTATCCCAAATACCATAACAGTTTTGAAGATTTTAATGGGTTTAAGGTGCACTTGCTGGAGACCATCAAAAAACTGGAAGGGGCAGGGATGTGCGTGCTATCTGGTCCATTGAAACCGAAAACAGCAGTCCCAGATGGAACACATCAACCACAGTCAGGAGCGTGTCAGGTGAAAAACAGAGTGGTGCTCTTTAAAATCTCAACCATTGGCATGCAGATGGCGGGCTCCGCCCAAAACGGTGCTTTCTTAGGGCTCTATGGACTGGCAAGCTATCTGGATGAAAATGGGTATGAGGCGGTTGTCTGTGAATGCCGGGGCGACGAGGCCATGGATTATTTAGAGCGACTACCCCTCGATGAAATTAGCGCCATTGGCTTTTCCGTTGATTTTGAAAACAAGCATGCAGCCAAAAAGGTAAGTGCAGCCATGGTGCAAACATATGGGATTCCTGTACTGATGGGAGGGCCCGAGGCCCTTTCTCTGGATGAAGACTACCTGCGCCGGTCAAAAGCGGTCGCCATTGTCCGGGGTGAGGGAGAACTGGCCACTGTGGCTGTTTTGAATGCTGTGAAGGATAATAAACCGTTGGATGAAATACCAGGCATATTCTACCTGAACGAGAAAGGACAAGCTGTCGACAGAGGCGAGGGCCCGGTCATAGAAAATCTTGATCTACTGCCTTTTCCTGACTATGACAAAACCATGACTCCTGTTGACAGTGCCGGTCTCTACCTGATGACCAGCCGGGGATGCCCCTACCAGTGCACTTTTTGTCATGAGGGCGCTCTGAAGCGGCCCATGCGCCAGCGGAGTGTGGCAAATGTCATTGCCGAAATGCGCCACTTGCTGCTTAAATATCCTGAACTCAACTACTTTAATTTCTGCGATGATACACTGGTCACCAATGCCAGGTGGCTGGATGAGTTTTGCCGGGAAGCAAAGGTACTCCAAGCCCTCAGGCCCTTTCAGTTCTATTGTGAGGCTGATGTGGCATCCCTGAGCAAGCGGCCGGAAGACATAAAGAAGATGGTGGAGGCAGGGCTCACCCGCCTTCAAATTGGTATTGAAACCGTTGATCAGGACATGCTGAAGGTTTATCGTAAGAACATCACGCCGGAGATGGTGGAAATGGTGGTAAAAGCTGCCTATGATGCCGGGGTTCATCAGGTTTTTGGTGTGATTCTGGTGGGCGGTCCCTTTGAAAACCGGGAGCATATCGAAAAAAACAAATTCTTTGGTGGCAAACTCCTGCGCCTGGGACCTGGGATGATGGAAATTTCTCCCAGCATTGTGATGCCCTATCCCATGACGGAAATCGGGCGGTACCCGGAAAAGTACGGTCTGAAGATTTGCGATGCCCAGGGTGTGGGCAGCATCTCCGACTATCCACTCATGGAGAGTGAGACCATGGATCGGCGGGAAATCATGGCTGCCTATCAGGAGTACCTCCAACACTTTGTGAATGAGGTGAAAGAAATGCTGAACCATGGCGAGTTAAGCCATGAAGCGATTCTAACCTGCCATCGTACCTCCTTGAAATCAAACAGGTCAAAATACTGGGTCAACATGATAGCCCATCATAAGCCAACCATGACCGCCTATTATACCATGTTGGCCAGAGAAGCAGCCAGTCGAATTGCAGATGTGAAACCGGAAGAACTTCCTAATTGGCGACCGCAGCGGCTGATTGAAATGTGGCGGGACCTTGACTTTTCCCAGGGATATCCGCTTATATGGGGGGAAGCATTGTCGCCCTTTGAGTACGAGGTACTGAAATATGCCACTGGAAAAAGCACCATTGCAGCCATTACCCAGATTCTTTACGAGCGGTTTGGGAAGCCCTTTGAAGAAACACCGGAAGAACTAATGGCGCGGATCATCGAAGTAATGAAGGTCTTTGATAAAAAATATTGGATGCTGGTGGTTCCATATTAGAAATGGGTGATTGGATGAAGGTGCTGCTTTGTAATGTGTCCCACAGGAATAACGAGCACGCTCATGATTATGCAGGGCTGTTTTACCTGGCGGGAGCACTTGAACAGGAAGGGTTTCAGCCGTTGGTTTACCACGGTCAACCTGAAAATCTTCTGGCGGAGGTGACAAGGAACCAGCCTGAAGCAGTGGGGTTTTCCTGCGATTTCGATAATGTTCAGATCATCGAAAGCTTGTCCCGAAAAATAAAGGAAGGCCATGATATTCCCATTGTTGTGGGCGGTGCCAACAGCATGGCGTTAGGCAGGGATTTTCTTGCAACGAGTGGGGCTGACTATGTGCTTCGGGGCGAGTGCGAACGATCTCTGCCTATGCTTTTCAACGCAATTTTAAAGAAACAGGGCGATATCAGCGAGGTGAGGGGACTTGCAATGATCCGGAACGGGGTGCTGGTGGAAACGCCACCTGACATTATCGATGATCTGGATACGCTGCCATTACCGGCCTACCACACCTCCATGCATCCTCACCGTTCTTATGGAAGCACCATTTTGACAGGCCGGGGTTGTCCTTTCAGCTGTGCCTATTGTGCTCCCAGTCCCGGCAAACGAAAAGTGCGCAAACGAAGCATTTTCCTGGTGCTTGAAGAAATCAAAATCAATCTGAAAAACAACCCTGCCCTAACCTATCTGGTGATTATGGATGACATCTTCACCATGGACCGTCAACGCATTGAAGTCTTCTGTGAGGGCATGCGGGAAATTCGGAAAGAACGGGACCTGATCTGGTACTGTGAATGTCATGTGGGTCAAATCAAAACCTTTAAAGAAGTACTGCCCACCATGATCGATGCAGGACTGATTCGGTTGCAGATTGGTATCGAATCGGGAGATCAGGAAGTCATTGACCAGTACAACAAGCACATCAAGGTCCATGATGTGATTGACTTTGTCACTTACGCAGCCGACTGCGGCCTGGCACAAATGGCCACCAACTTTATTGTGGGGGGACCAAAAGAGAAAGCAGGGGCAACCGCAGCTTTGATTGAAACGCTGATGGACCGGGCACCTGGTGTCATTGACATCATTACAGGCTTTTTAAGAGCCTACCCCGGAGCCGGGATCTTTGAGAATCCAGAAAAATATAACCTTCAGCTCCATGATCAATCAGGCCGTCAAAGCGGAGATGACTATCCCTTTGTGACACCTGTGGGATGCAGCCAGGAGCAGGTAATGAAGCAGCGTCAGGAGCTGAACAGACTGATTCGTCTGAGGATGCAGCAAAAAATCAAGAATCATGAAATGAAAGTGGAAGCGGTAATGAAACAGTATCAGGCGGCATTGAAGTATGGGATCAGCAGCCGATGGTTTAAGGAGATTTCAGCCAATCCCAGAGCCTATGAATACTACTATGTGCTTTACTTAGAGGAGGGGCAGGCCTTTGTTGAATCGCTGGACTTCTCCAGGGATTATCCCCAGCGAACCTTTGAGCTATGGCGTTCCATCACATTTTCTGAGGGCTTTCCTCAGCTTGATGGGATAGCGCTTTCGCCGCTGGAATATGAGCTGCTGCTTCGATGTGCCGGAAAAAGGAGCCTGGAAACCATTGAA
Organism: Anoxynatronum sibiricum; assembly: GCF_039414295.1. NCBI lineage: Bacteria > Bacillati > Bacillota > Clostridia > Eubacteriales > Clostridiaceae > Anoxynatronum > Anoxynatronum sibiricum. The sequence goes on along the minus strand of NZ_JBCITM010000007.1, from coordinate 93,395 downwards.
GCTGAACTATATGGTTTGTATGGCAAGTTCTATGAAAGTCAAAATGAGTTCCATGGAAAGCTGGTTGAGGTGTTGTTTCAGTTTGATGCCAAATACTGGCTCACCCATTTCATACTGGATTAAACAAAGACCATAGAGACCATGAAGCTTTAACATCAGAGGAAGTGACAGTGAAAAAGCGGTCGTCATTTTCAGGAGTGGCTTGAAAGAAGGCATATATAAATGCATAAATATGAAGAAGGCCTCGTGTGACTGGATCACACAGAGGCCTTCTTTAAAAGGGAGAGATGAGAAAAAAGGATGAGCGTGAATCACCATTTTGTCAGGTGAAAGGGAGATAAGCAAAGCCTGAGCAAAATAGTGACTGCAGTCATTGAATCCATTCTACACGCAAACAGCAGATGAGTCAATCAAAAATTGACATAATAATGACAAAAATAGCCCGAATAAATAGTGCTGAACGATCATTTTTATTCGACACCCAAGACATTGTTTGATATAGTGGGTTCAAACAAGTCTTGAAACAGGCAGAATTAACTATGGTGACATTTCGCAGCAGTTCAAGCCATTTAATGGGGAGCAACAAACCAGTCTTGAATTAGTGAGGGGAGTGAAGAAGATGCGTTACCAGGTGATGCCTCCCGTTTTCCAGTTGGAACCACAACTGAAATTCGGCATTGTGATTGGCAGGAGTCTTCAAAATGGTGAAACATCAGCGACGGATTTGGAAAGACTTCGAGAGGCGGAAGCAAGTGCGCGTGTAAAACTGTCTGCAGGTGCACCGAGGGATTGGCCTACGGTGGCCTTCTATCGGGATGTGATGACCCGGGCCGGGATCAACCCCAACAAGTATCCCGTATCGGTGGAAGCCATGCTGAAGCGGGTGGTGAAAGGCGGCAGTCTGCCAGTGATTAACGCCCTGGTGGACCTGTGCAACGCCGTCTCCCTGGAGCATTTGATCACCCTGGGGGCCCATGATCTGGCAGATATTGAGGAAGATCTGGCGGTTCGTTTTGCCGAAGGCAATGAGCAGTTCCTTCCCTTTGGAGAAACAAAACAGGAACTAGTGGAGCCGGGAGAACTGATCTTCACCAGTGGTGACCAGGTGCAAACCCGAAAGTGGATCTGGCGGCAGAGTGAACTGGGCAAAACCACCCTTGCCAGCAAAGACATTATTTTTCAGCTGGTGGGCTTCGAAGATGAACCGGAATCATTTTTTCGTCAGGCACTTGAATCCATTGAAACACTGGTTGTCCAGCGATTTCAGGGAACAGCTGAAGCCTATGTGGTCAGCAGCGATCATCCGATGATTGAATTTGACCGATCGTCAACGGGTTGATGACCTCGCCGGACGTTCGCTTCAATGAAAGATCTATTGTGTCATAAAAGGGGTTCTGCCATTTCGGCAGAACCCCTTTTTAGAAAAGAAACAGACGGTCGTTCTTACAGTACTGAACCTGCCAGCGTCACCATGGCTCTGAACAGTTGATACAGCGTCACCGCGTCGGAGGCTTCACAGCTCACAGTCAGGGCGTTCGCCCGAGAGACGCCGGGAATCGATGCCGCCTTATCGGCCATTACTGCTTGGGCCAGCTCCAGCGTCAATGCAAAATGACCTTCGTGCCTTTTTACTGATGCAGTGGGAACGCTTGCCAGTGCCTCCGTCACTGCTTCGGCGTAAGCCGTCTTCAACTGGTTCTGGGATAAATGCCGGGCGCAGTAGCGGGAAAGTGCCTTTTTAACTGCCACCGTGGCAATGGGGCCAATCTCACTCAATGCATCCTGTGTCACCTGATGATCGCCGGCCACCAGTACCACTGGTACACCGAAATGACCCGCCACCAAAGCGTTCAGACCGGTTTCTCCAACGGTTTCCCCATTAATGATGAGCTTGTTCACCACCCGGCCGGCATAAGTATGATCAAAAATGCCCCCAGGTGTACCGGCTTTGGGATGATACCCGATGAGCATGGCACAGTCAACGCCGCTGTCCACCCCTTCCATCATACTCAGGTCTTTGGGATAGCCGTTGATGAGGTTCACATCCGGGTGAAGGAGTTCAATGAGAATGTTATCCATGGAATCATGGGAATCGTTGACAATCACCTCAGTGACACCATGTGCAAACAGTTCCTCACACAACAGGTTGACCTCATCCGTCATCAGTTTGCGGGCACGGGTATAGTCCGGCTTGTCCCATCCCGTCTGTTTTCGGGAAACCACGCCCCAAATCCCTTCCAGATCAGCAGAGATAAATACTTTCATGACAATCACTCCTTTGAAGTCGATGGTGTGATAACTGGAATAGAAAGCTGCCTCTATTATAACCAAAACTTGAAAGATCCACCAACTTTTTGTAATTTGAGAAATCATACGCCATCGTATCTGAAATAACTGTAGGCGAATCTTGTAAAATGGGGAAATAGCGCATTCAAAAAAGTCAAAATGGAGTGGGTTTGACTGAAATTGGCTGGAATCAGTTGACTGCCAGCCTGAAACTGGGAGATTTTATTTTTGCAATCACAATGGCGACGAATTTTAGAGAAGTGTTAATCAATTGCCGCCATTTTGATTAAAAGTGCTGCATAAATGGTACAATAGAACTATGGTGCTTCATAATTGCCAGTTCGTGACAGTGATGAAAGACTTAATGAAGATGGCAGATAGTGCTGACAATTTCTAGAAAGCAGGTGATATCAATGAGTCAAAATACTTCTCTTTCACAGCGTATTGTCATTGTGGATGATTCTCCCTTCTCGGTCAGTGTGCTGGAAAACGTTCTGACAGATCTGGGACACAATGTGGTGGGTTCGGCTGATTCCCTTGAGCAAACCATTGAAGTAGTGGGTATGCATCAGCCTGATTTAGTTACCATGGATATGACAATACCAGGCACCGATGGCCTGGAGTGCACAAAAGCAATTAAAAAACGACATCCCGGAACAAAAGTCGTCATCATCAGCTCGCTGAAAGACGAAGCCATGATGAAAAAGGCAAAAGAAGCTGGAGCGGTGGGGTACGTGCAGAAACCCGTTGACTCAGAAGAGTTGGGGCAAGTGATTGATCGGCTGGTGAATGAAGAACAATTGCTGGAAAAATTGAACGAACTGGGAAAGCTGGCTTTTCAGGAATCTCTGATGAACAATATGAATCGCATTTTTGGTGAAAAGCCTGTGTTTCAGGAACCGGAAGAGACGCTCTCTGAATCCCAGGGTATTTCTGTGGTCATGGGAATTATCGGCGCCTTCAGTGGTCGTTTTGTAATGGACCTGTCATACGCCTCAGCTGAAGCGGTGGTTAAAAAAATGTTGAAGCGGGAAACTGTTCCAAAAGATGAGGTGCTGAATTCTGCAGCGGAACTGGCCAACATGGTCGCAGGAAACGCCTGCTCAATGATCAACCAGATCAATAAGCTCTATGCCCTTCGTTTGGCACCTCCCACCATCTATCATGGTGAATCCCTGAAACTCTCCACGGCCAATTTGGCAGGCACCACCATTTTTGCGAATACTTCTGTGGGGGATATGCATTTGAACTTTGGATTTGCAAAGGGGGAACATATGTGGATGTAAAATGGATTAATCCATTTATTGAAGCGTTTATCCATGTGATGCCCCAGCTTGGATTTCAAACCATTGAAAAAAGCGCTGTTACTCTGGGGCAGGGTAAGATAAAAAGTGCCGGTGTTATTATGAACCTGGGGATTGTGGGAGAGCTCACCGGGAATGTGGTCTATAACATTGAGATGGAAACGGCGAAAGGAATCGCTTCCAAAATGATGATGGGAATGCCGGTGGCTGAACTGGATGAAATGGCTCAAAGTGCCATCTCAGAGTTGTCCAACATGCTGACCGCCAATGCCAGCATTAATTTCTCCAAAATGGATATCAGCACCAATATTTCCACGCCAACACTCATGTACGGCACCGATTTTGAAGTCATGGTGAACATGACCAAATATGTGTGTGTCGAAATGAAGGCTGATGATCTGGCACTTCAGATTAATGTAGCGGTCAGATCTCAATAAGGAGTACTGCGAAGATTTATCATTGTTGATATACTTTCAAACATAAAAAGACGCTGTTGCAGATCAAGAGAATCTGCTGCAGCGTCTTTTTGCGAAAGCAGTTTAAAGAATGAGGCGGTCGATGGAAGACACCAGGCGTCCGATTTCTGGTTTGGTAATCTGGTCATCGGCACCCAGGGCAACACCCTTTTCATACATTTGTTCGTCAATCAGTGAAGAGAAGATGATCACAGGAAGCTTCGACAGTACTTTGTCGGTCTTTATTTTTTTGGTGAGGCTGTGCCCATCCATTTGAGGCATTTCAATATCGGTAATGACCAATGCCACTTTCTTTTCAAGTGGCAGTTTTTCATTTTCCCGATAAGCTTCAAGAGTTTCCCAGGCTTCTTTGCCATTGGGGGTGACGGTGGCAGAAGTATATCCGGCGGTGGTAAGGGCTTCCAGCAATATATTCGTCAGCATTTTGGAGTCTTCTGCAATAAGGATGGGTTTTTCACTTCTGACCCGAGGCCCCATTTTAGACACCTCAGACAGCTGAATGCCTGTATTGGGGCTGATATCCACCAGGATTTTCTCGAAGTCCAGCACGACAATCAGTTTTTCCGGCATTTTTACAATGCCGGTGGCGATGCCTTCCTGACCGGAAAAAATGGTTTCGTCTGGTTTTTCCACATTTTCCCATGAAATGCGGTGAATACCCACCACTTCATGAACCAAAAACCCCACCGTTGTTTTGTTGAAATGAGATATGATGTAGCGCGCGCTGGCATCGGCATCTTCATCACTCAAATTCAGGTATTTGGGAAGGTCGACGGCAGTGATTACCAGGTCACGGGGCTTAAAAATGCCTTTGATACAAGGGTGTGAGTTGGGTATGCGGATGGTTTTCATAAAGGGAATGATTTCTTTCACCTTCGCCACATTAATGCCAAAAAAGTTTTCGCCAATACGAAACTCAACAATCTCCAGTTCATTGGTGCCGGTTTCCAGCAGAATCCCTTTGCGATTATCCATGAGTGCATCTCCTCCATTTAGAACCATTGATTTACAGGAGTGGCTTTCTTCAAAACACTCATCTGTATAGTCACCATTTTACCCGATAAAAGACATTTCACTCAAAATAGTTTTAATGAATATCAGGTGTCGCTGTTAAGCACTTCATTTAAGATATTGGTGTTGCATTGGTACTGTTTGCGCCCAACCGGGTGTATGGCCCCGGCAGTTGTGAGGGCGTTCAGCTCCCGGTAGAAGGAGCTCCGGGACATTCCCAGGCATTCCAGCAAACAGGTTTTTGACAGGTCGACTGTCAACAGGTGATCCTGTTGTTGCTTCATTTCCCCCAGAAAAAAGCAGGCAATCCGCTGACGGTTATTCTGTATGCTGAAGAGAATAACCTTGTTCAGTAAAAAACTGATGCGATGATTCATAAAAGCCAGGTAGTTGGACAGAAGTTGGGGATGTTCAGTTAATCGGCCTAAAAAGAGTGGTTTGTGAATGAACTGAACAGTGGAAATGCTTTCAGCGCAAAAAGCAAGGGTTCCGCTTATTTCTGAGCCGGATGAAACACCAAAAACCTCGCCGGTGTGAAGATGCCGCAGGGGAATGCATTTGCCGTTTTCAAGAGCGACTGAAACAGAAACATGACCTTCCAGTAAATACATCAGGTAATCATCTTCGTCGTCAGCTACGATGGAAGCGCCTTGTGAAAAAGTGCGGGTGAAGGCGGAAACCTGTTGAAGAATTTCGGTAATTTCATCGGCCTCCAGACCTGTCCAAAAACTGGTGGACCTTTTGCCGGTACAAGGATCAAGACAACATTGGTGAGTCATCAGGCACCTCCCGATTTCTTTTCTTGACGGCGGTCTGTCCAATATTGGATAGACGTGTTAGCTGACTCTCATTATAATAGCACTGATAATGAAAATCAATACTAAAAAGGAGTGACAACAATGAATCAGTACATGAAACGCCTTGCAGGATGGACAGTCATCATCTTGCTGGCAGTTGCTTTAACAGCCTGCGGATCATCGGGAGCCGGTGGCGAAACATCTGCAGCCAATCCACCTGAAGCAACACAGGAGCCGGCATCTGCCGGAGAGCCATCTGGTGAAGCAGAAGCACCTAAAACTGTTGTGGATCAGAGTGGTCGGGAAGTAGTGATTCCCGATGAAATCAACCGGGTGGTCATGACAGCCCTTCCCTTCCCCAGCATCTACGCCATCACCGGCGAACCGGTGTCTAAAGTAACGGGTATGCATCCCGGATCCAAGGGCGCCATCGAAAATTCCATCATGGGCGTCATGTACCCGGAACTTCTGGATGTGGAATCCGGTTTTATTGAAGGCACTGACATTAACATGGAAGAACTGTTGAAACTGAACCCGGACGTGGTCTTTTACTGGGCCGACTACGCCAACCAGACCAAGCAGTTTGATGAAGCCGGCATCACGGCCATCGGGGTGAACACCCAGGGGAACGGCGATGCCCTTCTGACGCTCCAAACCTGGCTTGAAATCATGGGAGACGTTTTCGGGCAGCAGGATCAAGTGGGCGCGGTCATTGATTACGGGCGGGAAATTACCGCAGCAATCACTGAAAAAGTGGCTGATATTCCCGAAGAAGACCGGCAGCGGGGGCTGTTCCTGTTCCATCACAGCAGTGAAGAGATCGTGGTGCCCGGCACCGGTCATTACGGCGATTACTGGATCGAAGGTACCGGTGGGATCAATGTGGCCAAGGAAATCGACGTGACGGCACCGGTGAACATGGAGCAAATTTATCAGTGGAACCCTGAAGTCATCTACATCAGCAGTTTTACCACCACTGTACCTGAGGATCTTTTCAACAACACCATCTCCGGTCAGGACTGGAGTCAAGTGGATGCGGTGAAAAATGGCCGGGTCTATAAAGAACCGGTGGGTGTTTACCGCTGGTATCCGCCAAGCGGCGATGCACCCCTGATGCTGAAATGGATGGCCAATCATCAGTACCCTGACTTGTTCAGCTACGACATGGAAGCAGAAGTGGAAGCCTACTACAAACGTTTCTATGATTTTGAACTCACAGAAGATGAAGTGCTGTGGATTCTCAACCCCCTCCGGGAAGCTGCCGACGGCACTTCCGGTCTGAGCCGGCAGCGGCGGTGATGGCAATGGAGAAGAGATCACGGGCCCGATGGGTACTGCCAGGCCTGGGAGTTCTGCTGATTTTTCTCATGCTGGCCGCGGCTGGCGTTGGCCGTTACATGGTTCCCTTTGACAAAGTGGTATCCATTCTTTCTTCTGTTATTTTCAATGTGGAACAACACTGGACAGATGTGGAACAGACAGTGGTGCTGAACATTCGTATGCCCCGTATCATTCTGGCCGTTCTCATTGGTGCAGGGCTGTCTGTTTCAGGGGTGGCCCTGCAAGCTCTCTTTGCCAACCCTCTGGTGAGCAGCCATGTGCTGGGAGTTTCCTACGGGGCCGGATTTGGCGCAGCCATTGGCATACTGCTGTCGGAAAATCACCTGTTCATTCAGGGCATGGCCATTGTTTTTGGGATAGTAGCCATCGCCCTCACCTACAGCATCAGTAAAACCGGTAAAGGCACCCAGCTTTACATGCTGGTTTTGGCGGGAGTCATTGTGGGGGCGCTGTTTCAGGCCCTCATCTCCCTCATCCAGTATGTGGCCGATCCGGAAGAAAAGCTTCCCAGCATCGTGTACTGGCTCATGGGCAGCCTGGGTGGCACCAGCCTGAAAGATCTCAGGCTGGGTATTCCTCTCATTGGTGTGGGTATCTTCATCATTTTTGCCATTCGATGGCATCTGAATGTCCTCTCGCTTCCAGAGGAAGAAGCCCGGTCCATGGGAGTCAACCTGAAGCTGCTGCGGGGCCTGATTATCATTGCCACCACTGTTATCACCGCTGTTGCAGTCTCTTTGTCAGGTATCATCGGTTTTGTGGGGCTGGTGATTCCCCACTTTGCCCGTATGGTGGTGGGTCATGAGCACCGTGTGTTGGTGCCCGTTACCATTCTCATGGGTGGCATTTACCTGCTGCTTATCGATACCATTGCCCGGTCAGTAACAGCGGCAGAAATTCCCCTGTCAATTTTAACCGCGATTGTGGGAGCGCCCTTTTTTGCGGTGCTTTTGCGACGAACAGGAGGTGGATGGCATGATTAGCATGCATCATGGTTGCTTTGAATACCGACAGAAAGAGCCTATTTTCAGTGACCTCAATTTTCAGCTGACGAAAGGAGAAACCTTATCGATTCTGGGCCCTAATGGTGTTGGTAAAACCACACTGGTGAAGTGTCTGCTGGGATTTCAGCGGTTACAAAGCGGTGAAGTTCAGTTTGAAGGCCAGTCTCTGGAAAAAATTCCCCTCAAACAGTTTTTCCGCCGGGTCAGTTATGTACCCCAGGCCCGCAATGTGGTATTCCCATATTCGGTGCTGGACATGGTGCTGCTGGGCAGGGCTTCTGCCATTGGATTGAACGCCAGACCTTCAAAAGAAGATGTGGAGCGAGCCATCACTGCCATTCGCCGGGTGGGCATTGCCCCTTTAATGCACCAGTCTACCCGGCAGATCAGCGGGGGACAGCTGCAGTTGGTCCTCATCGCCCGGGCCATTGTCAATGATCCCGAAGTGATGATTCTTGATGAACCGGAATCCAATCTGGATATGAAGAACCAGCTGATTATTCTGGATCTCATGGAACAGCTTCGGGAAGAACTGGGACTCACCACCATCATCAATACCCACTATCCCAACCATGCTCTCCGTCTGGGAGGCAAGGCCCTGCTGCTGGGAAGCGGCAACAGGCGGGATTTCGGCAACACCAAAGACCTGATTAACCACGAAACCATTCGGGCCTACTTCCATGTGGACAGCCAGATGGTGGAGTGGCAGGATGCCGCCAAAACCCATCAGCGCATTTTTCCGGTGGGACTGGCAAAGGAGGCAGTGTAATGCGAAAAATAGCTTTTTACGGCAAGGGAGGCATTGGAAAGTCAACCCTCACCAGTGCCATTGCCGCCGCCATGGCCACCCGGGGATACCGGGTGATGCAGATTGGCTGCGATCCCAAGGCCGATTCCACCATTAATCTCACCGGCGGAAAAGCCAGTGTACCCATTGTGAATTACCTGCTGAAAAAGGGAAGCTGTGACGATATCGACGACTTGGCCACCATTGGCTACAAAGGAGTTGTCTGCTTTGAAGCCGGTGGTCCATCTCCGGGTACCGGCTGCGCCGGCCGGGGCATCGTCACCGCTTTTGAACTGCTGGATGAGCTGGAGGCCTTCGAAACCTTCGCCCCAGACTTTGTTCTGTACGATGTGCTGGGAGATGTGGTCTGCGGTGGCTTTGCCATGCCCATTCGCAACGGTTATGCAGAAGAAGTGATTATTGTCACCTCAGGAGAAAAAATGGCCCTCTTTGCCGCCGGCAACATTAAAATGGCAGTGGATCATTACCAGGACCGAAACTATGCCCGGCTCAAAGGAGTCATTCTCAACAAGCGAAACATCGAAAATGAAGAAGTCATCGTGGCAGATTTTGTGGAGCGGGCTGATACCCGACTCATCGGCACGGTGGAACGGGACAGGCACATTCAAATCTATGAAGATCAAAACAAAACCGTCATCGAAGGCGATCTTTCGCTGCCGGTATCCCAGACCATTTTAGCCATTGCCGACAACATCATCGCCGGTTATCCTGGCACAGCAGCACTTTCCCCTGAAACCGGAAAAATGCCGGCGGTTGGTAAAGATGACACTGCCGGTCATGCCGGGAAAGCCACCGATGAAAACAGCATTGTGGAGCGTCAGGCAGAAACCCAGGTATGTGCCGGCAGCTGCAAAGGTGGTGAATGTGCATGAACAGCCCCCTGCCTTATATGATTCCCATTGGTGATTTGCAGCAGCAGGTGAACACCCGGCAAAGCAAAGTGAATCGTCGCAACGCTCTCCATTATTGTGCTCCCTCCGGCGGCGGCTGGGGCGTGGTACGGGTGGCCTGCCTGGTACCCGAAATTTTGGTGCTGTTTGTGATTCCCATCGGCTGTGGCCGGCATGGGGGTGTGGCAGCCCTGCAGACAGGTGACAGCCGCATGGTCAGGTATTTGCTGGTGGAAGAAGCAGAAATTGTGGTGGGTTCCTATCTTGATCGGGTGGAAAAAGCGGTTGACCATTTAATAGAAGCGGAAAAACCTGCGGGGATGATCCTTTTTTCCACCTGCATGGACGATCTTTTGGGAGCCGACTTTGACGGTATCATTCGGGTAGCCTCTGAACGTCACCGCATTCCCGTTGTTCGGGCCAAAATGAACCCTATCATGTCCGATACCAAAAAACCACCGGAAGTGATGATCCAGCACAGCATCTATCAGTTTTTAAAGTATCCGGCGGCAAATGAAACACCGGAAGATGGTACCGGTGAACGGCATATCAATGTCATTGGGTCCTTCGGCCAGTTGGATTCAGAATCAGAAATACACGAAGCCCTGCGGCATGCCGGTGGCTACCGTCTGCGTCACATCACCGAGTGTGCCACGCTGAAAACTTTTGAATCCATGGGAAAGAGCCGTCTCAATCTGCTGGTGAAGCCTGCCGGTGCCTTTGCGGTCAAAGCCATGGCAAAGCGGGGAAAACAACCCTTTGTGGAAGGTTTCACTGCTTTTCACCCGACAGAGATCAACGAAAACTACCAGCAGTTATCCCAGGCGCTGGCACTTGACATTCCCCTGAATACGGCAGCAGCAGAAGCCGCTGCCTGGCACCTCATGGAAAGGGCAAAGCCAGCCATGAAAGGAATGACAGCGGCCATCGGTGCCACCCTCAACGCCCGTCCCTTTGAACTGGCCCGGCTTTTAACGGAATTGGGCATCGACGTCCGTTACGTGCTGGCCAAGGCGGTGCATGATTCTGAAGAGAAACATGTGGCCTGGCTGAAGGAGCATGCACCAGCCCTGCAGGTGATCCCAGATCTTGATCCCAGTCTGTCGGCCCAACACACCTATGTAGACCAGGTGGATCTGTGCCTGGGGTTGGATGCCGCCGTCTACTTCGAACCCCAAAAACTGGTGGAACTCCCCTTCGACGAAACCCTGTACGGCTACCGGGGCACTGAAAAACTCATCACCCGAATTCAGGAAGCAGAACCCTACCGGTACGACCTGACCCAGCGCATCTACCGGGCCAACCTGGTGGTGTAACAAAAATGATGAAATACTGAAAGAGTTGGCATCGAAAATCTGCTGGTATAGGAGGAAAAACATGAAAGCCATCTTAAAACGACTGCCCCCCTTTGCTCCCGATTATTCGGGAGCCAGTGCGGTGTTTTATCCCCTGGGCGGGGCAGTGATTCTCAACGGTGCCGACGGGTGCATCGGCAATGTGACAGGCTATGACGAACCTCGGTTTTTCAACGAACCCGGACGGGTTTTCAGCTCAGGTCTCCGGGAGATTCATGCCATCACCGGCGACGAAGCCGTGTTACTGGAAAAAATCCGGGAGGCCCGTCTCACCGGCGACATTCAGTTCATTCTTATGTTGGGCACGCCCACTTCAGCGGTGATTGCCAGCGACCACCAGAGCCTTTCCCGCATTCTCATGGACGAACAGCAGATTCCTGTGATTCCCCTGAACACCACAGGGATGGAAACTTACGAAATCGGTGCATCCAAGGCTTTTGAGCAACTGGCGGTTCACTGGGTCAAGCCGGGAAAGAAGAAAAAAGGTGGTGTGAATGTGATCGGGGCCACTCCCCTCGACTACTGGGGACCTGAGCAAATGACACTGGTAAGACAAGCCCTGGAGCATTATCAGCTTCGTATCAACAGTATCTGGGGTATGGATGGCAACGGGATGGAAAGTATCAAAGCCACTCTGGAAGGGGATGTGAACCTGGTGGTTTCCGGGGCAGGACTGAAAGCCGCCCGGTATCTGGAAAAGGAGTACGGCATGCCCTATGTCACCGGTGTTCCTGTGGGGAAACGCTCTGCCAAGCGGCTGGCAAGAAAGCTGAAAAACCCTGCAGGTCATCACATGATGCCTCTGAAAGCATCTCTATCTCAAATGAACTCCCCCGGCAGAAGCCTGGTCATTGGCGAACAGATCTGGGCCAATGCCTTTCGGGAATATCTGGAAGATGAAGGCGGCGTCAGCAACGTGGACGTATGCTCTTTTTTTCAAATGGATAAGGTACTCATGGAGAAAGATGATCGTCTTCTCACCACAGAAGATGATTTGATGGAACTGGCCTCCCAAAATCGCTATACCCTGGTGGTGGGCGACCCCTTGTTCCAATCCTTTTTTCAGGATGAAGCTCTACGCTTTTGCCCGGTGCCTCACCTGGCGGTGTCCAGCCGTCTCCACTGGGATCATTCCCTGCAGTACACCGGTTTGTTTCCCGATGCGCTTAAACAGGGAAGAAGCCTGCTGCATTTAAAAGAGGCAAGCCTTAAAAAGGAGTTTCGAACACAGGAAGCAGGAAAGTGAAGTTCTTGGATTTCATGGAAAAGCACAACAATGAACGAATCCGGATTGTGGGATTTAAATGAGATTTATTTGGTAATGAGCTTTTGATCATAAGATGAAGATGATGAGAAGGAGGTTTATATTGATGGTGAAAAAAGTTGGGAAAAGAAAAGGAATAGCACTGACGGCCATCTTACTGGCATTGCTTCTGGCAGGCTGCGGTGCCTCTGCACCCGCCGAACCAGCAACACCGGCCCAGCCCCCTGCCGCCGAACCGGCAGCTGCTTCTGAAGAATCCATGGCAGCGCCAAGAGTCATCGTCGATCAATTGGGACGGGAAGTTGAATTGCCCGAATCCATTGACCGGGTGGCCACAGACCGTATTTTACCCTTTCCCTCTGTGTATTTTCTGGCAACCGGCACCGCCGAACAAATCGTGGGTATGCATCCTGCCTCCAAAAGTGCCGCTGAAAACTCCATGCTGGCAACCCTGGCACCAGAAATACTCAATGCCAATACCGGGTTTGCAGCAGGGGACGAAATCAACATTGAGGAACTGCTGAAACTGAACACCGACGTGGTCTACATTCGTGCTGAATCCGGTCAGATAGACCTCTACGACAAAGCGGGTATTACCACTGTGGCCATTGGTACCACAGGTGTTGCAGCCGGCGACTCCTTAGCCACCATCAACAGCTGGCTGGAACTGCTGGATCAAATCTATGACCTGGATGACCGGGCCAAGGGGATTATTGAATATGGCAACCGGGCAGAAGCTGACATTGCCGCCGCTGTCAGCGATGTGGCAGAAAAGCCCCGGGCCATGATGCTCTTCAACTACACCGACGGGAAACCCATCATTTCAGGCAAAGGCTTTTTTGGCAACTACTGGCTGAATGCCACAGGAGCCATCGATGTGGCCGAAGACGATCTTCAGGGCCAATCGCCTGTTGATATGGAGCAAATCTACCGGTGGAACCCTGAAATTATTTACATCACCAACTTCACCGAGTTAATGCCGGAAGACTTTTACAATAACACCATCGAAGGCCTGGACTGGAGCCAGATTGAGGCTGTTAAGAATGGCCAGGTCTACAAAATTCCCCTGGGCATCTACCGGTGGTTCGCCCCTTCCGGCGACACACCCCTCATGCTCCAGTGGCTGGCTCAAAAGAATCATCCCGAATTATTCACTTATGACATGAGCCAAATTCTGAAAGACTATTACCTGGAATATTATTATTACTCCCTGTCAGATGAAGAAGTGGAAAAAATCCTGAATCCTGTGAGAGAAGCAGCCCAGGGAATCTAAAGACAGATTCCATCAGCCTGAAACAGGGTTCCGGCTTATGGGGAAAAGCGTTAAAATGACTTTTTCCACACGTTAAAGATGCATGCTATTGAGAACGTCACTAAAAAAAGTCCCGGGAGAAATCAGCCGGGACTTTGATGGTTCTAGATGTGAGTCGAAAGATGTTCTTACAGTCATACGGTAAGGAGTATGATCGCTCTATGGCAAGCAGAACTTTCTTCTGACGTAAGCACTTTTTTCCTGGCTCTATGACGAGTCTGCCACAAGGAGAAGACATTCGCCTTACAACAGTGTATTATGGAGCAGGTCAGGCCAATTAGCCATTTTTGATTTTGAGTCATTGCAGCACCTCCACACCATCCAAGAGAATCCTTTCTATCGTTGGTGGGAGAACATACTTTCCCTGCAAATCGATGATTCCCAGGCTATTTTCTTCCTTTACCAGAGCAAAACCATCATCGCTAAAACTATATCCTTTGGGAAGGGCAGAGGAACTCATTATCCTGTCGAACCGTGGCTCTATTACAATGTTTCCCTGGCTATCCATATACCCTACCTTGCCTTCTTCGTTCACAATCCAGGCGATACCATTGATAAAGGGGCCATGGTTCAGCAGGTTCGGCTGGATTACATAGGTACCCTGAAGATCAATAAAGCCCCACCGTTCATTTTCTTGCACGGCTATCAGGCCGTCAGATACTATTCCATTGGTTAAGTCATAAGCAGGTTCAATTACCCATTCACCCTTTGGGTTAATAAATCCCCACAGGCCATCCTTCATCACAGCTGCCAAATCGTGGTCAAAGCCGCCAACAGACACATCATCGTATTCAAAATCAATGGTTTGTTTACCGGTGCGGTTGATATAGCCCCATTTACCGTCTTTTGTCACCCGGGCATAGTCACCCACAAAATCGTCACATTGATCGGCCTCTACGCTGAAAAGAACTTCCCCTTGAAGATCAACAAACGTGCACCCCTCATGACTTTCTATTCGAGCCATGCCCGCTTTATCAAAATGAAAGAGAGAGTCAAACGTGGCTTCAATAACCACTTCTCCCTGCCGGTTCATGGATCCCCACTGGTCGTTCAGCAGAAAAGGAACTTGTTCCCAGTCTAATAAAGCAGCATCGAAAATAAAATCATACATTGGCTCTATGAGGATGTTTCTGTTGATATCCATCACGCCATACTGTTCATTAATTGAAAACACTGCAAGGCCTTCTTCGTTAAAATGTCCAGCAAGAATGTCTGTCGGCGCAATTGCCCAATCTCCATCTTTATTTAGGAATCCAAATTCACCAGGTTCAACGATTCCTGCACCAATAAGCCCCATGGAGAATTGATGATGCATATAATCAAATTGTGGTTCAACCACAAACTCACCCTTATTGTTAATCAGGCCCCACAGGTTATCAACCTGAACAGGAGCCAGTCCATTGTCACTAAAAGCATGCACCTGTTGAAAAACCGGTTCAATGACGATTTCTCCGCTGGTGTTCATAAAACCCCATTGACTGTCAACAGAGACGGGTAGCAGGGAATATCCGTAGATGCTTTCAGGTGCCATCTCAGGTGTAGCTTTAGACACATCTTCCTGAGAAACAAGTTCAGGTGAATTTCCACAGGACATTAAGAAAGCAGCCAAGCAAAAGACAAGCGTAGCATAGATGTTTTTGTTTATTCTTTTCATCAAACTCCTCCTGGGAAGTCAAGTCCAAAACAGTGTGTAATTTCCTCGGTAACAATGTTTAGTCTTTTCATTCGAGGGGCTCACTTTTTCAGCATGATGTTGCTGCATTGCGGGGTAGTAAAGCTCCATTTCGAATTTCCTAAAACATATTTAATACGACTGTACCTGACAGCAAGTTTTATGTGTTCATGATCCACTATAGAAATCATGGTTATCCCAATCTTCATCAAACCAGTACTTTTCACCACCGTTGTGATAGGTTTCCTGATGATTTTATACCATAGTGAAAAGTGAATAGGCTGTATTGAGGTGTTCTATTCTTTAATCGTTATGTTTTTATATTCCATTACTCTTTTTTCTACATTGACAGCCTGGGTATCGGCATACATTTCTTTATAAAGCTCGTTTCTTGCGTTAGTGATATCAATAATAATATCATAGGTATTCTCTTTGGTATTTACGGTAAATGTAACCAAGGCCGGTTTGTCTGTAAACAATAATGCATTTAGCGGCTCCACTAACGTATTGTAATTGTTTTTTATTGTTTCATTTTTTAGTGCATCACGTGTCATATTGCCACCATAATCGCCATAAAGTACCTCTTTAAAAATTTCATTGCCGTCATAGATATAGTAATCTACCAAAGTATCCGGTTTAATCTGACCTCTGTATACTATTTCAAATTCATTTTTGTTATTTTTGTCAACCTGAAAAGAATCTAAATTTTGTTCCATCAGAAAAACGATCAAAAGAAAAGGATCATTCAGTTGTTTAATAGACAAGGGCATACCTTTCAAAGATTCCTTTTCCATTTTAATGGCATTTTCAAATTCCTCATTTAAGGTAATATTACCTTGGTCATCAATGCTAAAATCGGAAGCTTCTATATCATATGTGATGAATCGAGATGGTTCAAACGTATCGCCTGAGAATTCTTCAATCGTTTTTACAAAAACTGTTGAATTGGGCAAGGTTTCTTTGGTTGTCAAGATAGTGCTTTTAAAGTAAGGTTTTCTTACAAAAGTAGAGTTTGCATAACTGTTAATACTGCCATTAGTGACTCCATTAGCTACTGTATCTATATTAAATATTTCTTCATTAATTAAATTATATTGAAATGAATTTGCATGATTAAAAAGCTTTAAGTAATCATTTAATGATTTATCCTCATTTGCATTAATGCCTGCACAACCGCTGAATATACCAGTCAATAAAATGATTATAAAAACTGCTTTTTTCATTTTTATCAGCCCCCTATTTTAATCTTGGCATCTTTTGCCGGTTTAATTAGAAAGTGCATGGGCCTCACATCGAACAGTGACATGGCTTGTTCCAATTGATGTCGAATCATTTGATCATCATCGCACACAGCAATTTTGAAGCTTTGATCCATTGGAACTCACCTCCAAAGAGCTTTGGCACTCTTTTTTTCAACGATTTTATTTTCGTGATTGATTCCTCTTATTTTAACATACCATCAATAAAGCAGCCAACCTGCCAACCTGTGAGCTGGATGAAATCCTTGCCTTCATGAATGGGAAATAGGACGATGATAATTGAAGAAGGCTTTCGAAAGTTGATTTTTCCAGAAAGGGGAAAGGTAAGGTTCAAGCAGGTCGATGGAGATCAGGGTGACAAGATGCCAGATGACCCCGCCCTATGAGTTCATTATAGACAAGGCATAGACAGGAAAGATGAGATTCTGAAAGTTAAAAAAATGACAAACATCATCAGTATCAGTACCTCTTAATAGAGTCAGAGCAGCTGCGGATGAATATTCAATCAAATACATGCAGCAGAAAAATAAAGATGCAAGACTTTCCTGGGAGAGATAAAGTGCTTTAAAAAGGCGGTTATTTTAAAAATAATCCTGCAGAAGGCATTCCTTTTAGATGAATATTATGTTATATTATAGACAAGTATAAAAGTTAAAAACTTAACAATATTAACTGCTTTTACCATCCAACACAGCTCACATCTTCCCCATTAAGCAAATGCCTCTTGTTCTGCAGGGGGCATTTGCAGCGTCTGTCATTCAGTAAAATACATTCAGTTACAGGGAGTTTAAGAAAGGAAGCAGATCCTATGAGAGTTAACGATGCCCTGACACTTGCCACCTCCGGTTGCCAGAACTGCTACAAATGCATTCGCCAATGCCCGGTGAAAGCCATAAATTTCAAGGAAAACCTCACCCGTATCAACCCCTCCCGCTGTATTGCCTGTGGCAATTGCTTCATCATTTGTCCCCACAATCACAAGGCACCCAGAAATCACCTTATAAAAATCAAGTCTTTCATATCCAATGGGCAACACATGCTGGCTTCCCTGGATGCCACCTATGCGGCTTACTTTGGCGATGATGCAGGGCGGCTGCCGGCAGCCCTGCGCTTTCTGGGGTTTCAGGTGGTGGAAGAAACCAGTGTGGGGATGGATGCTCTGATAGATTCCATCCATGAAACCTACCGCCAGTGGGACAGACCCTACTTTATTACAGCCGGCTGCGCCTCTGCCAATCTGCTGATTCAAAAATACCATCCCGAGCTTCGCCAATACATGGCACCGGTGGTGCCGGCCATGATCGCCCACGGAAAAATCCTTAAGGAAACTCACGGACAAGCGAGTCGTGTCATCCACTTTGGCCCCTGCATTGCCAGCCGGGTGGAAAACCTGTGGTTCTCCAAAGTGGACAAAGCGGTGGATTCGGCTCTCACCTTCCGGGAACTGGAAGAATGGCTGGAGGAAGACTGTCCCCACTGGAAAGAACTGCCCCTTCAGCCCATGGATCGGCAGGGCAGCCAGCGGGCCGTCAGATTTAGTTTCCAGGGTAACGGGTCTTTTTATGAACAGGTGACACCAGCATCTCTCCGAACCTTCGTGCAGGTGGAAGGGGTGGCACAATGCAGGGAAGCGATTGTTGCCATGGAACGGGGTGAGCTGCAACCCGCCTTTGTGGACATTTCTTTCTGCCGAAACGGCTGTCTCGGCGGCCCGGCCTTTAATCAACAGACAGCCACAGTATACCGGCGTCGCGGGATGATGGAGAAACTTATCGAGGAACGAAGCAGCACGCACCAGCCGTTTCATGAGAAGGCAGACAAACCCAAGCAACATCTTCCCGGATTTTTCGCCAGAACCTTCCCTGACAGACAGGTTGTCTGGAAGATGCCTCCACCGGAACGGCTGGAAGAAATCATCAAGGAAATGGGGAAGTTTAAGCCAGCAGAAGAACTGAACTGCGGCACCTGTGGTTTTGACAGCTGCCGGGAACGGGCCATTGCCGTTTATAACCACATGGCCAATGATTCCATGTGTCTTCCCTACATGCGCAAAAAGATTGAAACCATTTCCGATTTGATTTTTGAGCATTCCCCCAACTTTATTTTCACTGTGAACCGGGAGTTGAAGGTAACCAGCATTAATCCGGCATCGGTGAAGCATCTAAAAATCGAAACAGCAGAAGTGGGGGTGCATCTGGCGGGAATCCTGGACTTTGAAGACTATCTGGAGGTTTTTGAAACTGGAACCAGCCAGTGCGGCAAAAAAGTCTACCTGGAAAGCCAGGGGCTGACGGTGATTCAGCATCTGCTCTATATTCGGGAACAGGACACTATTTTGGCCATTCTCAACAATGTCACCCGGGAAGAAGAGAAAGAGCAGGAGCTGCGGGCAGTTCGGCGGCAAACGGTGGAAACCGCCCAAGAGGTGATTCACCGCCAGATGCGGGTGGCCCAGGAGATTTGCAGCCTGTTGGGAGAAACCACTGCAGAAACCAAAGTGATACTGGATCAAATGATGGCATTGACCCTGGACAGGGCGGAGGAATCATAAACATGGATATTGAAGTGGGTGTGGCACAACTGGTGAAACAGGGAGAAATTGCCTGTGGAGATCAGGTGGAAATAGTGAGAACCGAAGACGGTGTGATTGTGGTGCTTTCCGATGGCATGGGCAGCGGCGTTAAAGCTTCCATTCTGGCAGGACTGACGGCGAAGATTGCGGCCACCATGATGAAGAAAGGTGCCGAGCTTTCCCAGGTGGTGGATACCATCGTGAACACACTGCCTGTGTGCCAGGAACTGGGGCTGGCCTACTCCACCTTTACCATTGTTCAGATGGAAAAAACGGGAAAAGTGCGGGTGGTGGAATACGACAACCCGCCGGCTTTCTATTTCAGTCGGGAAAAACAAATGGTGTTTCATCAGGATACCGGTGCATCCATGCTTCACGGCAAGAAAATTTTTGAAACCGAAGGGACCATGGCTCCGGGTGACAGCCTGACCCTGGTGTCTGATGGGGTGGTGCATGCCGGGAAAGGAAATCTGCTCAGCATGGGGTGGCAATGGGAGCATGTGGCAGAGTACCTGCGGCAAAATGCAGCGACTCAGAGTGGGTTAATGCTGCCCCGGGAGCTGATGACCAAGTGCCATGACCTGTATGACGGCCACCCGGCTGATGATGCGACTGCTGTGACATTGAAGTACAGAAAGGCCAGTCCCCTGAATCTATTCGTCGGCCCCCCCGTCTCCCGGAATGAAGACGTGCCCCTGGTGAAGGCTTTTCTGGCCAGTGAGGGCAGCAAGGTCATCTGCGGCGGAACGGCGGCCAACATTGTGGCCCGGGAAACAGGCCGGGAGCTGGTGGTGGAGACCAGCAGTGTCACCGACCGGATTCCCCCCATTTCCCGCATGAAAGGCATTGACCTGATTACCGAAGGGGTTCTGACACTGGATTATACACTGAAAACCCTGCGAAATCTTGAGCGATATCACTTGACTCAGAATGTGAGACAACGGCTGAAAGAAAAGCACGGCGCCGGCCAGCTCTCCCAATATCTGTTGCAGCAGTCCACTCGCATTCACCTCTTTATGGGGCATGCTGTCAATGAAGCCCATCGGCAACACTCCGACTTTGAAAACCTGAACCGGAAATATCATGTGGTGGGAGAACTGGTGACCATCCTCAAAAAAATGGGGAAACAGGTGACCATCACCCGTTTTTAACACAAAAAGAGAAGATTTTCGCCTGGCCATGGACCATGCTGAAAGGCTTCTCTTTTTGTGTTGAATAGGAAACAGCCTGCGCAGAATAATGGTGGATGAATTTCTTTGTTGGAACCGACACATTTTCAGATTATTTTCCACTGACCACCGATTATGGCACTCTATAACGGGTATGAATTCAGTATCGTTTTCCAGGGAGGGATGGGCATGCCAGACAGAGCCATGAAAGAGCTTCGAAAGTTTGTGGTGCCGGAAGTGATTGTGGGTACCGATGCCCGGCTGCTGGCTGGCCGTTACGTGGCTCACTTTGGAGCCCGGCGGGTGATGGTGGTGACTGACTCCCAGGTGGTCGACCAACCTTGGTTTACCGGCATTATCGACTCCATTCGCCAGCTTGACAAAGAAGTGGAGCTGTTCACCGATGTGACAGAAAATCCCAAGGATTATGAAGTCATGCTGGGTTCAGAGCTGTTTCTGGCCAATGAATGCGATCTTATCGTTGCTGTGGGCGGCGGGAGCCCCATGGACTGCGCCAAAGGCATTGGCATAGTCTCCACCAATGGCGGTCATATCCTCGATTATGAAGGTGTGGATGAAGTACACCTGCCGGGTCCGCCTCTCATCTGCATTCCCACCACCGCCGGCACCTCGGCGGATGTCTCCCAGTTTGCCATTATTGTAGACACCCAGACGCATGTGAAAAAAGCGATTATCAGCAAAAAAGTGGTGCCTGATCTGGCCCTTATTGACCCGGTACCCCTTCTCACCATGCCTCCCTACCTCACCGCCTGCACTGGAATGGATGCCCTTACCCATGCCATCGAGGCAGCCGTTTCCAATGCCCGATCCGAACTAACCGATGTGCATGCCCTGGAAGCGGTGCACCTGGTGACAGAAAATCTGGAAGCCGCTGTTCAACCGGAGCGTACCCTGGGAACCATGCGGAACATGATGATGGGATCCCTTCATGCCGGTTTCGCCTTCTCCAACGCCAGCCTGGGGGCGGTTCACGCTCTGGCTCACAGCCTTGGGGGGCTTTTGGACCTGGCTCATGGCGAATGCAACGGTATTCTGTTGGAACATCTGATCTTCCTCAATTATCCCCATGCGGTTTCCCAATTTCAACATCTTTCCCGTCAGATGAAGCTGCCCATGGAGGCGGCCAATGATGACCAGTTGCGTCGGCAACTGGTACAGGCGGTTTCAGCGTTACGGCAGCGGGTAGGAATACCGGATACCCTCCCTGCTGTCACAGTCACCCCGGGGCAGATCGATAAAATGGCGGAAAGTGCTTTGCAGGACCCCTGCATGGTGACCAACCCCAAAAAACTAACCAAAGCAGAGGTTGTGACCATTTATGAGAAACTCTTCCACCCCCAAGGATAAAAAGCAGGTCACCCGGGAAGCTATCATCGGTCTGGGAGAAGGCTCCATCAGAAAGAGCTATTACCCGGAACTGCAGGAAAAAATGGCTTCTCTAGAAAAATCCCATTCCAGGAACCGCACCCTGATGATGGCCATTCCCGATATGCTGTTGGTGAGCGATGCCCGGGGGCATCTGGCTCCCTTTTCTGCCGGGTCCCGTCAGGAAACCAATCGTTCCCTGGCCATTCTCCGTGAGCCTGGAATTACTGATATGTTGCGGGAAATAGTGATGAAATGCCTGGAAACCCAAGAGATACAGCAAGAAGTTTTTGAGCTGAAAGGCGAGGGGACAAGCATCACTTATGAAGCCCGGATGCATGCCACTGAGCTGAAAGAAGTCTTGATCATTGTCAGGGATATTACAGAGCAGCGCCAGCTGGAAAATCGCCTGCGAACCCTGGCGGAAAAGGATCACCTCACAGGCCTGTATAACCGTCGTAAATTTGAGGAGAAGCTGATGGAACTGGAGGGCAAAGACCTGAAAGGGATTGCTCTCATTCTTTTTGATATTGACGGACTGAAAGTGATCAATGACACTCTCGGGCACCTGGCAGGAGATCAGATCATTGTCAGTCTGGCAAAACTATTGCAACAACTGGTGAAGGATACCCATTACCTGGCCCGTATCGGCGGCAATGAATTCGCGGTGCTGGTGGAACAGGAGCCTATTGAAAGCATCGAAACCATGCTGCAGATTTTCAGGGAAAGACTGGAAGCCTATAACCGGGAAACTGAGACAGGCAGTCTGGGCGTTTCCTACGGGTATGCCTATCATCAGCAGGGGTGCCTGGCCACCAAAGAACTGCACCAGCAGGCAGATCACCACCTGTATCAGCATAAGCTTTTGAAGGAAAGCAGCAGCAAAAGTGCATTGGTGCGTACACTGATGAAGGCGCTGGAAGCCAAAGACTACATCACGGAGGGGCATGCCGACAGAATGACATTTCTGGCAGAAGCCATGGGTGAGCAGCTGGGACTTTCTCAATCACAGAAAGACAGCCTGCGGCTCCTCACCAAATTCCATGATCTGGGAAAGGTGGGCATTCCTGACAGTATTCTAAAAAAGCCCGGCAAGCTGAACGCAGAGGAATGGGCAGTAATGAAGACCCACAGCCGCATTGGGGAGCGTATCGCCGCCGCTTCGCCGGAGCTGAAGGAAATTTCTCAGCTGATTTTGAAGCACCATGAAAAGTGGGATGGGTCCGGGTACCCCCTGCAGTTGAAAGGAGAAGCCATTCCCATTGAATGTCGGATTCTGGCCATTGTGGATGCTTTTGATGCCATGAACAATGACCGCCCCTATCGGGGTGCCATGCCCGCCGAAGCCGCCCTGGCTGAAATCAAAAGAAGCTCGGGCACCCAGTTTGATCCGGTTATGGTGACTCTATTTGAAACAGTCCTTGAACAAAATCACTTCAATGGATCTTCCTGGCAAATGCCGACTGATGAAGTCAGTGATCGCGGGATTGTTTAAAGGTGCCGGGTCATATTGTTTCAGCGTGCCTGCCACATCAGCTTCAGATATCGTATCAACAGCAGCACAGAACCCCGGGTCAGGCGGAGCAGGCTCAGGGGACCAAATTTGTTCACCACATACCCCAGGCTGTTACAGACCAGGTTCACGTAGAAATTGGTTTTCAGCAGTTCCCCATAATAACCCACCAGGCTCATGTTTCCAGGGCGAATCATCACCTGGCCGAAGCTCCAGGCGGCATAGGTTTCCCGGGGATAAAGGAGGCGGTCCCGGTACTGTTCATAGAGAGGCAGTCCGGGAAAAGGCGTCAGGGGTGAAATGCTGGATATCTCCGGGTTAAGCTCCCTGATGAACCGGCGGAAGGCACGGAAATCTTCTTTGCTCCAGTCAGGGTGGGCCATGAAGGAAGCCCACACATCCACCCCCAGCTTTTTTAAGAAACGACTCGCCTCCAGGCTTTCCTGCCGGGAGGTTTTTTTGCGGTATTGGGCCAGTTCTTCGTCGCTGAAGGTTTCGTACCCCACCAGCACCGCCTGCAGCCCCAGATCACGGAACCGCGCCACGGCTTTAGGATGGTTCAGAATGCTGTGAACACTGGCATAGCAGATCCAGTTCTTATGAATCTGCGCTGCTTCCAGATAATCACACAAGGCCATCACCCGGTGGGGGTTGTGGAGAAAATCATTGTCAAAAATCATCACATTTGGTTCTTCAATGCTTTCGATGTCTGCCTGCACCTGCTCCATGGGGAAATAGTGCTCCCGGGAACCTTCCAGCCGCCACCGCAGGCAAAAATCGCAGGTTTTGCTGCACCCCCGGGAAGTTCCCAGCAGGGCGCAGGGGCGGTAACCGAAGTAGGAATAAGAAGAACGATACTGGAGGGTACTCTTTCGGTCCGGCAGGATGTACTCGTTGTATGGCGGAAAACTCACCGGCGGAACCTCCTGATACTGATGACTGCGGCTTCGGATCCCCTCAATGAGGGGATCCGAAGCGGTGGCGGAGGGACACAACGCCACTGCCAGAAGGTTCATCAGCTGGGTGATGTTCTGGCGGGCGGCATACTGGATCACATGATCCACCGCCTCATGGATGAAAGCCTGGGGCTGCAGGGTGGCCTGGGTACCTCCTGCCACCACCTGAATGGCGGGGTTGAAGGTCTTGGTCTGTCGGGCCAGGGCCAGCACCGCCTCCACATCAATGCACAGGGAGGTGATGCCCACCACCTGGGGCTGAAAAGCCGCCAGTTTTGTTTCCAGAGACATCGAGTCCGTCATCATGTCCAGGATCTCCACCTCATGGGTATCCTTTAACACGGTGACCATCATTTCCAGCCCCAGGGGCTCGCTGAACATAAATTCGCCAATGATCACCGCCTGTTTCATCCGGGGTGGGCGAACCAATAAAATACGCATCTGTTACTTCCTCTCTTTTTCAGATAAACATCCACAGCACATCATCTCCCTGGTGATGGGGACGATGCTCTTCAGCCTGCTACAAAATATTGGGCGGAATTCCCCGGCGAATCTGGTTTCGATAGGTGAGGTTCACCACCAGATAGAACAGTGACAAGGGCAGATTTCGCCAGATGACAGGTCGCAGCAGGGTGCGCCGGAGGATGGACCGGAAGGAAAATACCTGGCGGTAAAGTTTCCAGTAGGCTTCTGTCAGGGCTTCCGGGGTCATGTGCCGGGGTTGATGAACGGCCCGGGTGCCATTGTAGCTGTGAATGTCATCTTCCACAATGCGCCCCGCCGCCTGCATCTGGTCAAAAAAACGGGTGCCGGGGATGGGGGTGAGAATGTAGAACCGGGGAACCACCACCCCCAGTTCATCAATAACCCGGGCGGTGGCTTCGATGGATTCAAGGGTATCGCCGTCAGCTCCCAGCACCATTTCTGTGGAAATATCGATGCCCGCCGCCTGAATGTTCCTGATGAGGCGGGGGTACTCATCGGGGTGGGCCCAGCCCTTCTCCATGGCCACCAGGCTTTCCCGGGAGATGCTTTCCAGACCGAAACTGAGCACCTGGCAGCCACTGTCGGCCAGCGCTTTCAGCAGAACCAGGTCATTGCCGATGGTAATGTCACACTGGGAAAACCAGGTCATTTTCAGCGGTGTAATGGCCTGACACAGGGCCATGAGATAGTCCCGACTGGCAACGATGTTGTCATCCAACAGCAGGAAACGGCGAAAACCCAGGTCACGCACCTGATGGATATCCCGTACCACTTCTTCCAGCGGACGCTGGTGGTAATGGCCCTGGTAAAGACATGCGACAGAGCAGAAACTGCAGGTGTTGGGGCAGCCGCGGCCCGCCTGTACCGGCAAAAAATTGCCGATGGATTTGTTGATGATCAGGTCAAACCGGGGCATCGGGGTGGAATAGGCGGTACCGGCGGCACTGGTGGTGAGCGGGGCCTGATAAAAAGGCTTCAGTGTGCCCGCGGCGGCATCTGTCAATACCTGTTCCCACACAGGCTCCGCATCGCCGATGACCACGCTGTCACAGTATTTTTTGGCTTCTTCGGCCATGAGACTGGCCATGTAGCCTCCCATGATCACCGGTTTTCCCCGTTTGCGAAAGGCCAGAGCCAGATCACGGGAACGGATGATGGCGTGGCCCATGCTGCCGATGGCCACCAGGGTGGCGTCGGTGTCAAAGGGAACGGGATCAATGGTTTCCAGGCAGATTTCCACCTCCCAGTCACCAGGGGTGAGGGCCGCCAGCAGGGGGAGGGCCAACCCCACAAAATAGAGCTTTTTCCGTTTGATGGGGTTGCCCTGGGGGTCGTAAGGGCTGGATTGAATCAACAGCAGTTTTTTCTTTATCATGGGGTGCAGGGTTCCTTTCCTGTCGAAAGATAACGTGTCGGTCTTGTTTTTCTCGAAGAACCGTGAAATTAGAGAGGTTCAGTGCCCTCGCAGGATTTTTCCCAGGTATTGCCAGGTGATGTGGCTGCTGCCCCTGGAAAGGCGCAACGATTCCCACAGGCCGTAGCGTTTCAGCAACCAAAAAAGGCTGCGGGGATGAAGGGTCACCCGAATGTAGAGAAAGAGCAGTTCCAGGTAGAACCGACGGCGGCTCATGGCGGTGGGTTGCAGCACCAGGTGGGCCAGATCCCATTTTTCCACATGTGTTTCCGGTTCAATGAGTTGTTCCCGGTAGCTGTCGTAAAGGGGCGTCCCCCGAAGGGGGGTTAATGGCTGCAGGTTGACAAATACCAGTGACAGGTTGCGCAGCCATCGTCCCAACCGCCGAAAATCAGCGGGAGTAAAAGCGGGGTCAAGGATCAGTGTGGCATATACCACCACCTGATATTGGTGAAGGATGGCCACCGCTCGTTCATTTTCTTCCAGAGTGGTTTCCTTGTGGTACTGGTCCAGATCTTCCGGGCGGGAAGATTCCAGCCCCACAATGACGGCTTCCAGACCGCTCTGACGAAAACGGCGGATCACCTCCGGATGCCGGCTGATGAAATCGGCCCGGCCATATACCAGAAAGCGTTTTCGGATACCCTGCTCATCCACTGACTGGCAGAAGTCCAGCACCCGCTGGGGTGATACGAGAAAATCATCATCAACAATGTAGATATGTTCCTCTTCAATGGTCAACAGCTCTGCCACCACCGAGTCCAGCGGGCGGGTGAAGTAAGCGCCTCCCGTGATTTGGCGGCAAAAACAGAAGGTGCACTGGTAGGGGCAGCCGAAGGAGGTTTTCATCAGGGCGCAGGGACGATGAAAGAGGTAATGGTACCGGTGCCGGTATTTTGCTGTGGCCTGGCGCAAAGGAAGCGGGTGGTCGAAGGAGGTTTCCTTTGGCTGCCGGGTCCCCGGCTGGTGAACGCCCAGAATGGACAAGGGGGATTTCAGTGGAAACAGGGGTGCCTTGGGGTCGGCCTGGCCCTGGGCCAGCAAGAGGGTCACCAACTGCTGAAAAGCACTGAGGCTGTGGGATTCCAAAATCACATCGATGGCCGGGTCGTGGAAATCCTCGGGAAGTACTTCTCCATGAACGCCGCCCACCACCACGCCGCAGTGGGGCAGCAGTGCCTTCACCTGCCTGGCCGCCTCCCGGATGAGGTTCACATGGGTAATATACCCGGTGAAGCCCACCAGATGGGGCCTGATTTCCTTTAAATGGGTTTCCAGGGGTCTTTTTTCCAGAATCATATCCAGCACCTGCACCGTGACACCCGGCTGGGTAACCATGGCGGCGGCATATTCCAGCTCAAGGGGTTCGCAGATCATCACATGCTGCAATCCAATGGTTTCTTTGGGGGGCTTCAGCCGCACCAGCAGCAGGTTCATTGGGCGGCCTCCTTTAAATGGAAGAGCAGGATGGTGGGCATAAACCATTTTTCCCGCAGGGGCCGTACCAGCATTAACTGAAAACGGTAATGGATCAGCTGGCGCACTGCCGGTTCACTGGGGTAAAGGGCCGCGCCTGTGGTCCATTTGACAAAGAACAGAACGAAGCGATCGTAGAGGGTCACGCCGGCAGCCTGGGCCATGATCACATGACCACCAGGCACCAGGGCCTGGCGAAACTGGTCCAGGGCCTTCCTTTGGTCGGGATAATAGGGGAAAGAATGGGTGCAGAGAATCAGGTGGTAGGGCTGGGGTAACTGGTCCAGCTCCTGGGCGGTCAGACAGGCGTAGGTAATGGGGCGGGTTTCGCCGGATTCCAGCGCCTGTGCCTGGGCAATCATGGCCGGGGCATAATCCACCCCAGTCAGTTCCAGGGGAAGGTGGGGAAAGGCACGGCGAATGTCCCGGAGCAGCTGACCGGTGCCGCAGCCCACGTCCAAAATGCGCAGCTTGGGGAACGCCGGGGAAGATGACTGGGCAGTATGAGCCTGATGAGCCTGATGGGAATGAATCCACGCCGACACCTGTTGCATCACTGCCCGGCGGGTGGGGGTGAGGGAGACGGACTGTACCCAGAGTTTTTCATAATAAGGGGCCCAGAAGTTCCAAAGCCGAAAAGAAGCGGGTTTAAAGATCATGGGGTTTCCTCCTGTAAAGATTGATGGGGTGGCAGATGCAGCAGGCGGCGGCAGGTACGTGTGACAGCCCGCCATAGGGTGCGGCGCACCAGGGAACTCCAGAAAAGCTGGAGGGAGTAGGTATACGCCACCTGAAGGTAAAAGACCCAGGGCTTCATGTGAGTGGGGCGTTGCACCAGATGAAGAAAATCCCATTTGGCAGGGTCGGAGGTGGTGAACAAAGGTTTGACAGCGTCATATCCGGGAAGGCCGGGCATGGGCGTGTAGATGCTCAGGGTGTAAGGAGCCAGCCGATTGCGGCGGATCCAGCGGCGGAGCCGGCGAAAATCGGAATGGCGGTCCTGAGGATGCACCATGAAAAGACAGGCCATTTCCATCCCGGCCCTTTTCATGAGGGTGACAGCCTGCTGGTTCATCTCCGGGGAAAGACGCTTTTCGTAGTCATCCAGTCGCTGTTGGTCCACGGCTTCAAGACCAACGATGAGCTGTCTGAATCCGGCGGCTTTCAAACGGGGGAGAAGATCGGCATGGTTCACAATGAAATCAGCCCGGGCATAGGCTATAAACTGCCGGTTAATTTGCCGCTGTTGCAGCCGGTCAAGAAAGGCTTCCACCCGGGGGCGGTGGAGCAAAAAGGTGTCATCCACGATCCAGCAGAGGTGACTCTTGGCGGCGAGCAGATCATCCATCACCCGTTCCAGGGGGAAAGGTGTGTAGGCACCATCGTTCAGGTGACGGCAATAACAGAAGTCACAGGTATATGGGCAGCCCAAGGCAGTTTGAATCAGTGCCACGGGGCGCTGGGTCATGTAATGGGTGCGGTGGGCGTAGGTGTTGAAATAATGGCGGTCTGGCAGGGGTGGCAGGGTGGAAGCTGGTGGGATTTCGCTGCAGGGGGATTCTGAATCCTGGCCAGTTGAAGGGTGGTGAGCTGTTATCAAGCTGGCAGGGTTCAGATGCCACTGGTTGTCAATCTGATAGGCAATGCCTGCCGTCAGCGGCCAGGATTCCCGCTGAAAATCCATGGCAAGAAGCTGATCCAACACCACTACACCGTTTCCGTGAACCACCAGGTCGATGGTGGTCACCATGAAATCGGCTGGGTTCAGGGCAGCATGAACACCCCCTGCCAGAATCAGCAGCTGGGGCAATTGTTTTCGGGCCTGCGCTGCCGTGGCCTTCATCCTTTCCAGCGCGGTGATATAGCCGGAAAGCAGCAGCACCTGGGGAGATGCTTCCTCAAGCACCTGGGAAAAAGGCATTTCTTCCAACCAGCTGTCATAAAGGCGGCAGGTGTGCCCGTGACGCTGAATGACAGCCGCCAGCACTTCCAGCTCCAGAGGCTCGGTGACGATGGGCTGAAGGGCAGTGAAGAGAGTGGGTTGGTGGCACTTAACCAGCAAGAACTTCATGGGATGACATCCTTTTTATCAGTTTTCCTTCGCGGGTTCAACTGTTTCACCAGCGATTTTCCCCAGGAAAACCGCCAGATAATGAGTCTCTGAAAACCCGGTAATGGGCTGGGGTGTCGCGATACCCCAGCAGGGGGACCAGGTGACGGGCCAGATGATGCACCAGGGGCTGGGAGTGGTGGAGATAGAGACTGCGGGGTTCCAGCAGGGCGCCCAGTTTCTGTTTGGTTTCAACGGCGGTCTGTCCCAGATGCAGGGTATGGCAGTGTCTGTCAATGGCCTGCCGCACCAGATGAAGGAGCATGTTTTGATACAGGTCGTGGGTGGTGTTCAGTTGTTTTTCAAACCCGCAGAACAGAAAAGTCATTTCCTGCTGATGAACAGCGAGCTGCACAAACCCCACCGGCTTTTCTTCCAGAAAAAAGGAATGAATTTCAGCTGGAAACGCCTGAAAAAAAGGGGGCGACAGTTTTTCCAGTTTGTGGGGTGAGCGACGGTAAACCTGCTCATAAAGGCGGTAAAGAGCTGGCGGCAGGGGCGCACCTTCAGGCAGAATCGATACTCTCAGTGACTGCCCCCGATCCAGCGCCTTCTTCAGGCGGTGCCGGTAGTGGCTGCGGAGAGCAGCCAGGTAGGCATCGAAAGTATCCCAGGTAATGGACATGGAACAGGCGGGGAGTGCAGGGGTACAGGGGAAGGGAAAAGTGGACTCGGTTGCCTGTTCCGTGGCGTTGAGAATCATCCACAGACCGGATTGTTGGCGGATAAAGGTGGCCATGGCCTCCAAACCTGACGGGGTGGCGGCATAACCGGGAACTGACAGGGAAAGAGGCATGCCGACAATGGTGACGGGGAGCCTCAGACCCAGGCCGGTTTTCAGGGCCAGGGGATCAATTTTCAGGTGATAGGTGACGAAGGCGGTTTGCAGAGTGGTGTTCAGGTAGTAGCGCTGATGACAGGGATTAAGAGATTCCAGGTGCATCAGCAGCTGTCGATGCAGCCATGGCTGTTTGCGGCAGACGGTATCCCAGGTCGCAGGCAGTTCACGGGTGTGGCGGAAATACTGAAAAGAACAGGTCATCTTCCAGAGTCATCCTTTCCCCTGGGGGTGTCTTTTCCTGAACAGGCAGGAGAAAGACCCGGTATTCTTTATAGGCTTCGTGGGCCCAGCGGCGGCCAAAGCCTGTGGAAGCCCGGTTATCTGAAAGAATCCAGCCGGCTTCGCACCACTGGTAGCGGTCTTTTGTCAAGCGATGGCAGCTGTCAAAAAGGGCGAGGACAGCCCCGGTTTTCTGATAGGCGGGAATGATGCCCAGCTCCACAATTTTGAACCGGTCAATGCGGCAACTGAAAAGCCGGTTCTTAATAACGGCCTTCAGACCGGGACCTTCGCCGGGGGGGATCAGTTGGTTAAAATCCGGGTACCAGAGCATGAAGCCCACGGGGGTGTTTCCATTATAGAGAAAGAGCAGGTTTTCAGGCCGCAGAAAATGGCGAAAGCTTTGGAAAAGTTCCAGGTCTTCGGTTTGCCGCCGGGGATAATAAAAAGGATGCTCACCAAAGGCCGCATTGTTCAGGTGTGTGTACAGGGCGATTTCTTCTTTGAGCTGGTGAAACCGGGCAGGCCGCACGTGAAAAGAAGGAGGCATACGTTCCATCAGCCGGCGTCCCGCCGAAAAATCGAAGCCAGGCATATGGGTCAGGTAGCTGACCAGCTTGATTTCATGGCCCGCGTGGGGGGCGAAATAGGTCGGGTATTCCGGTGAGTTATAGGCACTGCCAAAGGTCTGGGGAGTGTCAAAATGACTGGACAACAGACCCAGTCCGTAATTCACATGGAGATTCAGTCCCACGCTGACGGCGGTGGCCTTTTTCATGACGGCGGCTTCTCTGGCCGCCTGAATCAGTAAGTTGACTGCCGCTGCTTGCTGGGGAAGGGCTTCGAAGTAAGTGATTTGCATGAGGTGGGGAAGTCGGTCCACCACCGCCAGCAGACAGACTGCCACAATTTGATTGTTATCCTTCACCACCATCAGCGGCTTCAGCCAGCTGCTGCTACAGATGACGGCCCTGCCTGTCAGCAGTTCCTTCAGTACCGGTGTGATCAGGTCCCGGTGGTGAGGATTCTGGGCATATACCCGACGGCAAAAGTGAAGATAAGCACGGATGTCCCGGCGATGCCGGAGGGGATTGGAAATGTCAAAGGTTCGAATATTCATAGGCGCCTCCCTTGCATGCCTTATTATACCATTTCTGCAAACCTGCCATGAACAAAACCGCCTGCGGCGGGATGACAGTTAAGCTGCTTCTCATACCACGAAAAACCGGCCACAGCATGTACTGTGGCCGGAGAGTGTTCAGGTGCTTACTCTGTTTCGAAAAAGACATAAGGGGAATCGTAGGGTTCAATGGAGGTTACGGAAGAAGCGATGAGGTAGGGCTGGATGAACACCATGCCTGTCACTGAATCAGTGGCTTCCCTCTGATCAATGATACCGGTGACCTCCACCCAGGAATCGACCTCCGGCAGGGTGTCAGTTTCCCACTGAGTCACGAATCCGGTGGGAGCCGCATCATCAAAGCAGCATTCCACCAGCATGCGGGTGACCATGAACTCGTTATCACCATAACTGTCCCGCAGGAACACAAAGCCTTTCACAGTGATTTCTTCGCCCAGGTGGTTTTCCAGATCTTCATAGACCGGCAGCACCAAAGGTAAAAAATCATCTGATTCATAGGCGGCAGTCGTCGATTCGGCTGCAGGTGCTACGGTGACAGCAGGAACTGCAGCGTCGCCGCCGGGTTGGCTGCAGGCGGTCAGGACCAACACAAAAAGTAACAGTAGGGTCAATAAGAATGCTCTTCTTTGCATAAAAGGACCTCCATTTTCGGATTTTGCATCAAAACTGTTCGTTTTCCTCCTCGTTGGGTAGGATGAATAAGGAGTATTATAATCTAAATACCCCGCAAAGACAAATGAAAACAGGTATCAATGAACAGGCTGCTCATGGAAAGCAGCAATAATCAATTAACATGAGGAGTGATGAGATGCTGACATCCATCGAAACGAGAAGAAGCATTCGAAAGTACGAAGACCGTCCCGTGGAGGATGAAAAAACCACGGCTATTCTGGAGAGTGCCCGGTGGGCGCCTTCGGGAAACAATACCCAACCTTGGCATTTCATTGTAATCCAGTCTCAGGAAATGCGGGAAAAAGTGGCAGCTGTTTCACACCAACAGAAGTGGATGCTCACCGCCCCGGTACACATTGCCTGTGTGGCCGATCTTTCCAGCAGGATCACTGGCCACCCGGAGGTGGTGCTGACAGAGGTAAGCTCTCAGCATGAACTGAAGCAGGTGATCAGGGACACAGCGATTGCAGCGGAACATCTGGTGTTGGAAGCTGAAAACCAGGGTTTGGGAACCTGCTGGGTGGCCTGGTTTACTCAGGAAGAGATTCGACCAGTATTGGGGATTCCCGATGATAAATATGTGGTGGCGGTGATCACGGTAGGTTATCCGGCTCATGCGCCTGCCCCCACTCCCCGAAAAAAACTGTCTGATATTGTTCGATGGGAAACCTGGTAACAAAAGCCGGCTGATTTCAGCCGGCTCTCGTTTTGCGATGGATTACTCTTTTCGAAGGCGGGCGGCCAAGTGGTTTCCCAGCGACTGAAGACACTGTACCAGCACAATCAACAGAAGTACTGTGGTGTGCATCACCGACACTTCGTAACGCAGGTGACCATAGCTGTAGGCCAGGTTCCCCAGACCGCCGGCTCCCACCAAACCGGCCATGGCAGTGGCACCGATGAGGGCGATAATGGCCATGGTGAGTCCCAGTGCAATGGCGGGGCGGGCTTCCCGAATGATCACGTGCCAGATGATTTTGGGGGTGCTGATTCCCATGGCTTCATAGGCTTCTACCACGCCCCGGTCCACTTCCAGCAAGGCTGATTCCATCAGCCGGGCCACAAAAGGAGCGGTGTGGACGACCAGGGGCACAATAACCCCCTTCACGCCGATGGAGGTGCCCACCAGCAGTTTGGTAAAGGGCAAGATATAAAAGAGAAGAATGATGAAGGGGATGGAACGAATCAGGTTAATGAGAGTGTTCAGTCCCTGGTAGATCCAACGGTTTTCCAGGCTCCCGTTCTTTCGCGTCAGGGTGAGGATGACGCCCAGCGGCAGTCCGATGAGAACGGCAAAAAACATGGCGATGGTGACCATTTGAAAGGTTTCAACAGTTGCCTTGAAAATGACGCTTCCCCAACGGCTATAAAAGGCCTGCATGGGCTTCACCTCCCTTTAATTCTTCCACCTTCACGCCGGTGGAAATAATGTAGGCCACAGCCTGTGCTGTTTCTTCCCGATCTCCCAGCAGCTGCACAATGAGTTTGCCATAGTGGGCGTTTTTCAGGGGAACAATATTCCCAGACAAAATGTTGGGAGAAACCTGAAACCGTTTGGAGACTTCTGCCAGTACGGGCTGGTCGGTGACAGCGCCCACAAAGGACAGTTCCAGTACCGGCTGGCCATCCTGCTCATCAACAGGAAGCAGTGACAGGGCACTTTGGGGGAACTGGCTGTTGATGAATTTTTTCGTGGTGGGGTGTCTGGAATCAGAATAGACTTCCAGCAGGGTTCCCTCCTCCACAATACGCCCATCTTCCATCACAGCCACCCGGTCGCAGATCCGCTGAATCACGTTCATTTCGTGGGTGATCAGGAGAATGGTGATGCCAAACTCCCGGTTAATGCTCAGGAGTAAATCCAGAATCGACTCAGTGGTTTCTGGATCCAGGGCGCTGGTGGCTTCATCACTGAGCAATATTTTCGGCTCGTGGGACAAGGCCCGTGCAATGGCTACCCGCTGTTTCTGCCCGCCGGACAACTGGGAAGGATAAGCCTGCTTTTTATCTGTCAGTCCGACCACGGCCAGGTATTTTTCCACCCGTTGGCTGATTTCCTGGTGGGAGAGACCGGTGAGGCGGAGGGGCAGGGCAATGTTTTCTTCCACCGTGGCGGTTTTCAGCAGGTTAAAGCCTTGAAAGATCATGCCCACAGAACGCCGGATTTCCCGGAGTTTTTGTGGGGAAAGCTTGGTCAAATCAACACCGTTTATGTCAATGTGACCGGAAGTTGGCTTCTCCAGCAGGTTGACAATGCGAATCAGGGTGCTTTTTCCGGCACCACTGTGGCCGATAATGCCATAGATCTCGCCCGGGTTCACCTGAAGGGAGACTTCCCGAAGGGCTTCCACCTGCTGACTGCTCGATTGAAATGTTTTGGATACCTGATGCAGTTGAATCAACAAAACCAGCCCTTTCTCTTTGGGATTAAATCTTGCCGCTGCCCTTTACCAGGCAGCGACAATGGATCCTTGAAAGTGTTCGCCGATGAACTGGCGCACCTCATCCAGATGGTAGTACTCAATAAACCGTTTCACCGCTTCGTCATTTTCATGACCGGTTCTCACAGCGATGACATTCACCCATGGAGAATCACCGGGTTCGATGAAAATGGTATCTTCGGTGGGTACATAGCCGTGCTCGATGGCGAAATTGGCATTGATGGCTGCTGCAGCCAGTTCATCCAGTTGCCGGGGAATCTGAGAAGCTTCCAGTTCAATGAATCGGAGATCCAGGGGATTCGCTGCAATGTCATTGACGGTGGCAGCGACGCCAACGCCTTCTTTCAGGGTGATCAGACCGGCACTTTCGAAAAGAATCAGCGCCCGGGCACCATTGGTGGGGTCGTTGGGAAGCCCGATGAGGTCTCCCTGCTGAATGTGACTCACATCGCTGTATTCAGCGGCGTAAATCCCCATGGGAAAGATGACGGTGCTGGCAACATCAACTAATTCAAGGTTGCGTTCGCTTTTGAAATTGTCCAGATAAGGCTGATGCTGGAAACTGTTGATATCCAGTTCTCCCTCTGCCAGTGCAATATTGGGCATAACATATTCAGTGAACACCTGAATGTCGATTTCAACGCCGTCGCGGGCGGCAATTTCTTTCACTTTTTCAAGGATTTCTTCGTGGGGACCTGCAGTAACGCCAACGGTCAGATGCTGAGGGTCCAGCGGGGTAACAGCGGCATCGGTGTTGCCGCAGCCGGCCAGCAACAGTAACAGTGCAAGGGCAATGAGGGTTAATTGAATTTTTTTCATGGGTTATTCCTCCTGAGTTTAATTTTGAATGCACAACATCAATCAATTTGAATCTGTAAGTGCGACTCCCTCCTTTTGAACAATAAAAAACTCTCTGCCAAAGACAGAGAGCCAAACACACATAGGGGTTTTGTCTCTCTTATCTTCCGAAACAACGTTTCGCAGGAATTAGCACCTTTACCTGATCAATGATCAGATACGGTTGCCGGGTTTCATCGGGCCAGTCCCTCCACCACTCTGGATAAGAGTTTTACGATTCAGTTTTTAGATGTTGCAAGAAAAACTTATTTGCATTCTAATACGGATGAGAACACTTGTCAACATTTTTCTGGGAAAAATATCTTCTGAAACAGAGGAAGACGTTTCCAGCTTAACGTATTCGAGAAGGTTTTAGAACAGAAGATTTGGATAGGAACTAACTATAAGGCGGTATGGCCCGCGGGATGAACGCAAATAACGAAAGGAGCATAATAATGGGCAAAAAGGGAGAAAGTCGGACGTTAAACCAGGCATCAAAGACGAGAGGTGCATTTAAGCGCAAAATTGGCATCAAAACTAAATTTTTAACAGGGGTGATTCTGGCATTGCTCATCAGCCCCACCATAGCAGCCTTCATCAACCGGGTAGTTCAGCGAATGGATGATGTTGTGGGAGATCTGGTGACTGGTGAAATGTCGCTGGTGGTGGCGACGGTGATCAATTTGGTGGTGGTTTCGGGCTTGATTTTGATTTTGCTGCAAGTGATTGTGATCAGGCCGTTAAAAAATGCAGGAACGACACTGCGCATGATTTCGGAGCAGCTAAATCTGACAGAAAGAATCGATGTGAAAGCGCAGGATGAAATTGGTGAAATGATGCATGATCTGAATCGATTTCTTGAGACCATCACCGATTCGATGACAGAAATCCAAACAGCATCTGAAAGTGTTGCCACAGCGTCGGTTCATATTGGCGAGGCTGGTACTGAAACCTCTGTTGCAGCAGCCGAAGTGGCTAAAACCATTGAAGATATTGCCCGGGGAGCGGATGACCAGGCACAGGAAACGGAACGCAGTGTGACCAGTATCAATATACTGGGAGAGTGTATCGAAGAGAATCGTCAAATGATGGGCGTTATGAACAGAACCATCGGTGATGCGCTGGAAGTGCAGCAAAATGGACTGTTGCAGGTAGATCAGCTGGTTGAAAAGGCTCACCAAAGCGGTCAGGCGGGTGACGAAGCCAGGGAAATGATTCTCGAAACAAGTGCCAGTGTGGATAAAATTGGCCAGGCAAGCCAGATGATTCACAACATTGCCGAGCAAACCAATCTCCTTGCACTGAATGCAGCCATTGAAGCGGCCAGGGCGGGAGAAGCCGGCAGAGGATTTGCAGTGGTGGCAGAAGAGATCAGAAAACTGGCAGAACAGTCAAATCAGTTCACCGGTGAAATTGCAGCTGTCATTGACGAACTGACACAAAAAATGGAACAAACGGTGGGAACCATTCAAAGTGCCACTGAAAAGACTCGGGAACAAACAGCTTACGTGGACGAAGTGCGCAATGGTTTTCAGGGTATCTCAACCACACTGGCAGAAATGCAACGGGTGGTGGAAACCCTGAATGAATCCAGTCAAAAAATGGAGCAGCAGAAAGAATCTCTGGTTATGATCGCCGAGAATCTCTCGGCCATTTCACAGGAGAATGCAGCGGGAACAGAAGAAGCCTCTGCTTCGGTGGAAGAGCAGACGGCTGCCATGGGAGAAATTGCCGAAGCAGGTAACAACCTGGCAAAGCTGGCAGCGATGATGCAGTCATCTGTTGGACGATTTCAGCTTCGGTGAAAAATCGGGTATTGGAATTTCTTGGGATCGTATAAATGTCTATGGGAAGCTTCAGGCAAAATCCAAGATTGTCACTGCATTGACATAAGCCGCCACTGACAGGTATAGTGGAACAAAGCAATACAAATGGAGAACCGTCACTATACCGGAGGAATACCCATGGCTCAAGATAATCACCTGAAAGAAACAGCTGTTGCCTGGCAACAGTTTATTAGATCGGGGCATCTTCACCAGCCAAGTGTGCCACAGGCAGTCTTGACTTCTTGGAAAAACTGTCGGGACAGGGGTGTTGACCCCTGGGAAAATCGAAGGATCCAGGCTGGATTTGTTCCCGGGCAGGAAATCGCTGCCCTGCAGATGACCAAAAGCCGCCGCCGACCCGCTGAAACACTGGAGGCCATTGGCCGGTTTGCAGATGAGAACCATGTAGTGCTGTCCATCTATGATAATCAGGGAAACTTTATTGAAGCATTGAATCACCAATATCCAGAAGCCATGGCGAAAAAACTGAGTGTGCCATCCCTTTTTTTGGAACAGTTAAATGAAGATCTCAGCGGCACCAATGCGGTGACACTGGCCATGCGAGAGGCGGCCACCATCCGCCTTGCCGGGTGTGAGCACTACCATAGCTGGTTTCATGCCTTCAGTTGTTCTGCCGCGCCATTACGGGACGCCAGGGGAAACATTGCCGGTGCGGTGGGGGCCTCCAGCCTGGATATGCATCAGCCGATGATGGTACTGCCCTTTCTGCGGTGCGTGGCAGATCTATATCAGCATTGGCGCTGGCTGGAGTATGACCGGAATAAAAACCGCTACTGGCAGGGCATTGAGTTGATGAAACCCACTCCTGATACTCCGGCGAAACCCAACCCCCTGAATCAACTGGTGGGAATGAGCCATGAAATGAAGCTTGTCAGGGAAAGGGTGGCCGCTGTTGCCCAGGGAGAACTGCCGGTGATGCTCACCGGTGAAAGTGGTGTGGGAAAAGAAGTGGCAGCTCAGGTGATTCACCAGCTGTCAGCTCGCAGAAAAGGGCCGTTGATTGTGATTAACTGTGGGGCGCTTTCGGAAACACTGGCGGAAACCACTCTTTTCGGTTATGAGCGGGGTGCTTTTACCGGTGCCCGATCCGCTGGAAAAACGGGTCTCATCGAAGCCGCCCATGGCGGCACCCTGTTTCTGGATGAGGTGGAAAGTCTTTCAGCCGCTACTCAGGCCATGCTGCTTCGCTGCCTGGCGGAGAAAAAGATCATGCCCATGGGCGGCACGGAAGAAAGGTCAGTGAATTTCAGACTGATGACAGCCTCTAAAATACCGGGGGAACAGGCTGTGGCAGCAGGTGTTTTGCGGGCAGATTTTTACTACCGGATTAGCGGGTATGACATTTCAATACCACCACTCCGGCACCGGCGGGAAGATATTCCCCTGTTGATGGAAACATTGCTGAAAGGTCTGGCGGAGGCAATGGGCCGGGACATACCCCGATTGACAGAAGAAGCCATATCCTGCTTATGTCATTACCCGTGGCCGGGAAACGTGCGGCAGTTGAAAAATCTGATGGAACAACTACTGATCACCTGCCAGGCAGCTGAAATCAGGATGGCAGACTTGCCGGAGACCATTCGATATCATTCGGCTTGGCTCAACCGAGGGGCTGAAGCCAGCAGCGTGACACCAGCTGGGAATCATGGGTCCAGTCAATGGACATCTGCCAGCGACGGGAAAAAGCTGTTGACCCATCTTGAAAGACAGATGGCCCGGCAGGTTCTGAAGGAAAGTGATGGAAACATCAGTGAAGCCGCCCGACGCTTGGGAATCAGCAGACCCACCCTGTATCGGATAATAAAAGACACCAGGGAGGAAGTGTGAAGTGAGTGCGACCGCTGTAACCATTTTTGACACTGATCCCATTCGGAACACCGGCGAAAAAGGCTGAAAAGATGTGAGCAAGAACCATTAATCAAAATAGAACTGTTCCCATCTGGAACAATCAGAAAACAGGAAAATGAATCCGTGACCCGGGTTCTTTTTTTGCGGAAAAGATGAATGGGTGCCAAGGCTGATTGTGGCAGGAAAACCACCCTGTTTTTAGGCCGAATAAGAGATCGCTCCCAGACGCATGATGTTGGCATAGTTATTGCTGATATAAACAAAGGATTATAACGCCTTTATCAGTATGAGGGTGAAGATGTTCCTGCATTTTTCACGCTGACACAAGGTGAATGTTGACAGGAGAAGGAGGTGGAAATCATGCCCCTGATTCAGTTGAAGCTGGGACCGGAGAAGATGAAGCTGGGACGGGAGAAACACGTTCTGCGACAGGTGGCTCTTCAGGTGGCAGCTGCCATGGACTGGCCGGTGGAGAGACTGACGGTGACGGGTGAAGAAATCCCGGAGGAGGACTGGTTTCATGAAGGCGGCAGGCAGCCTCTGGCAATGGTTTATTGGCTGGAGGGCAAGTCGCTGGAAGAGCGTCAGAAAGTGATGCGATCTGTGGCAACCGCCATGGGGACGGTTCTGGATATCGATACACAGCAGGTGAATGTGATGGTGCTTGAACTGAAAAAGGGATCATTGATGACGGGCGGCAGGTTCTTGTAGGAACTGTCAAAACCGTCAAAAGGAATCAACAAAAAAGGAGGAAATAATCATGGAGAAAATCATTTTGGTTCATGGCGCATGGCACAATGCTTCTTGCTGGGAGGGTGTGATCAAAGCGCTGAAAGAGAAGGGGTATGAGGCAGAAGCGGTGACGCTGGCCGGCAATGGACCTGAAGACGATCGAAAAGGCATTACTTATGAACAGGCACTAAAACCTTTGGTGGAAAAACTGGAGGAACAGCCAGAGCCGGCGGTGTTGGTGGGACATTCCAGTGCCGGGCATGTGATTCAGATGACTGCACCGAAGGTGGCGGATAAAATCAGCAAAATTGTGTTTAACAATGCCTGGATTCTGCCTCAGGGAAAAAGTCAGTTCGACATGATCCCCGATCAGGAAATGGCCATGGGAATTAAGCAAATGGCATTGGCGACACCGGATCACAGCATTCCGTTAATGGAGGATTTCATTCGGGGAGCACTGGCCAGTGGTGTTTCAGAAGAAGAGCAGAATCGTTTAATCAGCCACCTGGTGCCCCAGCCGCTGGCACTCTTCGATACGCCCATTCAAGCGAATGCCTTTGCGCAACTGGAGACACCCCGGGTATTGCTATATTGCACTGAAGATCTGTCGCTGCCGCCGGGTGCCTTTGTGGGCATGTTCCAAAGCCTGGGAGAAGCACCGGTGGTCGAACTGCAGGGCAGCCACGAAGCCCTGTTCTTCCAGCCGGAGGCATATGCAGACGCATTGGTACAATGTATCAAAACAGTTTAACGGCATAAAGAAGCTTCCGGCCATGGCATGCTTCGACCGTTGTCAATATTAATACAAGCAAGAAGTCTGGCAAGGCATTACCTTGCCCAAAGCGCCTTGCTTGTCACATTGGGTGCCCTGTTAGGAGGGTACTCTCAGATGGCAGACAAAATTGGTTGCCTTCAACCTCTAAGTGCCCTGGTGGGGGCACTTTTTTTGTCGCGGAAATGAACACGCATGAAAAGACGCCTTGATGAAAAATGAGAATCAGGGGATAATGGAAGCAGGTAATCAGTAAGCACGCTGTGGTGTCGATCAATCATCAACAGAGAAAAGGAGGCGCATCATGAAACAAACATACGAATGGCTGGACGCCTACTGTCTGGGCCGGCCGGCTGCAGAAAAAGATTATAAGGAAGAATGGGGTGTTGACCGTTACCAGGTGGGTGGAAAAATGTTCGGCATGCTGGGACATGACAATGAAGGACGGCATATCCTCACGCTGAAATGTGAGCCGGCCTTTGGACAGCATCTGAGAGCCACTTATCCGGAAATTCGCCCGGGGTATTACATGAACAAGGAACATTGGAATTCAGTGGATCTGGACGGTCAGGTGCCAAGTGAAGTGCTGCGGCAAATGATTGACATGTCCCATGAGCTGATTGTCAGCTCCCTCAGCAAGAAAAAACAGCGGGAGCTGTTGGGAGAAGAAGTCACTTCGTAAGGTCTGCGTATGGGGGGAGATTGATCAGCAAGTTGTCAATTAACCGGGTATCACCAATGCGCACGGCCACAGCCAGCAGCATGGATGCCTGCTGTTGTTCAAGGGGTGTCAGCGTGACAGGATCTGCAACGGCGGCATATTCCACATGAACCAGTGGTTCGGAGACCAAATGCGACAGCAGCAGCTGTTGAAGGATCAGTGGCGATGTTTCACCAGCCTGTGCCGCCTGTTCAGTTGACAGCAATGCCTGGTAAATGATGCCGGCGGCCAGGCGTTCTGAAGGAGAAAGATAAGCGTTGCGGGAGCTCATGGCAAGACCGTCTGATTCTCTGAGAGTTGGCATGGGGACAATGCCAACGTTCATGTTCAGATCAGCGGTCATCTGCTGAATGACGCGCAGCTGTTGAACATCTTTTTGACCGAAATAAGCACGATGAGGTGCGACGATATTCAGCAGCTTGCAGACAACAGTGGCTACAGCATCAAAATGACCGGGGCGATGAGCGCCGCAGAGATGTTGGGTCAAAGAACTCAGATGCAGGGTGGTTTGATAGCCGGGGGGGTATATGTCTGACGCACTTGGCAAAAAGACAGCCGTGGCACCGGCGGCGGCCGCCAGAGAACAGTCCTGATTCCAATCACGGGGATAACGTTCGTAATCTTCGTTTTCGCCAAACTGGGTGGGATTCACAAAAATACTCACCACCACTTCATGACATTCCTGACGGGCTGCCTGGATTAAAGACAGATGGCCTTGGTGAAGAGCCCCCATGGTGGGCACCAGGCCAATGATGTGGCTTTTTTTTCGGGCCTGGCAGGAAAATTGCTGCATTTTTTCAATGTTCTCCATTTTTTTCATAACACATGCCTCCAACACAACGAGTATGGCTCCCGAAAGGATACCATCTGTATTGATTCTACCATGCAAGGTCAAATCTGGTGAAGGGACTTTCGTTGAAAGTCCTTCGCAGAAAGACAATCACAGGCCAAAGTGTCTGTATTATGGTATAATGGGGAAGGCGTTTTCATGTTATGATGATTATGGAAAGCAGGCGACTTCATGGAAATCAATGATAAAAGGGCCATGATATTATCCGGATCACTGCCAAAAATTCTCATTACCATGGCCCTCCCCCTCATGTTCAATAACTTTGTACAGATGCTGTACAGCCTGGCAGATACTTACTGGGTGGGAAACTATCTGGGAACTTCAGAATTGGCAGCTATTATTTTGGTTTTCCCTGTGCTCTATTTTACCCTTTCCCTGGGAATGGGTGTCAACATTGCCGGCACAGCGCTAATTTCAAGGTTCAGTGGCGCTGGCAGCCCTGCACAGGCAACGAAAGTGGCAGGGCAGCTGCTCACCTTTGCCCTGCTGATGGCAGTGGCAATCAGTCTCATGGGAACCCTGGCGGCTCCCTGGGTGCTCCGCATGATGGGTGCACAGGGAGCTGTGTATGTCTACGCTCTTCAGTATGTTCAAATCATGCTGTGGGAACTGCCTGCCCTCTTTGCTTTTTTTGTGTTCAATGCCATCCGCCAGGGACAGGGAGATACATATACCCCAATGGTACTGAATGTTTCCGGTGTGTTGCTGAACATTGTCCTGGATCCAATTGCCATCCTTTTTTTAGGGTGGGGCATTCGGGGGGTGGCAGCGGCCACGGTGTTCTCGCGAACTCTTTTTGCAGTCTATGCTGTTTACAGCCTTTTTCGTCAGGGCAACGGTATTCGGTTGAGGGGAAAAGACCTGAAGATGGACAGCGGCATATTGACGCAAATTGTTCGGATTGGATTACCTGCCTCCACCGGCCAGTCATTTTCAGCCTTCGGATTCATCATTCTCAATGCCTTTGTCATTGGCTATGGAGAAGGAACCCTGGCAGCTTTTGGTATTGGAAACAGGATTTCCATGGTGATTATCATGCCGGTGATGGGGATTGGAACAGCATTGGCCACCTTGGTGGGTCAAAATCTGGGAGCCGGCCAGCCGGAGCGGGCACGCCGGGCAGTGAGAACGGCGGCGCTGGGATCCATCACCATCATGAGTCTGGGCGGAATCATTCTCTTTCTGGCCGCCGATCTGGTGGTGGGAGCTTTCATCAAAAATGATCCGGAAGTCTTAAAACAA
The DNA here is from genome assembly GCF_039414295.1 of Anoxynatronum sibiricum. Lineage (NCBI taxonomy): Bacteria > Bacillati > Bacillota > Clostridia > Eubacteriales > Clostridiaceae > Anoxynatronum > Anoxynatronum sibiricum. The sequence continues at coordinate 49,371 of NZ_JBCITM010000007.1, read as the reverse complement.
AGTCTTGACTACACCCGTCTGATCACGTTGACACTGCCATTAATGGCCATTTTTCAAATTCTGCTGGGTACATTTCAGGGGTCAGGCCATACCCTTTACGCCATGATGATGGATATGGGGAGGCTTTGGGTGTTCAGAATCCCGCTGATTCTCCTGCTTGGAAGATGGACATCCCTGGGGTCTCACGGCGTCTGGTATGCCATGGTCATCAGCAATGCATTGATTTGTTTCATGGGATGGCTGATGTATCGCAGTGGAAAATGGCAACAGCCCGTCATTCGTCATAATTGATAAAAAAATATCGATCTCCCCAAAATAATGGGGAAAAAACTACCACTTTTTCAATGAGTGTGATATAATTCAAGTGATCAACACAGGTGAAAACAAGGAATTGCAAAAGCTTCACTGTTGGAAAAGTTCAAATAGACTGAAAATGAGTCCGGTTCTTCCTTGACAATGAAAACGTTTTCAGGTTATGCACTTTTCTGGGGAGCAACTGCAACGAGGAAGATTCACCTGAACAAGAATAATCATTTATGATGAGGAGGCAGTCAAATGGCCGAAAAAACCCTTAACCCGTTTGAAATCGCACAGCAGCAAGTGAAAGCAGCGTGTGACAAACTGGGAACCCCGCCTGAAGTGTACGAAATTCTGAAAAACCCCATTCGCGTTCTTCAGGTATCCATCCCGGTGAAAATGGACGATGGCTCCATTCGTACTTTCATCGGTTACCGGTCACAGCACAATGATGCAGTAGGTCCCTTCAAAGGCGGCGTACGTTTTCATCAGGATGTTACCAGAGACGAAGTCAAGGCACTATCCACCTGGATGACATTCAAGTGCGGCGTTGTCGGCATTCCATACGGCGGCGGTAAGGGCGGAATCATCGTGAACCCTTACGATCTGTCAGAAAAGGAATTGGAAAGACTTTCCAGAGGATATGCCCGTGCCATTGCTCCCATCATTGGCGAAAAAATTGACATCCCGGCACCCGATGTGGGTACCACCGGTCAGGTAATGGCCTGGATGGTTGATGAATATGAAAAGACCACTGGTCGATTTGAACCCGGTGTCTTCACAGGAAAGCCTGTCAGCTACTATGGCTCACTGGCCCGAACTGAAGCTACCGGTTTTGGTGTTGCCATTATGGCCCGCTATGCAGCTGAAAAGAAAGGCATGGATCTTAAGGGACTGCCTGTTGCTGTTCAGGGCTTTGGTAACGTGGGTTCCTATGCGGCTATGTACATGGAGGAAATGGGTGCCAAAGTGGTTGCCATTTCTGATGTATCCTGCACCCTGTACCATGAAGACGGTCTCGACATTAAAGCTGTGATGGAGTATGCAAAACAGAACAAAACCAAAGTGATCACCGGATTCTCCGGCGCACAGAAAGAACTGGACCGCAATGCTGTACTGACGCTGGATGTGGATATTCTCATGCCTTGTGCCCTTGAGAATGTCATTAAATCTGACAATGTCAACGATATTAAAGCCAAAATTGTGTGTGAAGGTGCCAATGGCCCCACCACGCCTGAAGCAGACAAAATCATGAATGAAAAGGGCATCCTGGTGATTCCTGATATCCTTGCCAATGCCGGCGGTGTGACCGTTTCCTACTTTGAGTGGGTACAGAACCTGATGCGTTACAACTGGACTTTTGAAGAAGTTCAGGAAAAGCAGGAAAAGAGCATGAACAAGGCGTTTGATGATATCTGGGCGCTGATGAATGAACATCAGGTGGATATGCGAACCGCTGCCTACATGATGTCCATCAAGCGTGTGGCTGATGCCATGAAACTCCGTGGCTGGTATTAGAATTAACCTGAGCCGGTAATTGGTTCGGTTATGATCCAATTTAAAACCCTTTTATCGGAAGTGCCCGGTAAAAGGGTTTTTCTTTTGGAAGAAATAAGGTATGCTGAAGAAGAAGTATCAACGAGCACGTCAAATGATAAGGAGGGAGCTTCATGTTCAACGGCATTTACACACCGGTTCTCACACCTTTTACACGCAATGAAACCATTGATTACGAGGGAATGGCCCACAATTTAAGCCGCTGGGCGGCGACGGACCTATCCGGAATTGTGGTGTTGGGATCCAACGGCGAGTTTGTCTACCTGACTCAGGAGGAAAAGGAAGCACTGGCAGCATTTTGCATCAGTCATTTCCCCAAGACCAAAAAGGTCATCGTGGGAACCAGTTGTGAGTCGACGCTGGAAACCATTCGTTTCAGTAACAGGATGGCCGAGCTGGGAGCAGATGCCGTGCTGGTGCTGCCGCCCCATTACTATACAGGAAGCATGAATGAGAGTGTTCTTTATCAGTATTTCACCGATGTGGCCGACGCATGCCCGGTTCCGGTCATGCTGTATAACATGCCTGCCAATACGGGACTGAACCTGGGATCGGCACTGGTGGCCAGGTTGTCTCAGCATGAAAACATACAGGGCATAAAAGATACTTCCGGTAATATTGTTCAGTTGGCAGAGATGATTCGGGATGCAGCGCCTGATTTTGCGGTTTTTGCCGGAAATGCAGGCTATCTGCTGCCGGCTCTTTCTTTGGGAGCCCAGGGAGCCACCTTGGCCCTGGCCAACATTCTGCCTCAGGAATGCTGCCGGCTGATGGATTTATTTCATGCCGGTGACCTGGAGGAAGCCAGGCAGTTGCAGCTGAAAATGCTGGCCATCAATCATCTGGTAACCAGGGGAAAAGGCGTTTCAGCATTGAAAACAGCCGCAGACCTGCTGGGCTATACCGGTGGCATTCCACGTCGGCCGTTAGTGCCTCTTCAGAATGAAGAAGCGGCACTGGTGGCGGATACTCTGCGGATCTATGGCGCGCTGGCATAAACAGGAACTGTCTTAGTCAATCACAACTGTCAGGAGGAACCGGATTTGAACTGGAAGCATCTATTTGACATGCAGGCACAGCTGGATCGGCACATTCAGCAAAATCACCGATTGGAAGCGGAAGAACTCATCGGCCGAAAGATTCTGGCCTTTCAGGTGGAGCTGGGGGAATTGGCCAATGAGACCCGTTGTTTCAAATTTTGGAGTTTGAAACCACCTTCATCAAGGCAAGTCATTCTGGAAGAATATGTGGACGGACTGCATTTTCTGTTAAGTCTGGGGCTGACACTGGGATACCGGTTTGATCAACTGGAGGAAGTGTCGGTGGCGGCTGATCTTTGCGACCATTTCCAGCAGGTTTACCGAACAGCCACCCATTTCGAAGAAGAAACATCCCGCTCCAAATACCAACAGTTGTTCCAGGCGTTTATGGCACTGGCGGCCAAACTGGATCTTGACAGTGAAGCGGTCATGGAAGCTTACATGGAGAAAAACACGGTGAATTATCAACGTCAGGAAGAAGGGTATTAAAACAAGAAGGGTATGATAGTAAAAAGGATTTTAAAAGGGTAAAGGGCAAGTGAAAGAGTGGGATTTGAGAGGGATGATGTGATGCCAGAAGTGCCGGTGTTGGAGATGCGGGGATCTGTTTTTATGGAAAAGAGGATTCGGGAAATGGGGAGCGAAGCTTCGGTGGAATGGAAGCTGCTTACCGCCGGATGAGCGGCCTATGTGGCACCAGTGCTGGTGCCCATGAAAGACCGTGTGGAAGGGGTGTCCTATCATCTCATTCGACTGAACAGAACTGTGATCATTGAGATAGAAGACGAAATACTGGCAATGCAGCAGCTGTTTTCTGACACGGGTGAAGTGAAGCTTCACGTGGAAGGGGCCGGCGAGTTTGTGTTAACACCTGTGGAATAGTGTTGAAAAGCGAGTCCCGGATCACCGGAACTCGCTTTTTTAGCGGCTGCTTCTTTACTCGAAGGCTTTAATGAGAATACTGGCGTTGTGTCCTCCGAAGCCCAGCGAATTGGAAAGGGTGGCCTTAACTGAAGCCGAAACTGCCTTGTTGGGCACGTAGTTCAGGTCGCAGGCGGCGTCGGGATTTTCATAATTAACAGTGGGCGGCACCAGCTGGTGCTGCAGAGCCATTACGCAGGCAATGGCTTCCACACCACCGGCGGCCCCCAGCAGATGGCCGGTCATGGATTTGGTGGAACTGACCAGCAGGCTGGCGGCATGGTCGCCAAAGACCTTTTTAATGGCAAGGGTTTCCAGCCGGTCGTTGTAATCGGTGCTGGTGCCGTGGGCATTGATGTAATCAATGGCCTCTGGAGCTAAACCGGCATCTGCCAGTGCCTTTGTCATGGCTCTGGCGGCCCCGGCGCCTTCCGGGTCGGGAGCAGTGATATGGTGGGCATCTGTGTGAGTGCCGTAACCTGCCATTTCGGCATAGATGGTGGCGCCTCGTGCCTGGGCATGTTCCAGTGATTCCAGAACAATTACCCCGGCACCTTCTCCCATCACGAAGCCGTCTCGCTCAGCATCGAAGGGGCGACTGGCCTTGGCGGGGTCGTCATTTCGGGTGGAGAGGGCTTTCATGGAAGAAAAGCCGGCAATGGAAATGGGAGTAATGGAAGCTTCGGTGCCTCCGGTGATGATGGCTTTGGCCGCGCCCCGCTGGATCATTTTGAATGCTTCGCCGATGGCGTTGGTGGCAGAGGCACAGGCAGTGACGATGGTCATGTTGGGCCCCTTTGCATGTGTGAGGATGGCCACCTGACCGGCAGCCAGATTGGAGATCATCATGGGGATGGTAAAGGGGCTGACCCGGCGGGGTCCCCGGTTCAGGAGATTTTGGTGCTGTTCTTCCAGGGTGGTCAGGCCGCCGATGCCACAACCCAGAATCACGCCCAGCTCGTCAGGGTCAATGCCACCCTGATCCAGGCCGGCGTTTTTCAGCGCTTCCAGTGATGCTACCGCTGCGAACTGGGTAAAGCGATCCATCTTTTTGGCTTCTCGTTTATCCAGCACCTGATCCGGTTCAAAATTTTTCACCTCAGCGGCAAACTGAACGGGAAATTCGGAAGCATCGAAATGAGTAATGGGAGCAGCGCCTACGGCACCACTCACAAGCCCTTTCCAAAAACTGTCAACACCGGTACCGATGGGCGTGACACATCCCATGCCGGTGATCACGACACGTTGATTGTTCATAAAAACCCTCCTTCTAAAAGAACAGGACTTCGCCGTCAGCGGCAGTGTCCTGTTCAATCATGGCTGCAAGACACCGAAAGGCTTACGCCTGACGTGACTCAACATAGCTGGCGATGTCGCCGATGTTCTTGAACTGTTCTGCATCTTCGTCGGAGATTTCAATGCCGAACTCATCTTCAATGGCCATGACAATTTCCACGGCGTCCAGTGAATCTGCTTCCAGGTCGTTCATGATGGATGTTTCCGGCTTAATGATGCTCAGATCATCAATTTCAAGTTGCTCGGCAATGATTTTAGCGATTTTTTCAAACATGGTTGGTTTCCTCCTAGTTTTGGTTTCGTGGTTGGTTGATTGGTTTATGGCGTGAACTCATTCAAGGAGTATTCATTGAATGAGAGTTCATCTGATGTTACATGGCCATGCCGCCGTTCACCTGCAGTACCTGACCGGTGATGTACCGGCCGCCGGCACCTGCCAGATAGGCAACGGCTTCGGCAATGTCTTCTGCTTTGCCCAACTGATTCAATGGGATTTGGGCCAGCAGCTGTTCTTTTACCTGGGTTGAAAGGGCATCGGTCATTTCGGTTTCAATAAATCCCGGCGCCACGGCGTTCACGGTAATGCGTTTGGGGGCCAGTTCCCGCGCCAGGGATTTGGTCAGGCCGATGAGACCTGCCTTTGATGCGCTGTAATTTGACTGGCCGGCATTCCCCATAACGCCCACAACAGAAGAAATATTGATGATGCGACCGCCTTTGGCCTTCATCATATCTTTGGCAACGGCCCGGCTCATGAGAAAAGCGCTGGTCAGATTGGTATCCATTACCTGATGCCAGTCACTGGTTTTCATGCGCACCAACAGGCCGTCCCGGGTGATGCCGGCGTTATTGATCAGAATAGTGACAGGTCCAAAGGTTTCCTTGATGGCAGCCATCATACGGGTGACTTGCTCCTCATCGGAAACATCAGCCTGTGCAATCATGGCAGTGCCACCCAGTGATTCGATGGTTTCTTTAACCTCAAGCGCCGAGTTCTCCTGCCGGGCATAGTTGATCACGATCCGTGCGCCAGACTGAGCCATCTTGAGGGCAATGGCCCGGCCGATGCCCCGGGAGGCTCCCGTGATCAGCACCACTTGATTGGACAATTCCATGATAACCCTCCTTTGATAATGTTTCTGCAACGTTGTTCAATTGCTCGAAAGTTTCAATGTGCATGCCGGAGGCGTTCAGCCTGTGAGTTTTAGCAGTACGTTTCACAAAGCCTGTCAGGCTGTTGGATGGGCCGATTTCAACAAAGACAGAACAGTCGGCCTGCATCATGGTCAACAGGTTTTTTTCCCAAAGAACGGGGTGACTTACCTGTTTCACCAGCGCGGCGGCAATTTCAGTGGGATCAGTCATGTCGCCGCCAGTGACATTGCTGAAGAACAGCTGGTTTGGTGCTTGCAGGGAAATGGTCGCCAGGTTTGATTTCAGCCGTTCGCCTGCAGAGTCCAGCATGGGAGTGTGGAAGGGAGCACTGACGGTAAGCATCACCGCTTTTTTGGCGCCGGCTTCTTTGCAGGCTTCCATAGCTCTTTTCACAGCAGCGGTTTCTCCCGAGAGGACAATCTGTCCGGGGCAGTTGAAATTGGCAACGGCGACAAAACCGACACGGCGTCCGGCGGAGAGGCAGTCTTCCAGCGCTTCCGGGTCAAGACCCAGAATGGCGGCCATCCCGCCTTTATCTTCGGGAACAGCCTCCTGCATGTACTTCCCCCGGTACCGTACCAGACGTACGGCGTCGGCAAAGGCAATGGAACCAGCGTGTACCAGGGCGGTGTATTCCCCCAGACTGAGACCGGCAGTCATGGTGGACTGGAATCCCAGCGCAGTGAAGGTGCGGAGCATGGCCACACTGGTGGTTAGAATGGCTGGCTGCGTGATTTCTGTGCGGGTCAGTTCCGATTCAGGGCCTTCGTGACATAGACGGGCAAGAGGGATGCCCAGGGCTTCTTCTGCCTCCTGGAAGGTTTCCCGGGCCAGGGGATGCTGCTGGTAGAAGTCTTTGCCCATTCCCACGTACTGAGCGCCCTGACCGGGGAAAATGAATGCCAGATGGGTCATGGAGCGGTCACTCCTTTCAATTGGTTTAACATTTCCAGCTGCCGACCGGCATCCTCCATGATCTGGTGAATGATGTCGGCACAGGGCAGAATATCCTGCATCATACCGGCGATTTGACCGGCCATGACAGAGCCATTTTCAATGTCGCCATCCTGAACGGCGATGCGCAGACGGCCGGTGCCCATTTTTTCGATTTCTTCCTGACTAATACCTTCCTTCTCCATGCGGAGCAGGTCGCGGGTGAATTTGTTTTTCAATACCCGTACCGGATGACCGGTACTGCGGGCGGTGACGATGGCATCCCGGTCACCGGCTTTCACCAACATCTCTTTGTAAGCGTGGTGGGCTTCGCATTCCACCGAGCAGACAAACCGGGTACCCATTTGAACTGCCTGTGCTCCAAGGGCCAGTGCTGCCAATAGGCTGTTGCCATCGGCAATACCGCCGGCGGCAATCACGGGAATTTTCACCGCCCTCACCACTTGGGGCACCAGCGCCATGGTGGTGAGCTCACCAACATGACCGCCAGCTTCGGTTCCTTCCACAATGACAGCATCAGCCCCCTGTTTCTCCATGCGCTTGGCAAGAGCAACGGAAGGGACAACGGGAATGACGCTGGCTCCATAGGACTTGAACAGTTCCATGAATTTTCCAGGGTTCCCGGCACCGGTGGTAATCACTGGCACCTGTTGTCGACAGACAACTTCCACCACTTCGTTCACAAATGGGGAAAGGAGCATGACATTCACCCCAAAAGGTTTGTCTGTCAGTGAGCGGGTGCGGATAATTTCTGCTTCAACCACCTGTGCAGGCGCATTACCGGCAGCGACGATTCCAAGGCCGCCGGCATTGGAGACCGCAGCGGCCAGCGATGCGGTTGCCACCCAGGCCATACCACCCTGGAGAATGGGAACGCGTATATTTAATTGTTGACATAAAGGGGTCTGAAAGTTCATGGAAGTTCCTCCTTGCTACTTTTCGTGTACCATTGTGTGAGTATCAGCGTGTCCACCTGAGAAGAGAAGCTCCCCAGGTGAGACCGCCGCCAAATGCCAGCATTAACACCAGCTGCCCGGGTTCTATCAGTCCCTTGCGCCAGGCCTCATCCAGGGCCACTGGGATGGAGGCGGCCGACATGTTGCCGTAATGCTGCAGGTTCATGAACACTTTTTCCGACGGGATCTGGAGGCGCTTGCCCAGGGTTTCGATGATGCGCCGGTTAGCCTGGTGAGGCACCAGCCAGTCGATGGCGCTCAGGGGTGTGTCGGTATTTTTCAGCAGGTTCAGGGCTGCCTGTTCCATGGCGCGAACTGCCATCTTAAATACCTCGCTGCCGTTCATCTGAATATAGTGCTGTCGCAGGGGGAAGGTTTCTGGAGTCAAGGGGATGCGGCTGCCACCGGCGGGTACTTGTAGAATGTCGCCAAAGCGTCCGTCGGAGCCCAGCTGAGTTCCCAATAGTCCTGGGGAATCTTCCGATGCGCTCAGTACTACGGCTCCGGCACCATCACCAAAGAGAACGCAGGTGTTGCGATCCTGAAAATCAACGATGTGGGTCATCAGGTCAACACCCACCACCAGCACATGACGGCAAACACCATTTTCGATGTACTGGGCGCCATTTGACAAGGCGAATAGAAATCCGGCACAGGCAGCGCTCAGATCATAAGCAAAGGCATTAAAGGCTTTCAGATTCTTTTGCAACACACAGGCGGTGGATGGAAAAATCATGTCGGGGGTACTGGTGGCCACGATAATGGCACCCAGGTCAGAAGCTTCAATACCTGCTGTGGCCAGTGCTTTTTCAGCGGCTTCGGTTGCCAGGTCAGAAGCTGCCTGACCAGAAGCTGCCTGACGGCGTTCATGAATGCCGGTGCGGGTACGAATCCATTCATCATTGGTATCCACCAGGCGTTCGAGGTCTTTATTGGTAATGACAGTTTCAGGCACCTGGCTGCCGATGCCGCTTAAAATTGCCTTTTGTTGTAGACTCAATACATTCACTCCTCGGACCCAAAGGGAAAAATACGAACAGGATATAGTGATAACTATTAGGACCAGATACTAAAAAAATAATAACAGAATTTAAGTCGATGCGCAAGTCTTTTTCTGAAATGGGCCGCGGTATGGTTGGTCATGTGAATGATTAATGTGAAGGAAAAGTGAAAAATGGAATGTGCTTTAATAGAACAACTAAACGAAATAGTGTTACAAAATAGAACACTGTGGAAGGGGCGCATCGTACGAAAATGACACACCTGCCTTGTCGCACAATGGAGGAATATGATATACTGATTTTCAAGAAAATTCCATCGAAATCGTGAAGTGAGGTGCTAAACCGTGAAAATGAATGTAACGGAAATCATGGCCTGTATTCCCCATCGATATCCCTTTTTACTGATTGATGGTGTGGAGATTGAAGACGCGGGAAAAAGAGCAGTGGGCTTTAAGAATGTCACCATCAACGAGCCTTTTTTTCAGGGGCATTTCCCTCAGGAACCTGTGATGCCAGGCGTTTTAATTCTTGAGGCCTTGGCGCAGGTGGGTGCTGTGCTGCTGCTCAACGAACCGGATTACAAGGGGAAAACGGCTTATTTTGCCGGGGTGGACCAAGCCCGGTTCCGGCGCAAGGTGGTACCGGGTGATGTGCTGCGACTGGAAATTGAAATCACCAAACTGCGACGTTCTTTTGGTGCTGGGAAAGGTGTGGCGACGGTGAACGGCGAAAAGGCAGCCGAAGCGGAAATCCTCTTTGCCATTTCTTGAGGAACCGCTGCTGCTGCCTGATATTGATGGAGAAGGCATGGGTTGCCAGTCTGGTTCGGACTGACGCTGTCTGGATGATCGACTGATGAATGGACTCATTAGGTGCGGTTATATCGATGGGGCGGTGAGCTTCATCAAAAAGGGATAGGCTGTGGGGAGGGTGTTTTGACAATGCGGCAGCGGCAGTCATAGTAGATGGCCTGCATGCCAAGATCTGACAAACCTGCATCTGTCAGATGGTTCACAGCGCCCTGATGTAACCAGCTGCCCTGATTCATCACCATGGTGTCGTGACGTACCCGGTCATCCAGTCGAAAACGAACCGCCAGTGATCCGTTGGCAGATTCCAGATAGAGGCTGGCACCCTCGATAACGCCATTTGTTTCTGCGGTGTCGGGGTGAATACGCACTTCGGGGATTTGGTGAACTGGTTGTGTGCGCAGGTGCTGGGTGTGAAGTGAACTGGAAGTGTGAACCGTTAGTAAATGGTAAGGATAGTCGGGCTGGTGGGGAGAAGCCAGAAAAAAGGCATCAGGATCTTCCGGTTCAATGAACTCAAACTGACCCGAGGGGGTTTCAAAGACACCCGTCTTCCAGGGCAGTTCCCGGCCGGGAACAGTGATGCGTTTTCCTTTAAGAGCGTCTGGTGTGATGTTCAGGTAACGGCACAAAGGGGCCACGGCAGTGGCCAGGTAAGTGTCCACATTCGGGTATCGTTCCAGAAAATCCTTCAGGTCCAGCCTGCGGGCCAGTTCCTGAAAAATAGTGAATTCATGGCGCGGGCCTTCTGGAGGGGTGACAGCCTGCTCCGTCCAGGTAAGCTGGTTGTGCCACATGGAACCGAACACCACGTCAGATTCTTCCAGAATCATGGTGGCGGGCAACACGTAATCAGCCTGCTGGGCGGTATCGGTCATAAAATGATCAATGACCACTTTGAAAGGTATCTGCCGAAAGGCCGCCAGGGTGGCGTTGGTGTCAGGCAGCTGAACAACGGGATTGCCCTTGGTTACCAAGATGCCCTGAACCGCTGGTGAAGGCTGACTGTTGATAAATGCAGCAAACCGGCTGCGGGGAAAGGTGCGCCCGGTTGCTGACGGAGCGTTTTCCAGATAATCGTGGTCAATCCACTGGCTGGTGTGACGGTGAGCGTAGCTGACGCCGCCACCGGGTACTCCCAGATTGCCGGTGAGGGCTCCCAGGGCGTCGATGAGGCGCACATTGCGGCCGCCAAACCGATTTCGCTGAACGCCATAACCCAAGTAAATGGCAGCAGATGGTGCCTGGCCATAAGTGTCGGCAAGACGGTGAACCTGATCAGCGCTGAGTCCGGTGGCCTCGATCAGGCTTTCCATGGAAAACTGTTCCAGTTGATCCAGGAAAGCACCGGCTCCCTGGCAATGCCGCTGGAGATAACTCCTATCCAGCCATTGTTTTTCTTTCAGCCTCTTGGCCAGGGCCAGGGCCAGATGACCGTCACTGCCGGGGCGCAGTGCCAAATGTTCATCAGCCAGAGAAGCGCTGGCGCTCTTCACTGGATCAATGAGAAAGACGGGTACTTGTCGTTCTCGCAGCTTTTTAATAAAAGGGACCAAGTGAATATTCGTAGCGGCGGGGTTGCGTCCCCAGAGCACCAGGCAGTGGGAATTGGTCAGATCTTCCGGAGGATGGCTGTAGCTATTTCCAAAATCCAGTTTCTGGGCCGCCAATCCTGCCCCCAGACATAGGCTGCCTACAGGAGTGGTGACACCTCCCAGCGCGTTGAAAAAGGCTGTGTCAATATTTTTGGAGAGGCCGCCATGGCCGCCCTCGCTGTAATGAATCATGGCGGTGGGTCCGTGATCTGCCAGCAGTAGCTTCAGCTTCAGAGATATTTCATCCAGCGCCTGCGTCCAGGAAATCGTTTCCCATGATTCTCCGTGGCGCTTCATGGGATGTTTTAGCCGGTCAGGGTGCAGAAACCGTTCAGTGATGGTCCCGCCTTTCTGGCACAGAAAGCCCTGGGTGATGCGGTCGTGGGGATCGCCGGCTACTTGAAGAACCTGGTTATTATCCACAGTGACCTTCATACTGCAGACATCCCAGCAGTCTAAAGAACAAGCGCTTTGAAAAATCGGCACACGTATCATCCTTTCATCAAGTGCATGGTTACTTTTATTATAGCTGGGTTGAGGCAAAAGGCAATAGCGGGGCAATGACAACGAAGCTGTCGGGATGCTGATGAGGGTAAGGGGCTAACTTGTCGTGGTGAGATGAAGCCTGGGGAATGATTCAATGAACGTTGCAACTGCTAAGTTTTGGGTATGAATAGCAGGGAGGGTACCGGTTTCACCGGTGGGTGAAGGATCATCGAAATTGTTTAAGCAATTCATTCGCGAAGGATGTCGGAAGCGACAGCAAATAAGGAGGTTTATCAATGGAAAAGAGAAAAGGCATCATCACAATGAAAGGCAATCCCATGACATTGGTGGGTAGTCCGGTGAAAGAGGGTGCGCAGGCACCTGATTTTACAGCAGTGACCCGGGATATGAAATCTTTCCAACTCAGTGATTTGAAAGGAAAGAAAGTACTGATCAGCGTGGCGCCTTCCATCGACACATCGGTTTGCGACCTGCAAACCATTCGTTTCAACGAAGAGGCAGCGAAACTGGAAAATGCCGTGGTGGTCAGTATCAGCATGGATCTTCCCTTTGCCCTGAACCGGTATTGCGCCGACAGGGGAATTGAAAACTCGCTGGTGTTGTCAGACCACAAAGATGCTGACTTTGGTTTGAAATTTGGCTACCTGATCGAAGAACTGCGCCTGCTGGCCCGCGGTGTGGTGATGATTGATGAAGCAGGAGTGGTGCGTTATGCTGAAATTGTGCCGGAAGTGACCAACCACCCCGACTATGACAGGGCGCTGGCCTCCATCACAGGAAGATAATGCAATTTCATTGACGGAACGGCGGGTATTGGTGATGGTGCTAGTCTGCACGAAGGTCACATAAAAGGGAAGCCAGGGAAGCGGTGAATGAAAAGGGGATGAAAGAAAATGAGCCAGACAGCAATGTCAGAACTGCGTGAGTTCAAACAGGAACAGGCGGTCAAAGATTATATCACCCGTTCTCACGCTCGCAGTCAGGAATATGGCGTGGAGCTGGGGCGGATCTACAGCTCAAAAATCCTTCGGGGAGAAGCGCTTCGGGAAAAAATGGACGAGAACCGGGAGCTGATTGAAACCGCCATGCCCTTTCTTCAACAGCTGTGCGATTTCGTTCGTGGCTCTGGTTTTTTTGCCATTCTGACAGACTGGGAAGGCTGCATTCTTGACATTCAGGGAGATGATGAAGTGCTGCGGGAGGCGGCCAGGCTGGAAATGAATCCGGGAGCCTACATGCATGAACGTCATATTGGTACCAACGCCATGGGCACTGCCCTGGCAGAAAAAATTCCGGTACAGGTGGATGGCGATGAGCACTATGTCACGGCATATCACCGGTGGACTTGTTCAGCCGCTCCCATTCATGACCCTAAAGGACGCATGATTGGCACGCTGGATCTTACCGGCCGCAGTCACCTGGTGCATTCCCACACGCTGGGAATGGTGGTGGCCGCCGTCAACGCCATTGAACAGATGCTGACCATTCGGCAGGCCAATCAGAAACTGGAGTTGGCCCGGAACTCCATCAGCACCATCATCGATGCCATTACTTCCGGTATATTTACAGTGGGGCCCCGGGGTTATATCAAAACCATGAACAAAACTGCCAGTGAAATGCTGGGTTACAAACCGGAAGAAATCAGGGGGCTTCATATTGCCAGTGTGGTGGACAACTGGGAGAATATCCAGCAAAATCTTGAAAAAGGCATCAATTATATGGAAGAAGAAATTGATGCCAATGGAAAGAACGGACGCATTCACTGTACTTTCAGCACTTACCCGGTGGAATACCGGGATGGGGAGCATCAGGGCGTGGTCTGTGTCATCAAGGAAGCCCGCAGGCTGCGGAAAATAGCTCACAAAATGGCGGGAAGCCGGGCGGTCTACACCTTCGATAAAATCGTAGGCCGCAACCAGCAGTTTTTAAAACTCATTGATTATGCCCATCGGGTGAGTGACAGCCCTTCCACGGTGCTTATCACAGGTGAAAGCGGTGTGGGAAAAGAGGTATTTGCCCAGGCCATTCATAATGCCAGCGATCGGCGGGATGAAGCTTTTGTGGCCATCAACTGTGGTGCGCTGCCTCGAAATCTCATTGAATCTGAACTTTTTGGTTACGAAGACGGAGCCTTTACAGGAGCCAAACGAGGCGGGCAGATGGGTAAATTTGAGTGGGCAGACGGAGGCACTCTTTTTCTGGATGAGATTGGCGAAATGCCCTATGACATGCAGACAAATTTATTGAGGGTGCTGGAAACGGGCAAATTGTTCCGGGTGGGCGGCAACAAGGAAATTGACGTGGATGTGCGCATTATCGCGGCCACCAACAAAGATCTGCGAACAGAGGTTGAAAAGGGAAACTTTCGAAGAGATCTTTACTATCGGTTGAATGTGGTGCCCCTGGAGTTGATGCCCCTGCGCGAACGAAAAGATGATATCAGCCTGCTGGTGGATTATTTCATCACTGTCAAATCCATGAAACTTGGGAAAAACCCGGTGATGCTCAGCCGTGACCAGATTCGCCGACTGACAGACTATCACTGGCCGGGAAATATTCGCGAACTGGAAAATGCTGTGGAACAAATCATTAACTTGAACACCTGCAGATTGTGGGAACAGGATTGTCAGATAATTTCAGGGGACCTGGAAACCACACCACAGGGAAATGAAATCGAGTGTTTGGAAGAAATGGAAAGACGCCACATCGAACGAGTGTACCAAAGTTATAACGGAAATGTGTCTCTTGCAGCAGAGGCATTGGGGATCGGACGAAATACCTTTTATCGCAAGGCGAAAAAATACCAGATCGATTGTTCTAAAACGAAACAGTGATCAACTATGGAACACTCTCAGAACAAGAATAATGATCCGAAACAGAACATGTCTTTCAGAAGAGACAAAAATCATTCAGGGATACGGGTGACCATCCGCTTTCAATGTTGGAAAACAGGGAGGGGAGAGAGTTGAAAGGACTATTGAAAATATAATGAAAACAGCAGATGGTTGGCATGCAACTTGCACATCAGTAATGGAGCATGTATTTCATTATTGTCTCTGAAAGAAAATCCCAAAAGAATCGTATGAAGGAGGAGAAATGTATGTACGGATACTGTGGAACAGTTTTACGCGTTAACCTCACCACCGGCGACATTAAAAAAGAAGCCCTGGATCTGGAACTGGCCAAGAAATATGTGGGTGGCCGCGGATTGGCAGAGAAGATTTTTTCGGATGAAGTGGATAACAAAATAGAGCCTTTTGATCCGCAAAACAAACTGATCATTGCCGCTGGTCCCCTCAGTGGTGTTCAGACAGTACCCACCGGTGGTCGGTATATGGTCATCACCAAATCACCCCTAACCGGCACCATTGCTTCCTCCAACTCCGGCGGTCGCTGGGGGGCAGAGCTGAAATTTGCCGGTTATGACATGATCATTGTGGAGGGAAAATCTGAAAAGCCCGTCTACATCAATATTGTGGATGATGAAGTCACCATTAAAGATGCCACTCACCTGTGGGGTAAAATGACAAGTGAAACCACTGAAATGCTGCTGAAGGAAAACAATGAAAAGGCGAAAGTCCTGAACATTGGCCCCGGCGGTGAAAAGCTCTCCCGTATAGCAGCTGTGATGAATGACATTGACCGTGCTGCCGGCCGTTCCGGTGTGGGCGCCGTCATGGGTTCCAAGAATCTGAAAGCAGTTGTGGTGAAGGGTTCCGGCAAACCTGCAGTGGCAGATCCTGACAAACTGAAAGAAGTGGTGAAACGGGTTAACGAAAAAATCCGAGAAAATGGTGTCACCGGCCAGGGGCTTCCCACCTACGGTACCGCTGTATTGGTTAACATTATCAATGAAAACGGCGTCTTTCCAGCCAATAATTTCCAGCAATCCACCTTTGCTCTGGCAGAAGAGATCAGTGGCGAAGCCTTGGCTGAAAAGTACCTGGTGAAACGTGTGGGATGTTATGGATGTCCCATCGCCTGTGGGCGTCACTGCAAAGTGGATGACATCGAAGGCGGCGGACCCGAATACGAAACTATTTGGGGATTTGGAGCCGACTGCGGCGTTTCCGACCTGAAAGCAGTCATTAAGGCCAATTACTGGTGTAATGAGGTGGGGCTGGATACCATCTCCGCTTCCGCCACCATTGCAGCTGCCATGGAGCTCTATCAGAAAGGACTCATTAAAGACGATGAGCTTGATGGACTTTCCCTTGAGTTTGGAAATGCCGAAGCCGTCATCGAATGGACTAAGCGCATGGGTGTGCGGGAAGGTCTGGGCGATAAAATGGCAGAAGGTTCCTATCGTCTGGGAGAGATGTATGGCGCACCTGAGCTTTCCATGAGTGTTAAAAAGCAGGAGCTGCCGGCTTACGATCCCCGGGCCATTCAGGGTCAGGGCCTGGCCTATGCCACTTCAAACAGGGGCGGCTGCCACGTACGGGCTTATTTGATCTCACCGGAAATTTTGGCGCTTCCTGAAAAACTGGACCGCTTTGACCTGGCCGGCAAGCCGGAATGGGTAAAAATCTTCCAGGATCTGACAGCAGCCATCGATTCCTCCGGCATGTGCCTCTTCACCTCCTTTGCCATGAATGCAGATGACTATGCCGATATGATGAATGCCGTTACCGGCACCGACTTTGACGCCGCCAGCCTTCTGGCCGCCGGCGACAGAATCTGGAACATGGAAAAACTCTTTAACATTAACAGTGGTCTTGGCAAAGCGGATGATACGTTGCCGAAGCGCCTGTTGGAAGATCCCATTGCAGAAGGTCCGTCAAAAGGAAACCTTTCGCAGCTGGGTGTTCTGTTGCCCAAGTATTATGATGTGCGTGGATGGGATGCTGAAGGCGTTCCCACTCAGGCAAAGTTGGATGAACTGGGGATTTAACATCCGTGAAAAGCATCCAGTTCCCCCGCTGATGATGAACATCGACTTCTGATCTAATGCATCTTGAAAAAGAGCTTCCTCTGGGAGCTCTTTTTCACAACCGAAGGAGTTGCCTCATGAAAACCAAGTCCCATGAAACCCTTATTCATGATTACCTTTATGAAGACAATCTGAAAGACCGGACCCACCTGCTGGAACTGGGATATCGGGCACATTTGCTGCCTGGCGACGAAATTCACAAAATCTATCTGGAGTTGACCGACCGGTGCAATCTGAATTGTGCCATTTGCTACCGCAAAAGTTGGGATGAAGACCAGTTCAATCTGGATATGAGTGAAGACATCCTTAACCGGGTGGAGGCGAGTCTGAAAGAAGTGAAGGGGATTAAAAAGCTGGTGCTGGGGGGGATCGGAGAACCTCTTTACCACCCTCAGATACTGGAAATACTGAAACGGTTTGGCCACTATCCGCTTCATATTACATCCAACGGCACCATGATGTCAGCGGCCATGGTGGATGCGCTGGTGGGCCGTGTGCAGGAAATCACCATCTCTGTCGACGGGGTGGGAAAAGCGTTTGAAGCCATCCGGGGAATCGGTGTGGATGTGGTGGCAGAAGGCATCCGGCGCCTGCAACAACGCAAGAGAGAACTGGATACTGCCTGGCCCCGCATCAGTCTTCAGTTTGTGGCTTCCCGCCAGAACATCGATCAGATTTATGCAGTACTGGATCTGGCCCATGAGCTGGGTTGCGGTAAACTTATCCTGTCACATCTGATTCCACAAACAGAAGAAAACAAACATCAGTATTTGTACGGATTTGCCGGCCTGACATCCCACGAAACCCAATTGCTGTTTCATAAGATCCGCATGTACTCCCATCGAAAAGCTGTCACCGTCCAGTTTCCCCAGGCGGTGTTGAAAACAGAAAGGGCTTGTGCCTTCATTGAAGATGTAACCACGTATATCACAGCCGGTGGCGATGTGGTTCCCTGTTACCGATTTTCACATCCTTATGAAGAATATGTTTTTGGTCGGAAGAAACAGGTAACCAAGCATAGTTTCGGCAGTCTGAAAGAAAAAAAGGTGCTTGAAATCTGGAACAGCGTTGATTACCAACGATTCAGGTACCAGATTCACTGCAACTTCTATCCCTCCTGTATGGACTGTGATCTGGTGGAAGGCTGTGAATACGCCACAGAAACGAAGGAAGACTGTTACGGTGTTCAACCCACCTGTGCTGACTGCCTGTGGGCCAGGCGTTTTGTCATGTGCCCCTGAAGCCGGTGGTGTTTCTCAATATTGACCCTGAAGAGAATGCCGGTGAGGATACGGCAATGGCGAATTTCGGCAGAAATGGAGTTAGACGTGACAATGGCGAAAAAAAGGGTATAATGATACGTAGATCACGCTGACGAGGTGAAGCAGATGAAGATAAAAGTGCGTTTGTTTGCCACCCTTCGAGAGGGTCGGGATAAGGAAATGATGGTGGAAGGGCCGGAAGGAATGACTTGTCGACAGATTATTGACCAGCTGACGATTCCGGAAGAAGAAGTGGCCATTCTATTGGTGAACGGACGGGATGGACACCTGGACAACCCCCTTAAACCGGAGGACGTTGTTTCCATATTTCCGCCTGTAGGAGGCGGCTGAAGCCATTTTGCAAAATAGTAGCGCCGGCAGAGCATCCAAAGGGTGCGCTGCCGGTTTTTAACATTGGAAAGGAAGGGATCAGGCACATGACGGATCAGTTAAAGGAGAAAATAAGGCTGCGGCAGCCGGGGATTCTCACCTATGGCATCACGCCTCCAAAAGCAGGACAGTCGGAGGAAAAACTCCATGAAATTGCCCGCCGTCAGGTGGAACGGATTCAGGGGATTGACATTGACGCCCTCATCAGATCCTACCTTAATGACATGAACATTCACTCCACCAGGAAGAATCATTTTATATGACATTCAAGACGAAAAAGAACGGGTGACAGAAGCCAGACCCTTTCCTTTCATGAAAACCCTTGATCCCCAGGAGTACAGCCAGAAATACCTGACAGATCTTGCCATCCCCCATATCATCTACCGGTGTGTGGGGAAGTATCCGCCGGAAGTCCTGGAACAGTGGATTGGAGGCAAGGGAACGGATACCCGCTATTCGGTTTTTGTTGGAGCAGCCTCTTCCAGCCAGGCGGTATCCATGTCTTTGGCACAGGCCTATCAGTTGGTTTCGAAAAATGATGCCTTTTTGATGGGTGGCGTGGCCATTCCGGAACGCCATCTTCTCAAAGCAGATGAACACCTTCGGGTGATCAGCAAACAGCAAAAAGGCTGCAGCTACTTTGTTACCCAGGCGGTCTATAACGTGGAAGCCTCCAAGAATTTTTTGTCGGACTATTACTATCATTGCCGCAGGGAAGGCCTTCCCCTGATGCCGGTGGTGCTTACCCTGACACCCTGTGGATCCTTAAAAACCCTGGCTTTTATGAAATGGCTGGGGGTGAATATTCCCCGCTGGCTTGAAAATGAGCTGTGTCACAGCAGTGATATTCTGGACCGGTCCATTCACCTCTCCCGGCAGGCCTTTGTTGAACTTCAGGAGTTTGGCCGCGAAAAGGGAATTCCCATAGGTTGCAATGTGGAGAGTGTCTCGGTGAACCGGGTGGAGATTGAAGCCTCCATTCAGCTGGCCAGGGATATCAAACAGATCATGAATCGTTGAATGCGATGATCATAGATGATCAGATGAGAAGCGTTAAAAAGCAAGGTGTATTCAGTGCGAAAGACTCGCGGGAAGTGGGCAGATGATGAAAGGAACCTGAGAATGGGAATTTATGCCAATCGATTTAAATCAGCCATATACAGCCTGTTTGACCGTGCCTTCATTCCCCATGAACTGGCCGCCGCCCGGGGACCGCTGATCTTACATATGAGTGACACACCGGCAGAAATCTATCCATTTCTCTATCGGCTGGTGACCCTCATTAAGCCGGCACATATCCTGCATACAGGAGACGTGGCTGATAACTATAAAATAGAAAAGCAAAAAAGCCAGCTGAGCCGTTACCAGCAGTCTGTGGTGCCATTTCTGAATCAACTGGTGAAAATCAGCGGCGCTCAACTTCATGTGTCACCAGGGAATCATGATGATCTTCCCACGCTCCTGACATTATTTCCTGCGGAAGACTTGAAGAATCGAACCATTTCATTGTATGGTAAGAAGTTTCACCTGATGCATGCCCTTGATGATCAGCCTGATGCACCGGGTTATTACTGCTTTGGCCATCAGTTTCATCCGCTCAATCTGGAGGAAGACTCCAGAGTGCTTCTCAATGGACTATTACACATTCATGTGATCGATGTGGAAACCTGGCAGGTCTACCATCTGGAATATCCGCCAGGCACGAATAAATTCCGGAAAATGGACCGGAATCCCACGGGGCTCTAAACAGATCAAGGAGGCATGAAAATGGTCTATTTGCGCATTGGAACAAGGCTGTTGTTTTTGCGCGCGGCATCTCCCGAAGACACCTGCCGCCAGTTGTCTCAGAAGCTGCACCTGCGCCAGGTGTCTCTGGACGAAGGCCAGCGAGAGTCAGATAAAAACACCAGTCTGATTTTTGTGACGCCAACGGGACTGGAAATGACAGATCCTGACGATGCTCACGGAATCCTGTTGGCCCAGGGCAGTGGAACAGCAGTGCTCAGTCAAATCATCAATGAAGGGCTCAGCAGCATCATTGAACGGGTGGATATGGGCCCCCGCATTTTGCTCATGAGGGTACCGGAACATGAGGAGGCGGTATTGGACGCACTGGCAAAAGATTATCACGCACAGACGGTCACCTGGCATGAAGGGGTTCGGCTGGGAGAGAAAGACCAAACCCTGCTGGGGCTCACCACCCACCGGTTGCACCAGGCGCTGGGAGAACAGGCCGTATACCCCCGACAGCTCCTCATCGATCAACCCCTCCACGACTGTTATGCCCAGTTGCGTCGGGAGGCGCTGCTGTACATCACCCATACCCTGAAAGACGGCTCCTGGTATGAATACCGCATCAACCTCTATGATAACCGGGGACAATATGAGGTGCATTATCACCGGCTCATTCACGTGATTGCTGCACTGGAACTGGGGTTTATTCTTGGAGAAAGCTGGACACGGGACCACGCGCTCACCCTGCTGGCGGTGATGGCCTATCAGGTACGCCTTTTCAGTTTCCTGCCGCCGGAAGCCATCAAAAAAATACTCATGGGATTGGAATATGATGATGAAGGCAAACGTCTGGCAGATTTTGATCTTTATTACCGAAACAGAAAAGTAGGCTGGACCGACACCCAGAAAGAAAAGCATCGCATGTCTGAAAAAAGGAATAAAAAAGAAGAAGGCCAGTACCGCCGCCAGGAATTGCTGGAAAAGCTGACCGGTAAGGAACGGGAGCGGTTATATCGATTGGAAACAGATCTTCAGTCATCGAGATAGGCTTTCGGTTGACAGACGGTACCGCCATTGAAACAGGATAATGGTAAAGAGATGTTTAAGAAGAAAAGGCTATAAATCCAGGGGGAACTGCCGATAACTTTTATGAAAGGAGGCGTTTTCTGATGAAAGTGACAGATCGATCCCAGGCGGCTTATGAAGCAGCAGCCTTAAATCAGAAGAAGCACGAAGGGAGTCGGGAAACCAAGGCAGAAAAGGCTCAGGAAAAGGAAGCGGGCGTTGTCAAAGACCAGCTGACCAAAAGCGAACCGGAAACCAAGGCAACCTACGAAAAACCGGCACCTGTACGGGATGAACAGTCGATTCAACGGCTGATGGACGAAAGCAACCGGGCACATCAACAGCTGCGTGAACTGGTCATCCGCATGTTGGAACGCCAGGGAATGTCTGCAGATCGTCTGAAACAGGATGGAGAACCAGTTAACATTGATAACGAAGCAAGGGCTGAACTAGAAGCCATGCTGGGTCCTGACGGAGAATACGGTGTAGAAAAAACCAGTGATCGTATCGTCGACTTTGCCATAGCTCTTTCCGGTGGCGATAAAGAGAAGGCAGAACTTCTTCGGGACGCCATCATTCAGGGATTTAAAGAAGCTGAGAAAGCACTGGGCAGTTTACCTGAAATCTCACAAAAAACCTATGACCGGGTACTTGAAAAATTTGATGCATGGGTAAACAGCGAAAACTAAATGATTGGACACCGCGGTGTGCATACGGCTCCGGGAACAGAACACAACTGTTTCCCGGAGTTTTTTATGCCATCAAACAAACGGGTGTACGTATTCATATCAAGATAAATATATCACCAAAAGGCATTGCATTTAATACGTCAATAGGTGTATAATAATAATCAATAGGTGTAACGATTGCATTTTTAATATGAATGCAATCAAATCAACGTTCATCAATATGAGGAGGTGTCGATTTGCCCGAAGAATTCAAGCCAGGCTGCAAGCGACCGGAACTCACGAAAAAGAGTGAACCATCAGCAACGATGGCGATAGATCAACCCGAAAAGGAGGAAGTTCAAACAATGGTTAAAGTTGGAAAACCGGCCCCGGAATTCTCTGCTCCTGCTTTCTTTGAAGGAAAATTTGTGAATGTGGATCTTTCTGAATACAGAGGAAAGTGGGTTTTGCTCTGTTTTTATCCCGGCGATTTTACCTTCGTCTGAGCTACCGAAGTTTCAGCAGTTGCTGAAAAATATCCCGTTATGAAGGAAATGGACGTCCAAGTGCTCTCCATGAGTGTGGACAGTGTGTTTGTTCATAAAATGTGGAATGATATCGAGCTCTCCAAAATGATCGGCAAAGATATTCCCTTCCCCATGTGCTCAGATCAGGATGGCCGTATTGGAAAAATGTATGGGATTTACGATGAAGACAGTGGTGTGGAAACCCGTGGCCGCTTCATTATTGACCCGGATGGTATCATACAGGGCTTTGAAGTATTGACACCGCCGGTGGGAAGAAATGTCAGTGAAAGCATTCGTCAGGTGCAGGCTTATCAACTGGTGAGAGCCAGCAACGGCACAGAGGCAACTCCCTCAGGATGGAAACCGGGCAAAGCGACATTGAAACCTGGTCCTGGCTTGGTGGGCAATGTCTGGAAGGAATGGAAAGTCAGCGAAGCCTTCGACGAATAGAAGTAAAGAAAAATCGAGATGAATCGAAAACATCAACCTCCCTCAGGCCGATCAACTGGCCGGAGGGAGGTTTTTTGATGATTATTGGAAACACCTTCACCGGCGGCTGTTCTGCCACCACTGCATAAGGGCAGCACCCCTGATGCGACGGGGGACGGGGGTGCCAGAAATCAGCTGCCGGCATGGGAAAAATATGCTATACTTGATGGAACAAAGTATCAAGAAACCTGTCGATGGTGAAAAACCCAATTACTGGAGGAGTGCATATGGTACTGGTGCTGAATTTTTTTCTTGATGATGTTTTTGCCGCAACCTTTGATCGGGTCATCTGCAGTCAGCTGGAAGAAACCGGTGAGCCGGTCCATTTCCTTCGGGTCCGTGGCGAAAAGGAAGTGACGGAGCTGTTGGAAGACCTTTCGCCTTTCAGCCATCTGATCCTTTCGGGTTCTGAAGCATCACCCATGGAGGATTATGGGTGGGAAACTCCCATGGCCGCCGTGCTGGCTCATTGCCAGGAGCACCGAAAGCCTGTGCTGGGCATTTGCTACGGTCATCAGCTGCTGGTGCGGCTATTGGCAGGAAAAGAATACCTGAGAGTGGCACCAAAGCCGGAATTTGGATGGGCCAATATTCAACTGCCAGCCAATCCACTTTTTGAGGGACTCGAAGATCCGGTGTTTGTGTTGTCTCATTACGATGAAGCTCTCGCATTGCCCGAAGATTTTCAGTTGCTGGCAGTGTCGGAAAGATGCCCTGTCCATGCTTTTCAGTATGGTGAACTGCCCATTTGGGGCGTGCAGTTTCATCCGGAATACGACCTGGCCTCCAGTCAGGAAATTTTCGATGTCCTCAAAACAAAAGACCCTCATTTTAAAGAGAGCTTCATCGACCAGCTGGAAGATGAACAGCGCTTCCGGCAAAATCGCAGGTTGTTCGTGAACTTTATCAATCAGTAAGCAGGATAGCTACGATAAGGGATCGCCTGTTTTTCGCCTGAGGGGAATCTGCTCAGGCTTTTTCAGGTGTTTTTCAGACGATATCAGACTGGTTTCAGGCAAAAGAACAGGCAGGTGATTTTTTGATTCCACTCAATCCACAGCAGCAGGCGGCAGCCAGACACCATGATGGCCCTGCCATTGTACTGGCCGTGGCCGGAGCAGGTAAAACCACTGTGATGTGCAGTCGCATTGCCCATTTAATGACTGTTCACCAGGTGAATCCGGCAGCCATTTGCAACCTCACCTTCTCAAGGGCATCAGCCCGGGATATGGCAGCCAGGTTTCAGCAGCTGTTTGGGCACCTTTCCGGCAGTAACCAGGTGCAGTTTTCCACCATCCACTCCCTGGCTTACCAGGTGGTGTCCCGGGCTTATCGGTTTGAACACCGTCACATTCATCTCATTGAAGATCGGCGGCAGCAGCTTTACAAGCCACGGATTCTCAGGGCTATTTACCGGCAGATCAACCAGACTTTTCCAGGCGAAGATGAAATGGAAGAGCTATTACAGCAGATCAGCCTGGTGAAAAATAAAATGATTCCCGAGGATGAAATGGAATCGCTGTGCGGTGCAGTGAAGCGCTTTCGGGATATTTATCTACGGTATGAAAGCTATAAAAAAGCCAATCACTGGCTGGATTATGACGATCTGCTGGTGGTTACATGGGAGATTTTCTCCCGGAATACCACGTTTCTGAAACAATATCAAAACCGCTACTTGTACTGGCAGGTGGATGAGTTTCAAGATACTTCACCGATTCAGTGGGAGATTATCCGATTGCTGACAGCACCCGAAAATCAGCTTTTCTGTGTGGGGGATGATGATCAGATGATTTACAGTTTCAGGGGATCTTCGCCCCGGTTACTGCTGGATTTCCCCACCCTTTATCCGGAAGCGGCTGTCTATGTGATGGATCAGAACTATCGATGCCCCCAGGAACTGGTGACGGCCAGTAATGGGGTTATTCGACTGAATCAGCAGCGGTATGCCAAAGAAGCTGTCAGTCAGGCGGGCAGTGGCGGTCGGTTGGAGATCCGGTCCTTTTCCGATGGCAGGCAACAGCTGGAAGGGATCATCAGCAAAGTAACACAGTGGCTGCAACAGGAGACGGTGAGCGTGGGCCTTTTATACCGCAACAATCTGTCGGCGGTGGTTTTGGCAGATGCCCTGCATGAAGCAGGGATTTCCTTTCGATCAAGGGATTTGAAAATGACGTTTTACTCCCATTGGCTTACCCAGGACCTGCTGCACATCATTGACTTTGCCTATGCACCCCACGATCTGGAACTGTTTGAAAAAATCTATTACAAATTGAATGGCTACGTCTCCAAGCAGATGATTGCCTGGCTGAAGCAGCATGCTCCAGCGAATGAGGGCCCCTTACTCAGTCACCTGTGCCAGTCACCACTGTTGTCGGAACACTACCGGCAGAAGTCGGTGAAAGAGCTGGCAAGAAATCTGCAGTCTCTCACCCGTCAAAGCAGCGATGGCATCATTCCCTTTCTGGTGGATCAACTGGGCTATGGCCAGTACCTGGAACGAAAAAAACAGGTTTCAAGGGAAACAGCTTTCCAGCTCCTTGAAATGATTCACTGGCTCAGTCGGTCAATCCATCAGCCATTGCAATTACGTCAACAATTACTGGATACCGGTAGAAGAGGCAGTGATCCTGTTCAGATATCGGATAATCAGACAACTCCCAGAGTCACCCTTAGTACAGTTCATGGGGCTAAAGGGCTGGAGTATGACTTTGTGGCTGTCCTTGATGTAGCGGCCCACACCTTTCCGGCTCCGGGAAGCGTGAAAACTGCGCTGGAAAAAGGCGATCAAAGTCAGCTGGAGGAAGAACGGCGGCTCATGTACGTCGCCATGACCCGTGCCAGAAAAGAACTGTGGCTGTGCTGTCCCCAGTCCTGCTTTCGCGAAAGTCTACAGGAGAGTCTTTTTGTCAGTGAAGTCAGACATGCGCTGCCAGAAGCTTTTTCGCAAAAATCATTTCCGGTAACAACGGGCGAGGCTGTTGTTCACAGCACCTTCGGGCCGGGAGAAGTGATGAGTGTTTCGGAAACAAGTGTGGCCATTCGGTTTCGCGACGAGGTGCGCCATATTGCCCGTGATTTTCTCCGGCGGGTGCTGGTGGGGAAGGCATCCTCCTGAAACAGTTGAGATTAAATATCAATCAATAGGGTATACACCATATAAACGTATTGGAAGCTTTGGATGAAAAAGGAGGGTTTTCGATGACACGCAAAATCAGTATTGAGTACTGCATTGCCTGAGGTTACCTGGAAAAGGCTGTAAGCCTTACAGAAAGACTGCTTAACGAACACAAGGACCAGATTGTGGAGTTGGTGTTGATTCCTTCAGGCGGAGGGGTTTTTGAGATTAAACTGGAAGACCGGTTGCTGTTTTCCAAAAAATCTCTGGGAAGGTTCCCTGAAGAAGATGAAGTGGAAAGTACCATCCGAAAAGAACTGGTATAAATATATGAAGATGAAGGCTGCCGATCAATCACCGGCAGCCTTTTATAGTACAGGCGTGATTCGAATCACAGCAAGGAAGGCGATGAAAGCATATGATAGCTTCATCAACAGAAAAAATGTCGTGAGGTGGATCAAATTGGGTATGCTATCATTGGATCAAAGCGTTTATGATTTGTGCCGTGAGCATCCGGAGCTGGTGGATGTACTCAAGTCTCTGGGGTTTGAAAGCATCAACAATCCGGTGATGATGTGCACCGCTGCCCGCGTTATGACGATTCCGAAAGCTGCTGCCATGAGAGGGATTGAACTGAACCAGGTGATAAAGGTGCTGGAAAAAAGTGGATACACAGTGGTGAAAGGGGCGATGATGAATGAGTGAACACATTGACAACCGTGGAAAACAGGCATCCAATCGACAGGAGCGCCAGAAAACCCTGAAGGAAATCATTTTACAGCTCCACGACGGAAAAGATCCCACACAGGTGCAACAACAGTTTGCCAGTCTCATCGATGGCGTGGCTGCCAGTGAAATTTCCGAAATGGAAGCAGGGCTCATCGCTGAAGGTATGCCCATTGAAGAGGTGCAACGTCTCTGTGACCTTCATGCTGATATCTTTAAGGGCTCGGTGGAAGAAGTACACACAGCCTCCCAGGAAGAGGAAAGGCCGGGACACCCTGTCAGGGTGCTTAAAGAAGAAAACGTTGCTGTAACGAACCTCATCAAGGGTAGTATTCTTCCCATGATTCACAAGTTGGGGACACAACCCACGGTGAAAGAGCGTTATGGCCTGCTGGAACACGTCAACTTGCTCATGGATTTGGATAAGCATTACAGCCGCAAAGAAAACATCTTCTTTCCCTATATGGAAAAATATGGCATCACCGCACCTCCCAAGGTGATGTGGGGCGTTGATGATGAAATCCGCACCTTGATCAAGGCTTTCAAAGTGTTACTTCAGTCTGATGAAACCACAGGTGAGGCACTGAAGAAAGCTGCAGAAGAAATGACCACCAAAGTGCTGGATATGATTGTCAAGGAAGAAAGCATCATGGTTCCTATGCTGCTGGATGTGCTCACTGAAGATGAATGGATGGCCATTGCTGAAGACAGTGAAGAAATCGGTTATTGCATTGTGAGTCCTGAAAGTCGATGGATACCCGACCGGGAATCAGGAAATGAAATAATTGCTGAGGCCGCTGCCGATGGCATGGTACGACTGGAAACCGGATTCTTCAGCGTGGATGAACTTACCCGCATGTTGAACACACTCCCCTTTGACATGACATTTATTGACCAGGATGATGTGGTGAAGTATTTTTCCCAGTCGGCAGAGCGGATTTTCCCCCGCACCAAATCAGTGATTGGCCGCACGGTACAGAACTGCCATCCGCCGGCCAGTGTCCATGTGGTGGAGGCCATTCTGGATGCTTTTAAAAGTGGACGAAAAGAGCATGAAGATTTCTGGATCTCCATGGGAGATGCCTTTATCTATATTCGTTACTTCGCGGTGAGAAACGATGCCGGTGAATATCTGGGAACGCTGGAAGTGACCCAGAACATCAAGCCGATTCAGGCCATTTCGGGTGAAAAACGGCTGTTGTCGGAAGACTTCTAATGTCATTCATCAACCAGAAGGTTCATCAACCGTTATAGTGAGCATTTTCGACAGACATACTCAAAAGGGTATGTCTGTCAGCATGTTGAGAACAAAAAAACACGCTTGCATTGAATAAAAATGGGTTTCAACGGTATAAATGAGAAGGAATGCACATGTCCATCGTGGCGTTGCTATCAACGACAGCCCTTGTGCTGACAAAATGGAGGTGTACGATATTGGAAAGTATGATTTACAGTTTCTTTGCCGGCACATCGACGGTGCTGGGCGCCATCATTCTCATGTTCTTCGGTACTCCCGGTAAAAAAACCATGGCGGCTCTCTTGGGATTTGCAGGGGGAATCATGGTGGCAGTTTCTGTTTTTGAATTAATGCCTGGAGCTCTGGAAATGGGTTCCATGGTGGTGACGCTGGTGGGATTTCTGCTGGGGTGCGGCATGATGTTCCTGCTGGATAGCTTCATGCCCCATGCTCACATGTCAAAAAGTGATGATCTGGAAGTGGAGAACGTGGACGCGGATAAGGTTCATAGCCAAACGGTATTGCGAACAGGTTATCTGATTTTTATGGGCATTGCGTTACATAACGTGCCGGAAGGGCTGGCCATCGGAGCCGGGCTGGAGGCCAGTCAGGAACTGGGAATGGTCATTGCACTGGCCATAGGCCTTCATAATATTCCAGAAGGGCTGGCAGTGGCCGGACCTCTTAGAGCCGGCGGCCTTTCCAATCTGAAGGTGATTTTGTTCACCCTGGGGGCAGGACTGATGACCCCCATTGGAACTGCCATCGGGTTGCTGGTTTTTGGGATCTCAGAAGCTTTTATTGCCGGCTCTCTGGCTTTTGCTGCCGGTGCCATGATCTATATTGTCAATGACGAACTGATTCCCCAGTCCAACAGCATGCACAGCCATATGGCCAACGCCGGACTTATTGCCGGATTGCTGATAGGATTCGTCCTGCTTTAAACGCAACAAAAACACCACCAATCGATTGTATGATCACATCAGGGCTGTCTCCATGAAGAGGCAGCCTCAGTCGATGGCAATAAAAAAAAGTGCAGACAAAGAGACAAAGGCAAAGGAGGGACACCATGGTCACTGCCATCCTGAAAAGCGGCCAGAAGGTGAATATCATGAAAGCTGTGGAGGCGGATGCAGCAGCGTTGATCGCCTACATGAATCAGATTAGCCGGGAATCTGATAACCTGACCTTTGGGCCGGGGGAACTGAACATAACGAAAAAAGAAGAGGTCCATTTTATCCGCTCTGTCAACAGCCAGCCAAACGCGCTGTTCCTGGTGGCAGTAGCTGAGAACCGCATCATCGGCAATCTCCATTTCACGGGAGGCAACCGTCCCAGAACTGCTCATGCAGGCGAATTTGGCATGAGTGTGCTGCGGGAATTTTGGGGACAGGGATTAGGCAGTGCTTTATTAGAAAGGTTGATCATTTGGGCAAAAAGCACGGGCACCATCCGAAAAATTAATCTTCGGGTACGCACCGATAATGTGGGGGCCATTCGACTTTATCATCAGACAGGATTCCGGGTGGAAGGCATTATCACTCGGGAGTTCAAGGTAAAGGGACAGTATTACGACCTGATGTCGATGGGACTCAAACTGGACTAAGGCAGGATTTTCAAAGCGGCTCCACCAAATCCAGGCATCCACACAGGGTGTCGCCTGATGTAAACAAAGAACAGTGGTGTTGATTGGAAAGATAAAAAAACTATTGACACACAAATAGTTGCATGATACAAATAAGTAAAGGGGGAGGTTACCATGAAATCAGTTAGCGGGCAAAGAGCACCTACCCAATGCACCTGTGAAACTTCAACTGACTGCTGTGTGGAAGAAGTGGGCCAGACAGTACAGCATTTGGTGCGGGTGATGCAGCTTTTCGAACGTGATCAGATTAAGCCCCATGGTTTCACCACCTCGCAGGCCTATGTGCTCACGCAGCTGAAACGCACCCCCCGCCTGACCATGAATGAGCTGAGCGAAAAGCTCAATGCCCGCACCAGCACCATGACACGCATTGTGAACAACCTGGTGCGCGACAGGTACATTGAGCGAATGCGGGAAGAAAAGGACAGACGAATGGTGGTGGTGAGTCTGACAGAAAAAGGTCAGGAAGCAGCTGAAACAGTGGAGGCATCGATTCAGGATTACTATCGAAAAATTGTAGCCAATCTGCCGGAAGGTCGGGTGCGGGAGGTGTTGCAGGCAGCGGCACTATTGGTGGAGGCCTTTGATGAAGCCAATCCCAACTGCTGTTGAGCGATAAAGATTTAGAAAAGTGTCATCACGCTGTTTATTTGCATAATACAATAAATGCACCAAACAACATATTGATTACCTGAACCAGATGAATTCAATCATTCATGTGATCACTCCTTCAAGAGATCGGCTGAACCTGCAGGTTGAACGTCCTCGTGATTCCATGAAAAAACAGTAAACATGTAAACACATTAAAAAAGGAGCGTTTTCCATGAATGAAACCATTCTATTTGTGCTGATATTTACAGTCAATGCAGTCAAAAGCATTCTTCCATTCTTCTTATTAAGCATCTCGGTGGCATCGCTGATTAAAACCCTGAAGCTGGAGCAATCTTTCAAAAAAGCTTTTCGGGGAAGGGAACTGGTTTCCATTCCTGTTGCTGCAGGCACCGGTGCCTTCAGTCCGCTTTGTTCCTGTGGTGTCATTCCAGCCATTGCTGCCATGCTGGCGGCGGGAATTCCCCTGGCTCCCATCATGGCTTTCTGGATTACTTCTCCCCTCATGAGTCCTGAGTCTTTTGTACTCACTTACAGTCTGTTGGGAGGTGGAATGGCCGTGGCCCGTCTGACGGCCACTCTGGGCATAGGGCTTGTGGCCGGCTACAGTACCTGGTATTTGATGAAAACGGGCAGAATTGAACCGGAGGTATTGCGGTACTCCATGGGAACACAAGGCTGTGGCACATCATCCTGCCAACAGGAATCGGAGCCTGATGGAAAATGGGACGGAAAAATGATGAAGTCCTTCATCATCAACACCATTACTATGGGGATTTTCATTGGAAAATACATTTTGATGGCCTTCGTACTGGAAGCGCTGATCGTGCAGTACGTACCAGTAGAGTGGGTGGCAGGGTTGCTGGGCAGTGGCAACGACGCCGGCCCTCTATTGGCAGCGCTGGTGGGGATTCCTGCCTATGCCAGCAGCATTTCAGCCATGCCGGTAATCAGAGGGCTCATGGACTTGGGAATGGACAAGGGAACTGCCCTGGCCTTTATGATCGGCGGTGCGGCCACCTCCATACCGGCCATGGCAGCCGTTTATTCCATTGTGAAACGCAAAGTATTTTTCCTGTACCTGGCTTACAGCCTGGTGGGGGCGGTGGTGTCCGGCTATCTTTATCGTTTGATATAGTTCGGGATGATGATTCACCTGTGGCCAGGGCGACGAATATCCTTTCGGACCCTTGGCATTGTCTTAAGTTGAAAATCCTTTCATGAATGGCATCATGGCATCCAATAAGTTCATCTTGCAATAACATCATAGGTCGTTGAGTATCCGAAAAGTCTTTGCAGCAGCGATAAAAGACGATAGCTGGGGGGTAAGATGCACATAAATTGAATACAGGAGGTGCATTTTTTTAAATGAATAATAGATGACCAGTCGTCTATTAAATGCATAGCCAGAAATGATTTGTGATGATTCATTCAAATAAAAGAGTGTGTCAGGGATGCATAAGTGGAAGGAGATGGTGAAGTGCCAAGAGACGGGCTTACCTACAAGGAACGGATTCGTGCGAAGCTGTTTGAAATTCAGATTGGCAGGCCCATGACAGAACCGGTCATTTCAACCGTAACTCTGATGAACCTGCCTAATATCGGCAAAATTGTAAGGCCGCCACGGATGATCCATGTGGGCTATTCCCTGGAGACCATTTTTGGCCACGCCGGTGATGAGGAAGCACAGACAAAGATTCTCAAAAAAGCCGTTGAGGGTGCGCTTGACGGAGAGCCGGAGAGTCTGTTGGTGTTATAATTCAATCATCGGATAAGCGAAAGAGTGATTTTTTTCTATTGTTCCGTAATCACTGCCACTATGACTTGTATGACCCACACAATGTGGAAGGCCAGCAAAAAGTAGGGGTGTGCCAGCAAATCCTTAAAGGTTGTGCCGTGAATCACAAACAGATTCCATAAGTTCAACGCACCGGCGATCAGCCAGTAAGTCACTGCCCGACCGCTGCCTTCCTTTCGATGCTGGCAGCGGGCCCGATGTAGGCACAGGCCGGCACTGACCATGTTGAAAAAAGAAAGCCCCCACAGAAACTGTGGTGTTAGGAAAGTCTGCTCATATTGAAGGCGCCGCTGGTAGAGGTGGCGCATGACGCCTGCCCTTAACCTGGTCAGTCGCTGCAGTGCAGCAATGCCCCCCACCAACCCTGCCTGAATGACAATTGCCAGTGATAAAACCCATGTCTTCATGTGTCGCTTCATGCTGCTCACACCTTATTGGGGAATGCCAGTTTCCACGGGGTTGGAAGGATCATTGCTCCAGCCAATCCACCCGTCGCTGTACAGCGAGGTGTTTTCCAGCCCCATCACCTGTGCATAGTACAGCACTTCTGCTGCCCGCCATCCACTGCCGCACATAAAGGAAAGATGTTTGTTCAAATTGATGCCTTCTCCTGTCCAAAGCGCCTTGATTTCATCCCCATTACGCATGGTCATGTCAACATTTTGAAAATGCTGCAGTGAATTGGCATCGTCATAGCCAGCGTGTCCAAAGACAGCTCCGGGAATACGGCCAGCTTTGTCATGGTAGCTGTAGCCTGATGTTTCACCAATGTGTTCTTCCCAGGTGCGGTTATCGACTAAAACAAACTGGTCATCAGTGGCAAGGGCATTTTTCAGTTCATCAATGGTGACGATCAGTTCGGGGTTGGCAGGAATCACAGCCCCAAAATCGGTCACCGGCACCGGATCATGCCGATCTGTCTCCACTTCGTAGCCCGCAGCAATCCAGGCTCCCAGGCCGCCATTTAGCACCCGCACATCCTGTACACCCATGTAGCGAAGCACGACGGCTACCCGGTAGGCGGCCATCTGATACTCACTGGTAACAATCACTGTATCGTCAACAGTAAAACCATATTCCAGGGCAAAATCAGTTAAGGTTTCGGCATCTGCCAACATCCAGTCTGGCGGCGGCTCCACCAGGTCTGTGTTAATGTGAAAACTGCCGGGCACGTGGCCATTGGCATAAGAGGTTTCCTCTTCGCCCCAGCTTGCTTCAACGATCTTAATCTCGCCGGCATTTTCAAAGGTTTCCGGTTTTCTGCCTTCAATGATTTCGTTGACCACATAGGCCGGCACTACGAGATGATAGTTGGCATATCTTTCCATGGGAAGGCCCTGGTCATCTGCCCATTCCTTCACATCATAGAGAAACAGGTTTTCATACCCTTTCCCTTCAAGGTATCCCTTCACTGCCTGGGCGTCTGTGCCATTGGCATCATAAAGAAGGATGTTTTTATCAGGAGTGATTCCCTTTTCATCCAGGGCTTTCTCCAAGGCCGCATCAAGTTCTGGGTGATCTGTTACCAACCAGTTAGCTGAAAAGTCTACAGCTCCGGGCAAGTGGCCGCCCCGTGACACACCTTCCAGCGCCCAGCCTATGTACGCGTCATTCAGACGGGTATCAACAAGCACCCAGTCATCTGCTTCCACAATGGCCTGCACTTCTTCTGTGGTTAGGCTTGACACCTCTGCCGCCTCAACATTTTCCGATGGAGCAGATTCCGGCTGTGTTTCCTGTTCTGGTTCAACTGGATCGTTACCCCCACATCCACTGAAAAACAGCACCGAGGCCAGCATCAAGGCTAGCAAAATCTTTATTTTGCTATTCATTTAGCATTCATCCTTTACAGTTTGATTGCCGCAAAACCACCTGTCACACAAATAAATGTTTATCTATCATTTCAGTCTTCAGGTTTTGAGCAGTACAATCATAGCACATGGTTACCCAGAAGTCATATCGAATATTTTAATGATTTTCCTGTTTTTAATTTAGGAATTTTATGCATACAACTGGTTTTCACCCCCTTTCAATAAGGTATAATTGTCAGGGTACACCCTTGGAGTGGCCCTGTTTACCAGCAATGAAAAGGAGTGATCTCTGTGAGTCATCTTGGCATCAAACTTCATCAAGCACTCAGTTTTTCTCCCTGGTTTTCTAAAGTGCTCTCCCCTTCCGACTCTGTACGAAAACTGTTTATGCCAGGGTGCAGCCTGTCCGCCAGTCGGCCTCAGCAAGCTCTTCTAGTCTATCAACACATTCAAGCAATCTATGACGAACCTGTGGGATTGCTTCTCACGTGTTGCGGGAAGCCAACTAGATATCTAAAACAGCCCTTGCTTTTTCAAAAGCGCTTTCGTCACCTGGAAAATAAAATTGCCCAATCCGGTGCAGTCGAAATAATCACTGCTTGCCAAAACTGTTTGCAGGTTCTTCGTCAGGGGAATCTTCAACTTAACGTCATGTCTCTTTGGACCTGCTTGGCCGAACAAGGTCTCCCGGAAAACACGATGTCATTCAGCAATGCCCCTGTCACTTGTCATGTGCAGGACTCCTGTGCTACCCGTCAATACCCGGAGGTGCAGCAGTCAGCCAGACACCTGATGACACGCTTAGGTGTGAATCCTGTGAAAGTGAATGAATCAGATGGCCGTACCCTCTGCTGTGGACAGGGAGAACTCATGGGTTCTTCCGTCAATGAACCGGTGTCTTTTCTGCGCAAACGAGCTTCCCGCTTTCACAAGCATCCCGTCATGACTTACTGTGCAGGCTGTCAGGAAGCCGTCCACAGAGGGGGACAGTCTTCGTATCATTTGCTGGACCTCATCTTTCCCAAAGAAACTGGCAACACTTTCCCAGTCTCTCTTTCGCCGGCCTCATTACTTACCAAATGGAAGAATCGTCGTTTGTTTATGACAGAAGCAGCACTTATTACAGGCAAGCAGCAGCAGTGCCTGCCTTCATTTTCAGGCATGGTAAAAATCCAAGGAGCAACCCATCACTGCCCGGTGTCAACTGCGGCTTTCCGGAACACTAGCAGCCACAAAAGAGAATAAATTTCAAATAAAATTGAAAGTTGTTGTTATTAAGGAAATTGACCGGGTATAATATATCAATATAAGACGACTGGTCATATATACAGGATGCGATGCGAGCTGCTCATGTTTTTCAGAGACAAGCAGGAGCCTGAACAGTAACTGAAGGGAGAAATAAACATGGCAAAAGACGGTTTAACCTATAAAGAACGGATTCGGGCAAAACTGTTTGAAATTCAGATTGGCCGGCCCATGACAGCCCCGGTCATTGCGCCTGTAACCAAACCAAGTGAAAAATGCCGGGTAGCCCTGGTCACCACCGGCGGGGTTCACTTGAAAAACCAAGAACTCTTCACACCAAAGAATGGCGATCACAGCTTCCGGCTGATTCCAAGAAACACCCCCAAAAGTGAACTCACCATCACACACGG
The DNA here is from genome assembly GCF_039414295.1 of Anoxynatronum sibiricum. Lineage (NCBI taxonomy): Bacteria > Bacillati > Bacillota > Clostridia > Eubacteriales > Clostridiaceae > Anoxynatronum > Anoxynatronum sibiricum. The sequence continues at coordinate 13,619 of NZ_JBCITM010000007.1, read as the reverse complement.
CCATTATGATGAAACCGACGTGCGGGCAGATGTGAACTGCCTCCTGCCCATGGACCGACTGGAAGAACTCGTGGCAGAGGGTTATGTGGATTCGGCGGCAGCCAATCACATCAGCTTCATGGGCTACATCCCGGACGTGGGCCCCCTGGTGAAAGAAACAGCACCGGAAGCAGCAAAAATACTGCTTGATGATGGGGTGGACATTGCAGTCCTGACACCTGGCTGATACACCTGCCATCAGTCCGTGGGACTGATCCAGCGGGAAATGGAAGAGAAAGGGATCCGAACTGTTTCCCTCATGAACCTGCCCAACATCGGTAAAATTGTGCGGCCGCCCAGGATCATCCAGGTGAACTATTCCCTGGGGACCATATTTGGCCATGCCGGTGACCGGGATACCCAAACAGCCATTCTAAAAAAAGCCATTGAGGTGGCCCTGACAGGAGAAACGGAGAGTTTGCTGGTGTATGATCCTGCAAAGGAAGGAAATGAATGAAGAAGCCAGGAGACAGGAGCGTTCTTATGAGAAACAGGAACAGCAAAAATTTTGGGATGATATTATCGGGTCTGATGATTCTGTTGGTTACTATCACCAGTATGGCGGGGTGCGGCAGCCCGGCATCTGACGAAATGTCAGGTGGAGCTGAAACTGAAGAAGGTGGCCTGTCAACATCACAGAGAGACACAGCAGTTGAGGATGGCATACCCCTGGATGATTTCTTTGCCAACATCCAGGCCGGCGGTCCTCCCATGGATGGCATTCCGCCCCTGGAAACACCCGAATATGTGACAATGGAAGAGGCGGATCGTTTTCTGTCAGATCTCGCCGTGGTCTTTGTGGTGGAAAGCAGTGAAGGAGTATATGTGTACCCGCAGAGTATTCTGGTCTGGCATGAAATTGTCAATGAAACCTTCGAAGGTGAAAAACGAAGCATTACCTACTGCCCCCTGACCGGATCCACCATCGGATACCGGGGGGTGTTGACCGCGGGAGAGACAACCTACGGCACATCGGGCAAGTTGCTGAACAGCAACCTGGTGATGTACGACCGGGCGACCACCAGCTACATTCCCCAGATCCTGGGTGTGGCTGTCAGTGGACAATCAAAGGGAGAAAGGCTGGAAGAATTTCCTGTGATCTGGACCCGCTGGCACCTGGCGAAGGCATACTACGGGGAAGGAAGGGTATTGTCCACAAACACCGGGTTTATCCGGGATTATCAACGGGACCCCTACGGCTCCTATCTGAGTGGCGATGATTATTACAACAACGACCGGCTCATGTTTCCGGTCATGAACCAGGACGACCGTTTCAACCCCAAGGAAGTGGTGCTGGCCAACCGGATCAGCGAAACCCCCTTTGCAGTGCTGAAAGAATCCCTGAAATCTAAAGGATTAATGGAATTCAGTGTGGAAGAAGAGCCGCTGGCTGCCTTCTATGATGAGGCCCTGGAAACAGGCCGGGTATTCCATCGCGGTATTGAAGAACAGGTACTGAACTTCAGGATTGAAAATGGCCGTATCATTGATGAACAGACACAATCAGTTTGGAATGAACGGGGAGCGGCTGTGGAAGGTCCCCTGGAGGGTACTCAACTGGACATGATCAATGTCTATGACGTCATGTGGTTCGGATGGTTTGCGTTTCATCCGCAAACAGATGTGTATGAATAAGATAGCCAGGAGGGATTGTATGACCAGCCCACAGCTGACTTTGGATAAAAAGCAGCTTAAACGCAACGAAATCATCGAAAAAACCATTTACATTATCTACCGGCAGGGCTATCACGGTACCGGCATCCAGGAGCTGGCAGATGCAGCGGGGATCCCCAAGGGCTCCTTTTATAACTACTTCGAAAGTAAAGAGGAGTACGCGGTTCAGGCCCTGCATTTCTACCACCAGCACTTGAAGGACCACTTGCTAGTGGTGCTGAAAGACCCTTCCATGCCCCCACAAGAGCGGGTCAAAGCCTTTTTTTTGGGCAACATTCAAATGATGGAAGGTTTTCACTACCAAATGGGATGCCTGGTGGGTAACTTTTCAGAGGAGATGGGAGACCTGAACGACCGTATTGCAGCCACAGCAGATGAAATACTTGATGCTGTTGCAGGGGACATTGCCCATTGCCTGTCAGAGGAATCCACATTGGCCACGGACAGCCGTCAAATGGCTGAGTTCCTGGTCAACAGCTTTCAGGGAGCCATGCTGCGGATGAAATCCAGCCGCAACAGACGCCCGCTGGATGTGTTTGCTGGAATGATGCACCAGCTGCTGGAGAGCTGAATATAGTTAATCCATCCAAGGGAGGCACCAACGATGAAAAAACAGGAAAACCAGCGCAGGCTGCTGATCATTGCAGGCGTGCTGATCATTATGATAGTTATCGTCCGAATGTCCGGGATTAGTCAATTCATCCGACTGGAAAATGCCACCCTCCTCCGGGACTGGGTTGCCGGTTTCGGTGTGGCAGGGCCGGTGGTCTACATCCTCATATACATTGCCGCCTGCCTGCTGATGCTGCCCGGTTTTGCCGTGACCCTCATGGGTGCCCTTGCTTTCGGGCCTATCTGGGGAACGGTCTATACTTCAATTGGTTCCACCCTGGGTGCGGCCGCTGCCTTTCTCACTGCCCGCTACGCCGCCCGGAAGATGGTGGAAAACTGGCTGGATGAAAACGAAACCTTCCAGCGAATCGACAGAGGTGTGGAAAAACAGGGGTGGCGGATGCTCATGGTGACACGAATGGTGCCCCTGTTCCCCTTTAATCTGCAGAATTTTGCCTACGGATTAACCCGCATTTCCCTGGGTACCTATGTAGTGGTGTCCTGGGTGTGCATGATTCCCGGTATTGCCGCCTACAATTTCATGGCCGGATCCGTGGTCGCCGGGGAAGGGGATCCTGGACGGGTCCTGTTTTACCTGGGAATCGGAGCGGTGTTCTTTGTTTTTGTGTCATTGATCCCAGGCCAGATCCGTAAAAGACAGGAAGGACTTGCCGATGATTGATACCAGACTGCGTCACCGGGTACAACCTCTTTTCGACCGGACGGGAAAAAACCTGCACCAGGCAGGCTTCACCCCTGTCCAGATTACCCTTGCCGCATTCATCGCCGGCCTGGCTGCCGGGTTCTTCGTCAGCCGGCAGTGGATGGTGATGGCCTTGGGGCTGCTGTGGCTTTCCGGCATCATGGATGTGCTGGACGGCACTGTGGCACGTCTCAGCGGCAGGGTTTCCGCCACCGGGGCTCTCATGGACCTGATCTTGGACCGGATGGTGGAAGCGGCAGTGATCCTGGGCTTTTATGCCATTGCACCGGAGCATGCCCTGGCTCACCTGTTGTTTTTTGTAGGAGTTATTTTTAATTTTTCCACCTTTCTGGCCGCTGGAGCCCTGTTTCCCAACAAGGGCGAGAAAAGCATGCACTATGACCCGGGGATTTTAGAACGGACGGAGACATTTCTTCTGTTCACCGCCATGATCCTCTGGCCGGCCGGCCGGTTCGGCCTCTTAATGGCCTTCAACGCCCTGATGTTTGCCACAGGCATCCGGCGGTTTTACCGTCTGATCCGGCATGAGGAGAACTCTTCAAAATTTGATAAAGCTTGATGAAAGACTGATGGTAAATTGATGGAAAGACCAAAAGAAGATTAATTAGAAGCCGTAAGAAAAAGTACTGCAAGAACTGGGGGGGTAAGTGATTCGATGAAAGGATCTAATCGGCATCACCTTAAAAGAAACAAGCTGGTTCTATGGCTGCTCCTGTTTGTGTTCTTTCTTGCCGGCTGCGCGTCCCCTGTTCCGGAGGCCTCGCCGGAAGTATTTCAGCCGGACAACTGGGAAGAAGTGATGGCATCCGGAGAAGGCACCACCGTCACCATCGTCATGTGGGGCGGCAATGACCAGGTGAACCGGTACATGGACGAATGGGTGGCACCGGCGCTTCTGGAACAACACCAAATCATCCTCCGCCGGGTGCCCATGAACGCACCGGAATTCATGGCCAAGTTCATCAACGAGAAACGCAGCGGCCTCAACAGGGGAACCGCAGACCTGGTCTGGATCAACGGAGAAAACTTTCGGACAGCCCGGGAAGCCGACCTCCTCTGGGGGCCTTTTACCCACCTGCTGCCCAACCAGCAGGCTTACATGAACCCGGAATCCTCGGACCTTCATTTTGACACCGGGGTGCCCATCGGCGGGTTTGAAGCCCTCTGGGGCCGTGCCCAACTGATCATGGCCTACGACAGCGCCCGCATTCCAGAGCCGCCCCGCGGTTATGGAGAGCTTCTGGACTGGGCCAGGGAGAACCCGGGAAGATTTACCTACCCCAACCCGGTGGATGATTTTGCCGGGGCCGCCTTCATCCGGTCCGCCTATTATGAGCTCACTGACCTGACAGAGGAGGAACTCACCCGGGAAATGAGCCGGGAAGAAATTCATGAGATTTCTCAGCCGGTCATGGACTATTTCCGGGAGCTGCAACCCCATCTCTGGCGCCAGGGGAAGGCCTATCCCGCCTCCCAGGCCCAGCTGGATGATTTTTTCCGAAACGGGGAGACCGCCTTTTCCATGGGCTTTGAAGTGGGCAAGGTGCTGGGGCTCATCCGGGAAGGGGTCTTTCCGGAAACCGTGGAAACCCTGATTTTTGACAGTGGCAGCATTGGCAACTCCCATTACCTGGCGGTGCCATTCAACGCCCCTGAAAAGGCGGGCGCCCTGCTGGTCATCGATTTTCTCCAAAGTCCGGAAGCCCAGCTGCACAAGTACAACCCGGAGGTATGGGGGGATATGCCCGCCATTGATCCCTCCCGACTGACAGCTGAACTGCAGCAGGAACTGGCCGCCATTGAATACCAGCCGGGGATGCCTTCCCTGGAAATGCTGGCCGCTTCCCGGGTGCCTGAAATGCATGCCCAAACCATTGACTGGATCAAAGAAATCTGGCAGGAGGAAGTGGGGGGACGCTGATGAACCGAAACATCCGAAGACTGCTTCCTGTTATGACCCTGATCCTTATGGTGGCGGGAGGGCTGGTGCTCATGTTCATCACCAGTCTCACTGATTCCGGCGATTCAGGGGACGCCCTGACGCTGGTCCACTACCGGACCCTGCTGAGCCAGTCCGGGTTTTGGATGAACGCCTTCTACAGCCTCTACCTGGCGGTTGCCGCCTCCCTGCTGGCTGCGGTGGCGGGAACCCTGACAGCCTATGCCATTGCCACCAGCGAAACAAGGCTGCTGCGCCGCCTGTCGGAACGGGTGATGCAGGCAGGCCTGGTGCTTCCCTACCTGTACGTGGTTTTTCTGGCGTTCCTGCTGCTGGGCCAGGCCGGCCTGTTGTCAAGACTGGCCCTGGCCCTGGGTGTCATTGACAGTCCGGGGTCTTTTCCACCGCTGATCTTTGATGCTGCCGGGGTGGGCATGATCTGGGTCTACGCCTTTAAGGGGATTCCCTTCGTCGCCCTCATGACCCTGACGGTGATGACCCGCATCAACCGCCAGTACCGGGGTGTTGCCCGCACCCTGGGTGCCGGACGGCTGCGGCAGCTGTTTGCAATTTACCTGCCATTATGCCGCCGGGTCATTCTGTGGAGCTGCCTGGTGCATTTTGCTTATGCCCTGGGATCCTTTGAGGTTCCCCATCTGATGAGTGCCTTTTCTCCCCGTCCCTTGTCAGCCAGCCTCTACAGCCTGTACCTGCGCCCCGGTCTTTCCAGTTATTACGAAGCCATGGCCCAGGGAATGGTGATGCTGGTCCTTGGCGCATCCGCCGCTGGCTTGTACCTGAGCCTGCTTAACTGGCTGCTGAAAAGCACCACGACTTTTCGGGGTTTTCCCGCTTCAGACAAGGGGAAGGACACCCCGCCGGGGTTCATCAGTGTGGGTTCCGTGGGCCTGATGCTGATCTCGGTTTTGTGGCTTTTGCCCATGGGCTACGTCATCCTCTTTTCCTTCTTTGCAGCCATTCCCTTTCCGGAACTGATTCCCAGGGGTTTTTCCCTGCAATTCTGGGAAAACACCCTGGGGCGCAATGCCCTGTTCCTGCCAGGGCTTTACACCAGTGTCCGGCTGGCCTTCCTCACCGGCCTCATCACCACACTTTTGGGCCTGGTGACGGCACGAAGCCTGTCCCGGATGGAGCCATCCGTTTCCCTGACATGGTTTGCGCTGATTTCCCTGCCCCTGTATGTGCCGGCGGTGGTGCTGATGCTCAGCCTCCACCTGGTGATGCTGCGGCTTTCCCTGGCCAACACCGGAGCCGCTGTCCTGACAGCACACGTGATCATCAGCCTTCCCTATGCCACGGCAATCCTGACAGCCTACCAGAAAGGAATTGGCAGCGAGTTGGAAGAAACAGCCAAAACCCTGGGTTGCAGCACCATTTACTATCATCGGAAAGTGCTGCTGCCCTTGATGGTGCCCGGTGTCTTTTTTTCCTTCTGCATCGGGTTTTTACTGTCTTTTTCAGAGCTCTTTTCTGTGTTATTGCTGGGGGGAGGCAATGTGCTCACTTTTTCCATGCTCATGTACCCAGCCCTGACCGGCAGTCAATGGGGGACTGGTGCTGTCATGGGTACCCTGTTCCTGGCCATTCACCTGAGCCTGTTTTACCTGGCCGATGGCTGGGTTCGCCGAAGTTCGTCCAACACCGACTACCTGTTTTAAAGGAGGCTGCCCATGCTTGAGCTGGTGAATGTGTCAAAAAAACTGAATAGGCAGCCAGTCATCCAATCTGTCAGCTTCCGAACGCCGAAGGGGTGCTTCCATACCATACTGGGAGATTCTGGAACGGGTAAAACCACCCTGCTGAAGCTGATTGCCGGGCTTGAAAAGCCGGAGGAGGGCCGCATTCTCCTGGAGGGCCGGGATGTGACAGCGGTTCCGGCAGAGGGGCGCAGAATCCCCATGATTTTTCAGCAGCCCCTGCTCTTTCCCCATTTAACGGTATACCAGAACATCGCCTTTGGGCTGGAAACAGTTGGCTGGGACAGGGGAAAAATCGGGGAACAAGTGAAGGCGTTATTGGCAGTGCTTCAAATCAGTGAATTGGAGTGCCGAATGCCGGGAACCCTTTCCGGGGGGCAGCAGCAGCGAGTTTCCATTGCCAGAGCCCTGGCACCTGGAAGTTCTTTGGTGTTGATGGATGAACCCTTTTCCAGCCTGGACCCTTCCCTTCGTCGTGAACTTGGCCAACAGGTGAAGACGCTGCAGCGCCAGATGAACCTGACGGTTATTTTTGTCACCCATGATGTGACAGAAGCCCTGCAGTTATCCGATGAAATACTGTTGCTGAAAGAGGGAAAGGTGCTGGAGTCGGGCACCCCCAAAGAGCTCTATGAACGACCGAAAAAGAGGGCAACTGCCCGTTTCATGGAAGCTGGGAATCTGGTGGAGGGATCTGTTGCCCAAGAGGTTTTTCACTGTGCTTTGGGGCGTTTCCCCGCAGAAGGCATCCCTGAAGGCCCGGCCACGGGACTGATTCCAGAACGTGGGATTGTCATGACGCCAGGGGATGCAGGCGGACGAGTCACTGACATACGATACATGGGAAAAAGCCGAAGGGTGAAAGTGTTGGTGGATGACATCCCCCTTTGGATTGATGACAATTTCCATGGTGACCTGAGTGTCGGTCAGACAGTGGAAATAGAGTTGCCGAGACGGATTTATCTGATAGTTTCCTGACTGCCTCCAGCTGTCAATAGCTGTGGCCAGCATTGACTATCAGACTGGGTTGAAGAACCGGGGAGAGAGGAGTTGTACTCATGTCATACGAATACCATGTCATCGTCATCGGCGGCGGGAGCGCCGGGCTGGTGACGGCAGGGGGTGCCGCCGCCCTGGGGGCAAAAGTGGCCCTGCTTGAAGGGAATGAAATGGGGGGCGACTGCCTCAACACCGGGTGTGTGCCCAGCAAATCCCTCCTGGCCAGTGCCCATCTGGCAAACTGGATCAGGCAGTCCAAAAAAATGGGACTGGACGGTACCCAGGCGCCTGTGAACCTTGAAAAAGTCATGAACCGGGTCCATCGGGTCATCGAAGAAATTGCCCCCCACGATTCAGTGGAACGTTTCCAGTCCATGGGAGTGGAAGTGATCCAGTCTCATGGCAGGTTGCTGGATGCGCATACGGTCCAGGCGGGGGACCGGGTTCTGACAGGAAAAAGAATTGTGATTGCAGCCGGTTCCGGTCCTCAGGTTCCAAAACTGGAAGGACTGGATAAGGTGAGCTATCTCACCAATGAAACACTGTTCTCCCTAAAAAAACTGCCGGAGCACCTGATGATCTGGGGGGCCGGCCCCATCGCCATGGAGATTGGCCAGGCATTTGTTCACCTGGGTTCCAGGGTAACAGTCATTCTTCGTGGTCATGGGCTGTTCAAGAAAGATGAACCGGAGGTGGGCGAGATCATGGCCAGAAAACTGGAAGCCGACGGCATCCGGTTCCTCTATGGCCGTGACATCACCGGTGTTTCCCAGGAAGAGAGCCGGATCAGTCTTTCATTGAAGGAAACCAAAAAAGATATACCATCGATCCTCGAAGGAGATACCTTCCTCATCGCCCTGGGCCGCCAGCCGGCTTCGACAGGCATGGGCCTGGAGGCTGCCGCTGTGAAAACGGACCGGCGGGGGTTTGTGGTGGTGAACGAAGCCCTGCAAACCAGCCAGCCTCATATTTACGCTTGCGGTGATATTGCAGGCCCCTATCAGTTCACCCACATGGCCGGATACCAGGCGGGGATTGTGGTGCGGAACCTGTTTTTGCCCCTGAAGAAAAAAGTGGATTACCGCCATGTGGTCTGGACCACCTACACCAGCCCCCAGGCGGCCCACGCCGGTTACACGGAAGAAACCGCCAAAGAAGCCGGCCTCCTGGGGTCGGTCATCACCCATCCTTTCCGGGAGGTGGACAGGGCCGTCATCGAGGATGACCGGGAGGGATTCCTGAAGCTGGTGCTGGACCGAAAAAAGCGGGTCATCGGCGCCACGCTGGTCTGCGAACAGGCGGGAGAGATGATTTCCCTGGCCTCCCTGGCCATTGTGAAGAAGTTGAAAGTGTCGGATTTCATGAACATCATCTATGCCTATCCCAGCAAATCGGAAATTTTTGGAGGAGCGGCATTGACCCAGTTAAAAGATTCGTTTAAGCCCTGGCAGAAAAAACTGTTTCAAAGGTTGTTTTTACCATAAACCTGTTTGTGACGCATCACTGATTTTGCCACACGACTGTCAACAGTTATCACCGTACTGTCGGTCAAAAATGAATGAAGATCTATTCTATATCGGAGAAGGAGGATGTTCACATGAAGATCGGATTAATTGGTCTGGGAAAAATGGGGTTCCAGCTGGCCCTGAACATGCAAGAGCGGGGTCAGAGCGTGATCGGCTATAACCGGAGCCTCGATAAAGTGAAAGCCCTTCAGGCAGAAGGCATTAAGGGAACTGACTCTTTGGAGAATCTGGTGAAGCAGCTGGACCATCCCCGGAGGATCTGGATCATGGTGTCAGCAGGAGCGGCGGTGGACGCAGTGTTGGCGGACCTGACGCCCTTGCTGGCAGCAGGCGACCTGGTGATTGATGGCGGTAACTCCCATTACCGGGATACCCTGCGCCGGGCCGGTGAGCTGAAGGGAAAAGGGATTCATTTTATGGACATTGGCACCAGCGGTGGTATTGAAGGTGCCCGGCATGGAGCCTGCATGATGGTGGGGGGCAGTGATGAGGATTACGGCCAGTTGGAAGAGGTGCTGAGGGATCTTTGTGTGCCTGGCGGATTGGCCCATGTGGGCCCGGAAGGTGCCGGTCATTATGTGAAAATGATCCACAACGGGATTGAATATGGGATGATGCAGGCCATCGGAGAAGGGTTTGAAATTCTTAAGGAAAGCCCTTTTGATGTGGATTATGCCCAGGTGGCAGAGGTGTGGCGTCATGGATCAGTGATTCGGGGCTGGTTAATGGATCTGACACAGAAAGCCTTTCAGGAAGACCCGGATCTGGCCTCCATCAAAGGGGTTGTCCACGCATCCGGCGAAGGCCTCTGGAGCGTGCAGGAAGCCCTTGACCTGTCTGTACCGGTGCCCGTCATTGCCGCTTCACTGTTCACTCGTTACCGGTCTCAACAGGCAGACACTTTTTCCGGAAAAGTGGTGGCTGGTCTGAGAAACCAGTTTGGCGGCCATGCAACGGTGAAAAAGGAGGAAACCTAATGGTGCAGGATGCGGGAGCAATGAACTGCCTGATGGTGATCTTTGGTGCCACCGGAGACCTGACCAGTCGAAAACTGGTGCCAGCCCTTTACCATCTGGAAGCAAAAGAGTTGCTCCCTAAAGCTTTCGGAGTGGTGGCGGTTGCCCGAAAAAAACACAATACTGATGAATACGTGGCATCTGTCAGGCAGCAGGCTGAAGCCCATACCCGTCAAACCTTTGAGGAATCTGTCTGGAACAAGCTGGCAGGCAGATTCCACTACCAGTCCCTTGAGTTTGATCAGGGAGATCAGTATGAGTCGCTGAAAAAGAAATTGGACACTCTTGGAGAAAAGACAGAAAGCAGTGGGAATCGACTTTTCTACATGGCGGTCTCACCTGAATATTTTGGAACCATTGTGCAGCATCTGAAAAACCATGGAATCGTTAACCGAAAGTATGGATGGCAGCGCATGATGATTGAAAAGCCCTTTGGGCGGGATGCCGCCTCTGCCAGAGAACTTAATCAGACATTGAGGATGGTTTTTGAGGAAGAAGAGCTTTTTCGGATTGATCATTATCTGGTCAAGGAAATGGTGCAAAACCTGATGACCATCCGTGCGGCCAACCAGATTTTTGAACCAACTTGGAATGCAGACCACATTGATCATGTGCAGATTATTTCAACAGAAATGGAGGGGGTGGGTACCCGGGGCGCTTATTACGACCAGGCTGGAGCGCTACGGGATATGGTTCAAAACCATATGCTGCAGATGCTGGCACTGACGGCTATGGAGATGCCGGATTATCTGACGGCTGAAAATCTTCGGGCTGAAAAAGTGAAAATTCTTCGAAGTCTGGTACCGTTTGAAACGGAAGAGATGGAAAACAGGTTGGTGCTGGGGCAGTATGAAAGGTATCACAACGAACTGAAAGTGGCACCGGATTCCACGACAGAAACCTTCGCAGCCCTGAAAGTTTTTCTGGATCATCCCCGTTGGGAGGGCGTGCCCTTTTTCCTGATCACAGGGAAAGCGCTGGCAGAAAAAACAGCTGGCATCATGATCCAGTACAAGCTGCCCATGGGATCGTGGAGCCTCAGGCAAACCCAGCAGCAGCTTGCGCCGAATCGGCTCATCATACAGATACAGCCTCAGGAAGGCGTTGTCTTGTCTTTCAACACAAAAGAACCGGGAACTTTGAACAAACTGATGGCTGTCAACATGGATTTCTGCCAGAACTGCCTGGCGGGTACCAATACACCCGAGGCATACGAAAAACTGTTGCTGGACGCCATGAAGGGAGATCAAAGCTCCTTTACCCATTGGGATGAAGTGGAAGCCTCGTGGATATGGATTGACCAACTGATATCATGGGCAGCAGCACATCCTGAAGCGGTGAAATCCTACCCGAAAGGATCGCAAGGCCCAGCCTATGAGGAGCGGTTGAAACATGCATCAGCATTGGAAGAAAAGGAGGAAAAGTGATGAAGTGGCCAGGCACAATCATCGATATCAGCATGGAAATCTCTGAAAATATGATGGTCTATAAAAACCGGGAAGAAAACAAGCCCCGGATTCAAGTCACCCGGGACTTTACAGCAAGCGAAGCCTATGAAACAACAGTGACCCTGGGAATGCATACCGGCACCCATCTGGATATGCCGCTGCATATGATTCCAGGAGGGGAGACACTGAATGACCTTCGTTTAGAACAAGTGGTCACGCCTTGTCAGGTGGTGGATCTGACAGAAGCAGCGGGTGGAATCACACAACAGGATCTGGAAAAAAAAGAGATCTCATCGGGAAAGTTCGTTTTACTCAAAACACGCAACTCTTTTCACGAAACATTCGACTTTGAATTTGTCTACCTGGAAAGGTCAGGCGCTGCCTACCTTAAAGAGTTAGGCGTGACGGGGGTCGGCATTGATTCCCTGGGTATTGAGCGGGATCAGCCAGATCGCATGACCCATAAAACACTACTGGGAAACGGGATTTTAATTCTTGAAGGCCTTCGTCTGGCAGCGGTGCCACCGGGAGATTACCTCCTGGTGGCGGTGCCTCTAAAGATCAAGGGGGCTGAAGCATCTCCGGTGAGAGCTTTGTTGCTGGAGCCTTGAGATGTTCCGGTTAGTCATTTTTTTTCTGAACGGGAATCCATACCTCATACTTTGTGTTCTCAGGATTTGGATCAAGATACACCTCGATGTCCGGGGCGTTGGCATACTCATACCCTGAGGTGGGCAGCCAGTCGGTGATAATACGCTTCTCCAGCTCCTGAATGGAGCGGCCAGTGCCTTCGCCTGAGAAAACAGCCCAAGTGGCCGCGGGAACGGTGTATTCCTCAAACTTACCAGCGGTCAGTGAGTCTTTCATTTCATGCACCGAAATGAGAGGAAGGATTCGGTGCTATCTCAGCCTGTTCGCTGGCATCTTTCTACTTTACCATGACAATAGATAAGTTGAAAAGCGGCGGTCACAACAAACCCCCAGTGCATTTAAGCATTGGGGGTTTATCAGTCATGTGTCATAGCAGTTCGAACCGGTGACACTATTTGGAAAGGGCCTCAAAACGCTCTTCCACTTTTTTCCAATCAAGCACTGACCACCAGGCATCCACATAGTCAGGGCGTTTGTTCATATACTTCAGATAATAAGCATGCTCCCAGACATCAATGCCCATGAGCACTTCTTTGCCTTCGGTAACCGGGTTGTCCTGGTTGGCGGTGGAAACCACTGCCAGCTGGCCGTTGTCAAGAACCAGCCACGCCCAGCCGCTGCCAAACCGGCCCAGTGCCGCCTGTTTAAACTTTTCCTTGAAGCTTTCCAGACTGCCAAAGACTTCATTGATCTTAGCTGCCAGTTTTCCAGTGGGTTCGGTTTTGGGAGAGGGTGACATGAGCTCCCAGAACAGGGAGTGGTTATAATGACCGCCGCCATTGTTCCGCACTGCAGTGCGAACGGATTCGGGGAGTTCGCTTAAACGGGCAACCAACTCCTTGATTTCCAGTTGTTGCCAGTTTTCATGCCCTTCCAGCGCTTCATTCAGTTTGGTGACATAGGCTTGATGATGCTTGGAATGGTGAGTTTCCATGGTTAATGAATCAATGTGTGGTTCCAGTGCATTGTAATCGTAAGGTAACTTAGGTAGTTGATAAGTCATCTGTATCCTCCTTTTGATTCTCGGTTAATGGGTTTATTCTACGGGGAATCCCGTCTACTCACATATTAGTATTATATCCATAAATGGGAATGATAATCATTTTATATAAAAACAATCAAAAAAGTCCGGTAATGTCTTCCGGACTTGAGGTTGTCGAAAAAGTCATGTTTTAGAGATGAAACATGGCTTTTTTGCGCTTAGAATCAGTTTTGAGGGGTGATATTGCTTTGAGAAAGGGTATTCCTATCCTCTATTATCAAGGATAGTGGC